>JANOBJ010000286.1:0-1709 GCA_031411575.1 Betaproteobacteria bacterium | reverse complement strand
CCCTGATCTCGTCTTTTGACCCTGGCCTGTGGGCCATCGTGGGCCGCGCGCTCGCGGTGAGCGCGACCGCCAGCGCGCGGGCGGTGGGCGTGGGCCTGATGGCCGGCGCCTGGCTCGGCGTTGCCCGATTTTCCGGGCGCGATGCGGTGCTCACGCTGCTCAACACGCTGCTCGCCCTGCCGTCTGTGGTGGTGGGCCTGGTGGTGTATCTGGTTCTGTCACGCTCGGGGCCATTGGGTTTTCTGGGCTGGCTGTTCAGCTTCAAGGCCATGGTTCTGGCGCAGGCCATCCTGGTTCTGCCCGTGGTCACGGCGCTGACCCGTCAGATCGTCGAGGACGCCGAGCGCTCGCACGGTGAGCAACTGCAGTCATTGGGCGCCGGCACATTGCTGCGCAGCCTGCTGCTGGCCTGGGACGAACGCTATGCGTTGCTGACGGTGATCATCGCGTCGTTTGGGCGCGCGATATCGGAAGTGGGTGCGGTGATGGTGGTGGGCGGCAACATTGACGGCTTCACGCGGGTCATCACCACGGCCATTGCGCTGGAGACCAGCAAGGGGGATCTTCCGCTGGCGCTGGCGCTGGGAATCATTTTGTTGGCGGTGGTGCTGGCGCTCAACGCGCTGATTGCCGCGCTGCGGCGCTGGCGTGAGCGGACGGACGGCAGCGTGACCGATGTGACGCGGGGGCTGACGGCATGAGTCCCGCCGTGACCGCTGCTTTGCATGTCACCGTGCGCGACGCGGCCAGCACGGGCGCCGATCTCTTCGCGCTGTCGGCGGTGGACGTGCAACTGGCGCGCGTGCAGGCGCTGTCTGGGGTCACACTCACCATCCGGCGCGGCGAGCGGGTAGCGCTGATCGGCGCCAATGGCAGTGGCAAGAGCACTTTGCTGCGGGTATTGCATGGCCTGCGCGTGCCTAGCCGCGGCACGGTGCGACGCGATATGGCGGCGCGCCAGGCGATGTTGTTCCAGCAGCCGTACATGCTGCGCACCAGCGCGCGGAACAACGTGGCGCTGGGGCTGTGGCTCGCGGGTTCGCCGTGGCGTGCGGCGCAGGCCAGGGCGGATGAAGCGCTGGCGCGCGTCGAGCTGGCAGACGTGGCGCAGCGCAACGCCAAAACCCTGTCGGGCGGCCAGCAGCAGCGGCTGGCGCTCGCACGGGCCTGGGCGCTGCAGCCCGATGTGTTGTTGCTCGATGAACCCACCGCGAGCCTCGACCCGCATGCCAAGCGCGAGGTGGAAGCGCTGATGGCGGAGTTTGTGAAGGGGGCTGGCCCGCAGCCGGTGTCCATGGTTTTCGCCAGCCACAACCTCGGCCAGGTCAAGCGTCTGGCCGACCGCGTGATCTATCTGGAGCATGGCCGTGTGCTCGCGGATCTGCCGGTGGGGCAGTTTTTTCAGGGCGCGCTGCTGCAGGCGCGGTATCCCGCTGCCCATCTGTTTGTCAAAGGGGAGCTTGCGTGAGTATTTTTAAGTCATTTAGGGCCAATGTGCTTGTCGGATTGTCATTGTTTGCTATATTAACCATAGCAAACACAGTGGCCTCGGCGCAGACGATCGTGATGGCCTCCACCACCTCGACCGAGCAGTCCGGCCTGTTTGGCCACCTGCTGCCTGAATTCAAGAAGGTTAGCGGCATCGACATCAAGGTGGTCGCCTTGGGTACCGGCCAGGCGCTGGACATGGCGCGCCGCGGCGATGCGGA
>JANOBJ010000285.1:0-4061 GCA_031411575.1 Betaproteobacteria bacterium | reverse complement strand
TGAAGAGCAAGGGCGTGAAAGATTCCGACATCGACGAGAAGTACACGCCCTTCGGCCACTCGGACTATCAGACCATCGTGGCTGACGTGAAGAAGTTCTCCGCAGGCGGCAAGACGGCCGTGGTGTCCACCATCAACGGTGACTCCAACGTGCCTTTCTACAAGGAACTGGGCAACGCCGGCCTGAAGGCCAAGGACGTGCCCGTGGTCGCCTTCTCGGTGGGTGAGGAAGAGCTGCGCGGCGTCGACACCAAGCCGCTGGTCGGGCACCTGGCTGCGTGGAACTACTTCATGACCATCAAGAACCCGGCCAATGACGAGTTCATCAAGAAGTGGGGCGCCTACGCCAAGGCCAAGGGCATCGCCGGCCACAAGGACAAGCCGCTGACCAATGACCCGATGGAAGCCACCTACATCGGCATCAACATGTGGAAACAGGCCGTCGAGAAAGCCAAGTCCACCGATACCGACAAGGTGATCGCCGCCATGGCCGGCCAGACCTTCAAGGCACCTTCGGGCATCGTCTCCAAGATGGACGAGAAGAACCACCATCTGCACAAGTCGGTGTTCATCGGCGAGGTCAAGGCCGATGGCCAGTTCAACGTGGTCTGGAAGACGCCCGGCCCCGTCAAGGCCAAGCCGTGGAGTCCGTACATCGAAGGCAACGACAAGAAGCCTGACGAGCCGGCGAAGTCTGAAGTCGCCAAGAAGTAAGGCTTCAAAAGCACCCCCCGCGCCAGCGGGGGGCTTGGGTCTCACGGGGAAAGCCTCGTGAGACCCGGGATTTGCAGCGTGTGCATGGCTGGCCGTGCCTACCCTACAGGTTCTTTCATGTTCATTCGCCTATTGTTTTTTGTTGCCGCGCTCGGTATGGCGGCAAGTACCCACGCGCTGACGGCCGCACAAGCGCGCGCGATTGCAGCAGGCGAAGCCGACGCCCGGATCGAGGCGCTCAATCAGGCGGTTTCCAGCGCTGACGACAAGACCGCTGCCTTCATCCAGGCGGTATCCGATGACGCGGTCAAGATTGCCGGCGACAAGGTCATCGTGGTCAAGGACGGCAAGGGGTTCGATCCGGTGACCGGCGCTGAAGTGCCTGTGCCGGATGGCGCCGAGGATGTCATCAACAACAACCGCATGCGCGGTGAGCTGGATTCGGCACTGGCCGCGCTCAAGCTGTTTTCGAAAGACGAGAAACTTCGCCGCGACGCCATCAAGGCACTGCAAGGCGAGACCGACGACTCCAAGCTGCCGCTGATTGAAAAGGCCTACGCGGCCGAGCCCAACCCCCAGATCAAGGAGCAGTTGGGCATGGTGCGGGCGGCCGTGCTGCTGGGCAGTGCCGACAAGTCCCGGCGGCTGGAGGCCGCAGCGCTGCTGGCGCAAAGTGGCAGCCCCAGCACCAAGACGGCGCTGCTGGAGCGTCTCAAAACCGAAGCCGAAGTCGATGTGAAAGCGGCGCTCGAGACCTCGCTGCGCAAGGTGGAGGCGGCGCTCGCGTGGGGCGACAAGATTGCCGCCATCTTCAGCGGTATCAGCCTCGGCTCGATCTTGTTGCTGGTGGCGCTGGGGCTGGCGATCACCTACGGGCTGATGGGCGTGATCAACATGGCGCACGGCGAGCTGATGATGATCGGCGCGTATGCCACCTACGTGGTGCAAGGGTTGTTCCAGAAGTATCTGCCGGGCTCGTTTGACTGGTACCTCGTGGCAGCGGTGCCCGTGGCCTTTGCGGCATCGGCTCTCATGGGCGCGGCGCTGGAGCGCAGCGTGATCCGATTCCTCTACGGGCGGCCGCTCGAAACGTTGCTGGCCACCTGGGGCATCAGTCTGATGCTGCAACAACTGGTGCGTAGCGTGTTTGGCGCCCAAAACGTGGGCGTGGAAAATCCGAGCTGGATGAGTGGTGGCGTCCAGCTCATGGGCAACCTCCAGCTGCCTTACAACCGCATCGTGATCATTGGCTTTGCGGCTGCCGTGTTGCTGGGGATGGCCTTCCTGATCGGCAAAACGCGGCTGGGGCTGTTTGTGCGCGGCGTTACACAAAACCGGCCGATTGCCTCGTGCATGGGCGTGAACACCGCGCGCATCGACACCTACGCCTTTGCGCTGGGCTCGGGCATTGCCGGGCTGGCCGGTTGCGCACTGAGCCAGGTGGGCAACGTGGGGCCAGACCTCGGGCAGGGCTACATCGTTGATTCATTCATGGTGGTGGTGTTGGGCGGCGTGGGGCAACTGGCCGGTACCGTGTACGCGGCGCTCGGGCTCGGCGTGCTCAACAAGTTCATCGAGGGCTGGGCCGGTGCGGTGCTGGCCAAAATTGCGGTGCTGGTGCTCATCATCATCTTCATCCAGAAGCGGCCACAGGGCATTTTCGCGATGAAGGGCCGGAGCGCGGAAGCATGACCCACTCCCGATGCGCCTTCGGCGCCTCCCCCTCAAGGGGACGCTACCACTTGGCCGGCGGAGCCAGTTCCACGGTGACACTGGACGGGGGCGGCGCGCCATGAATCCAGCACTGACGCTTCCGCCCAAGCCCGCTGTGATGAGCCGCGCAGGCTGGACCGCCTTTGTCGTCGCGCTGCTCGTGGTGTGCGCCGTGGCGCCGCTGCTGAATCTGGTGGTTCCAAGGGACAGCGTTTTCCACATGAGCGACTTTGCCGTCGGGTTGGTCGGCAAGATCATGTGCTACGCGATCTGCGCGCTGGCCATGGACCTGATCTGGGGCTATACGGGCATCCTCTCACTGGGCCACGGCATGTTCTTCGCGCTGGGGGGCTACGTGATGGGCATGTACCTGATGCGCCAGATTGGCCGGGACGGCAACTACAAAAGCGACCTGCCAGATTTCATGGTGTTTCTCGACTGGAAGACCCTGCCCTGGCACTGGACCTTCAGCGACAGCTTCGTGGCCACGCTGATCCTGATCGTCGCGGTGCCGGGCGTGGTGGCCTTTGTGTTTGGCTACTTCGCGTTCCGGTCGCGCATCAAGGGCGTGTATTTCTCCATCATCACGCAGGCCATGACCTTCGCGGCCATGCTGCTGTTCTTCCGCAATGAAACCGGCTTTGGCGGCAACAACGGGTTTACGGATTTCAAGCGCATTCTGGGCGTCGCGATCGCCACCCCGTCGATGCGGATGCTGCTGTTCGTGCTGACGGGGCTCACGCTGCTGGGGTTCTTCCTGTTCGCGCGCTGGCTGGTCACCTCCAAATTCGGGCGCGTGCTGCAGGCCGTTCGTGATGCCGAGTCGCGCGTGATGTTCTCGGGCTACAACCCGATCGGCTACAAGCTCACCATCTGGGTGATCTCGGCCATCATGTGTGGCGTGGCGGGCGCACTGTATGTGCCCCAGGTCGGCATCATCAACCCCGGTGAGATGAGCCCTGCCAACTCGATCGAGATTGCGATCTGGGCGGCCGTGGGCGGCCGTGCCACGTTGATCGGCCCGATCATCGGTGCCTTTATCGTGAACGGCGCCAAGAGCTGGCTGACTGTCACGGCGCCCGAGTTCTGGCTGTATTTTCTGGGCGCGCTGTTCATTGCCGTCACCTTGTTCCTGCCCAACGGCGTCGTCGGGCTGGTGCGCAAGCTCGGCAAAAAGGGCGCGCCATGACGCCGGACCTGCTGGAGGAGGGCGCACGCCGGCTGGAAGCGCGCGCGCTCAAGCAGACCGGCCAAACCGAGTCTGGCGGCCGCGCGGCAGGCTTCTCGCGCGTGGTCACGCCGGGCGAGGTGGACGTGGCGCATGGCCGAATCCTGTACCTCGAAGACGTGAGCGTGAGCTTTGACGGCTTCAAGGCCATCAACAAGCTGTCGCTCGACATTGCGCCCGGTGAACTGCGCTGCATCATCGGGCCCAATGGTGCCGGCAAGACCACGATGATGGACATCATCACCGGCAAGACCCGCCCCGATGAAGGCCGTGTTTTTTTTGGCAGCACGATTGACCTGCTGCGCTACAAAGAGCCCGAAATTGCGCAGCTCGGTATTGGCCGCAAGTTTCAGAAGCCGACTGTGTTTGAACAACTCACGGTGTTTGAAAATCTGGAACTGGCCCTC
>JANOBJ010000284.1:0-11738 GCA_031411575.1 Betaproteobacteria bacterium | reverse complement strand
AATGCTGCATCGCCGTCCGACGCCGCGCTGCTGCTGGACGGGCTGTACGAGCATTCCCCCTGGATTGCCGAAGCGGCGCTGGCGCACCGGCCGTTCCGTTCGCTCCCGCATCTCAAGCACGTGATGGCGCAGATCGTCCGGGACGCAGGCTTGGACGCCCAGTTGCGGCTGATCCGTGCTCACCCCGAACTGGCGGGCAAGGCGATGGCAAGCAACAGCCTCACCGCCGAATCCACCCATGAGCAAAACAAGGCCGGGCTCACCCAATGCACGCCCGAGGAGCTGGCGCGGATCCAGAAGCTCAACGCCGACTACAACGCCAGGTTCGGATTCCCGTTCGTGCTGGCAGTGCGCGGTGCCCGCGGCACGGGCCTTGGCAAGCAGGAAATCATCGACACCTTCGAGCGGCGGCTGCAGCACCACCCGGATTTTGAGCGGAACGAATGCCTGCGCAACATCCATCGCGTTGTGGAAATACGCCTCAACGACAAGTTTGGCGTAGCGCCTGCGTTGGGCAACGACGTTTGGGACTGGCATGAACGGCTGTCCCGGTTTAGCGATCCGGGTTACGCCGAAAAGGGGCAGTTGACCGTCACCTACCTGACCGATGCCCACCGCGCCTGCGCGGACCGCCTCGTGCAGGACATGAAGGATTGCGGCTTCGATCGCGTCGAAATTGACGCCGTGGGCAACGTCGTGGGCCGCTACCACGCGGTGGATGCGCATGCCAGGACGCTGCTCACCGGCAGCCACTATGACACGGTTCGCAACGGTGGCAAATACGACGGCAGGCTGGGCATCTATGTCCCGATGGCCTGTGTTCGGGAACTGGTGCGCCAGGGCCAGCGCCTGCCTTTTCACTTTGAAGTGGTGGGCTTCGCCGAAGAAGAAGGGCAGCGCTACAAGGCCACCTTCCTCGGCTCTGGTGCGCTGGTCGGCGATTTCAAGCCCGAATGGCTCGACCAGAAGGACGCCGACGGCATCACCATGCGCGAGGCCATGGCCACCGCCGGCCACCCCGCCACCCTGCAGGCCATTGCGCAGCTCAAGCGCAATGCCGCCGACTATCTGGGTTTCGTGGAGGTCCATATCGAACAGGGCCCGGTGCTCAACGAGCTCGATTTGCCGCTGGGCATCGTCACTTCGGTCAATGCGAGCGTGCGCTACCTGTGCGAAGTGACCGGCATGGCCAGCCACGCGGGCACCACGCCGATGAACCGCAGGCGGGATGCCGCAGCTGCGGTCGCCGAACTGGCGCTCTTCGCTGAACAACGCGCCACTCGGGATGGCGATTCGGTAGCCACGATGGGGCAGCTGCACGTGCCCAATGGTTCCACCAACGTGGTGCCGGGCCGCTGCATCTTCACGCTGGACATGCGCGCACCGACCAACGCACAGCGCGATGCTCTGGTGCACGATATCCTGGCCGAGTTGCAGTCCATCTGTAACCGCCGGGGCGTGCGCTGTACGCTGGAGGAGACCATGCGCGCAGCGGCTGCCCCCAGCGCCCCGGCGTGGCAACAACGCTGGGAGCGCGCGGTCGATGCGCTGGGCGTTCCGCTGTTCCGCATGCCCAGCGGGGCCGGGCACGACGCCATGAAGCTTCATGAAGTGATGCCGCAGGCCATGCTGTTTGTGCGTGGCCTCAATTCCGGCATCAGCCACAACCCGCTGGAATGCACCACCAGCGACGACATGCAGCTGGCGATAGAGGCCTTTCAGTTGCTCCTGCACAACCTTGCCACCGAAACACGATGACCGACTACGACTCATTGGATGCCTGGATTGACGCGCACTTCGAGGAAGAGGTGCGTTTCCTGCAGGAACTGATCCGGGTGCCCACCGACACCCCGCCCGGCAACAACGCGCCGCATGCCGAACGCACGGCCGAGCTGCTGGCGGGTTTTGGTTTTATGGCGGAAAAGCACCCGGTGCCCGCCGCCGATCTGGAACCCTACGGCATGGCGTCGATCACCAACCTGATCGTTCGGCGTCGTTACGGCGACGGCCCGACGATAGCGCTCAATGCGCACGGCGACGTGGTGCCACCCGGTGAAGGCTGGACCCGCGACCCCTACGGCGGCGAGATCGCCGACGGCAAGATCTACGGTCGAGCTGCAGCAGTCAGCAAATGCGACTTCGCCACCTTCACCTTTGCGGTGCGCGCCCTCGAAGCCTGGGGCGCCTCGACTGCAGGCAAGCCGGCCACGCCCAGGCTCAAAGGCGCGGTGGAACTTCATTTCACCTATGACGAAGAGTTCGGTGGCGAGATGGGCCCAGGCTGGCTGCTGCGGCACGGCCTTACCAAGCCCGACCTCATGATCGCGGCGGGCTTCAGCTACGAAGTGGTGACCGCCCACAATGGCTGCCTGCAGATGGAAGTGACCGTGCACGGCAAGATGGCGCACGCCGCCATTCCGCACACTGGGGTAGATGCCCTGCAGGGCGCGGTGAAGATTCTGAATGCCCTGTACGCGCAGAACACACTGTACCGCCAGGTCACGTCTCAGGTGGCCGGCATTTCCCACCCCTACCTCAATGTGGGGCGCATCGAAGGCGGGACCAACACCAATGTGGTGCCCGGCAAGTTGGTGTTCAAGCTCGACCGACGCATGATCCCCGAGGAAAATCCGGCCGAAGTTGAGGCCACCATCCGCCAGGTGATTGCCGATGCCGCCGCTTCCAGCCCCGGCATCTCGGTCGACATCCGCCGGTTGCTGCTGGCCAACGCGATGAAGCCCTTGCCTGGCAACCAGCCATTGGTCGAGGCGATTCAGAAGCATGGCTCGCAGCTGTTTGGGCAGCCCATCCCCGCAATGGGCACACCGCTGTACACCGACGTCCGGCTGTACGCCGAGGCCGGTATTCCAGGTGTGATCTACGGGGCCGGGCCGCGCACCGTGCTGGAGTCCAACGCCAAGCGCGCCGACGAGCACCTAGAACTGGAAGACCTGCGCCGCGCCACCAAGGTGATTGCCCGGACGCTGCGCGACCTTTTGGCCTGATTCCTGCTAATTAAGTTACGACTCTCCTGACCTTCCACCTGCGGGAAAGGCAGTATTCCGTTCGCCGGATAATGTGTATACAGTTTGGTGTTCACTCAGGCATACAACTTAAGGACCGACCCATGACAGCAGACGTTCATCCGGTAGACGAGCGCCTTCCCGCAGGCAAACTGACGGCCCTCGGGCTGCAGCATGTGCTGGTGATGTACGCGGGCGCGGTGGCCGTCCCGCTGATCGTGGGGCGCGCGCTCAAGCTCAGCCCCGAACAGGTGGCGCTGCTGATTTCGGCTGACCTGTTCTGCTGCGGCGTTGTGACGCTGATCCAGTCGCTGGGCGCCACGCAATGGTTTGGCATCCGCCTGCCAGTGATGATGGGCGTGACATTCGCCTCGGTCGCGCCCATGGTGGCGATGGCCAACACCAACCCCGGCATCGCTGGCGCCGGCCTGATCTTTGGCTCCATCATTGGTGCAGGCATCATCTCGATCCTGATTGCACCAGTGGTCAGCCGCATGCTGCGATTCTTTCCGCCGGTGGTGACCGGCACCATCATTGCCGTGATCGGCATCAGCCTGATGCGCGTGGGGATCAACTGGATTTTTGGCAACCCGGTCGGCCCAACGGCCCCCAGCGTCGTCAATCCCGAGCACGCCAAGTGGCTGGCGGATGCCGCCGCCGCTGCGGGTGCGCCGGGCTCGGCACTGCCGCCGGTACCAAAAGGCTTGGCCATCGTGCCGAGCATCCCCAATCCGAAGTACGCAGACCTCAACGGCGTCGGCATTGCGGCATTGGTGCTGGTCTCGATCCTGCTGATTGCCAAGTTCGCAAAAGGCTTCCTGGCCAACATCTCGGTGCTGCTCGGCATCGTGATCGGCGGCGTGGTGGCCACCGCAATGGGCCTGATGAACTTCGACAAGGTTGGCAAGGCCGCGTGGTTTGACGTGGTGCTGCCCTTCGAGATCGCCACACCGGTCTTCGACCCGATCCTGATCCTGACCATGACGCTGGTGATGATCGTCGTCATGATCGAATCCACCGGCATGTTCCTCGCGCTGGGCGACATGACCGATCGCAAGATCGACCAGGCCGCTCTCACCCGCGGTCTGCGCACCGACGGCCTGGGCACGCTGATCGGCGGAATCTTCAATACCTTTCCCTACACCAGCTTTTCGCAGAATGTGGGCCTGGTGGCGGTAACGGGTGTGAAGAGCCGCTTTGTGTGCGTGGCCGGCGGCATCATCCTGATCGTGCTGGGCGTGCTGCCCAAGATGGCGGCGCTGGTGGAGTCGTTGCCCACCGTGGTGCTGGGGGGTGCCGGATTGGTGATGTTTGGCATGGTGGCCGCCACCGGCATCCGCATTCTGGCGGGCGTGGATTTCAAGACGAATCGCTTCAATGCGCTGATCGTCGCAATCTCGATCGGAGTGGGCATGATCCCGCTGATCGCGCCCCGCTACCTCCAGTGGATGCCGCACGGCATCCATCCGCTGATCGAGTCCGGCATCCTGTTGGCGTCCATCAGTGCCGTTGCGCTGAACCTGTACTTCAACGGCGCGAAAGGCGATACCAGCGCGGCGGTTGCCGCTGCCAAGCAGGCCGAAGCGCATTGAGATCGCGTGTCTGCAAATGCTATTATTTATATAGCAAACTATGACCGAAGCGAGCGGACAACAGGGCTATTTGACTAAAAATTGGCCCTGTTCAGGCTTTGGGAAGCGTCTCCCACCAGCGCGGCCCAAACCAGCCCTGCAGATACGCCACAAAAGCCTGGACCTTGCCCGGCACGAGCTTGGGCGACGGAAATACGGCGTGGATCTCCTGCTCGGGCAGCGCATGGTCCTTGAGCACCTCCACCACGTGGCCAGCCACCAGCGAGTCTCCGGCCACATAACGTGGCAAGGCAGCAATGCCCAGCCCGCTGCGCGCCGCCGCCAGCACCGCCGACAGATTGTTCGACCGAAACCGGCCCGTCACCTGAACCGTCACAGGCTCGCCTTTGGGGCCGGCAAGCCGCCAGACATCGTCGCCCTGCACGCTGCTGTAGACCAGCGCATTGTGGCCGGTCAGGTCGGCCGGGCGCTTCGGCGTGCCATGCTGCTTGAGGTAGGGCGCTGAGGCAACCATCACCCACGGGTTGGTGCCCAGAAAGCGGGCACCCAGCGTGGAATCAGCCAATTTGCCCATGCGCAGCGCCACATCGATCCCCTGCGCCACCAGGTCGGTGTAGCGGTCCTCAAAGCTCAAATCCACCTTCACCTGCGGGTGCTGCGCCATGAAGTCAAGCGCCAGCGGCACGATGACGCGCCGCCCGAACGCCACCGACGTGCCCACGCGCAGCAGGCCCTGCGCCTGCGACTGGCGCAGCCGCACGATGTTGTCGGCCTCTTCGGCCTCGTGCACGATGGACTTGCACTTCTCGTAGTACAGGGCCCCGGTTTCCGTCAGGCTCACACCACGGGTGTTGCGGTTGAGCAGCCGCACCTTCAGGCGCGCTTCGGTGGCCGCGACCTGCTTGGTCACGGTGGGTTGGGTCGTGGCGAATTCACGCGCAGCCTTGGAGAAGCTGCCCGTCTCCACGACGCGCACAAACATGTGCATGGCCTGCAGGCGATCCATGCGCCATCTTAGCGGCTTATTCCAATCAGGAATAGGTTTTATGGCCCGCAGCCATCTTCTGCCGGACGTCACCAAAACCTACAGTCGGAGCAACTTGAAGGAGACATGACATGGCAAAGATGAAGGCTGCAATGGCCGCAGTGCTGGTGATGGAAAAGGAAGGCGTGACCCAAGCCTTCGGCGTGCCGGGTGCGGCCATCAACCCCCTGTATTCGGCACTGCGCGAACGCCAGTCCATTGCCCACATCCTGGCGCGTCACGTGGAAGGCGCCTCACACATGGCCGAGGGCTATACCCGTGCTGCGCCCGGCAACATTGGCGTGTGCATTGGCACCAGCGGGCCGGCAGGCACCGACATGATCACCGGGCTGTACTCCGCCATCGCCGATTCCATCCCCATCCTGTGCATCACCGGCCAGGCGCCGCGCGCGCGGCTGTACAAGGAGGATTTCCAGGCGGTAGACATCGAATCGATCTCCAAGCCCGTCACCAAATGGAGCGTCACCGTGCGGGAGCCTGCGCAGGTGCCGCGTGCCTTCCAGCAGGCGTTTCATCTGATGCGCTCGGGCCGCCCGGGGCCAGTGCTGATCGACTTGCCGTTTGACGTGCAGATGGCCGAGATCGAGTTTGACATCGACACCTACGAACCGCTGCCGGTGTACAAGCCCGCCGCCAGCCGCAAGCAGATCGAAAAAGCGCTGGACATGATGATGGCGGCGGAGAAGCCGCTCATCGTGGCCGGTGGCGGCATCATCAACGCCAATGCCAGTGAGCTGCTGGTGGAGTTCGCCGAGCTGACTGGCGTGCCAGTGATCCCCACGCTGATGGGCTGGGGCACGATTCCCGATGACCACCCGCTGATGGCGGGCATGTGTGGCCTGCAGACGAGCCACCGATACGGCAACGCCACCATGCTCGCCAGCGACTTCGTGCTGGGTATCGGCAACCGCTGGGCCAACCGGCATACCGGCTCCACCGAGGTCTATACCAAGGGCCGCACCTTTGTGCATGTGGACATTGAACCGACCCAGATCGGGCGCGTGTTCATGCCCGACTACGGCATCGTGAGTGACGCCAAGGCCGCGCTGGAGCTGTTCGTGCAGGTGGCGCGCGAGCGCAAGGCCGCCGGGCAACTCAAAGGTTATGGCGACTGGTCCAGCCGCTGCGCCGAGCGCAAGCGCCTGATGCACCGCAAGACCCACTACACCGAGACCCCCATCAAGCCGATGCGCGTGTATGAGGAAATGAACAAGGTGTTCCCGCGCGACACCATCTACGTGACGACCATTGGCCTCTCGCAAATCGCGGGCGCGCAGTTTCTCAATGTGTACGGTCCGCGCCAGTGGATCAACTGTGGCCAGGCTGGCCCGCTCGGCTGGACGATTCCGGCGGCGCTGGGCGTGGTCGCGGCCGACCCCACGCGCACGGTGGTGGGCTTGTCGGGCGACTACGACTTCCAGTTTCTGATGGAAGAGTTGGCGGTTGGCGCACAGTTCCGCCTGCCGTATGTGCAGGTATTGGTGAACAACAGCTACCTGGGTCTGATTCGCCAAAGCCAACGCGGCTTTGAGATGGACTACTGCGTGCAACTGGCATTCGAAAACCAGAACGTGAGCGATCCAGCCCTGCAGAGCTATGGCGTTGATCACCAGGCCGTGGTGCAGGGCCTGGGCTGCAAGTCGCTGCGCGTGACCGACCCCGAGAAAATCAGCGAGGCCATGGTCCAGGCTCAGGCCATGGCGCGGGAATTCCGCGTGCCGGTGGTGGTGGAAGTGATTCTGGAGAAGGTCACCAACATTGCGATGGGCACCGAGATCGACAAGATCAACGAGTTCGAGGACATCGACTGCCGCCACCCCGAGGGCATCAAGGGGCTGGAGCTTGCGGGTCTGCTCGACTGAAGCGACGTTGGCACCAACCCTTTTGACTCACCCGGAAGATCTGATCCATGCCGCGCTTTGCTGCCAACCTCACCATGCTCTTTACCGAGCTGCCCTTCATGGAACGATTTGCGGCAGCGCGGGCGGCCGGTTTTGACGCGGTGGAGTACCTGTTTCCCTACGCGTACGACCGTAGCACCCTGGCCAACGCCCTCGAGACCCATCGCCTCAAACAGGTGCTGCACAACCTGCCGGCCGGCGACTGGGACGCGGGCGAGCGCGGCATCGCCTGCCACCCTGCCCGCGTGGATGAGTTTCGCGAGGGCGTGGGCCGCGCCATCGAATACGCCACAGCGCTGCGCTGCCCGCAGCTCAACTGCCTGGCCGGCAAAGTGCCCTCGGGCGTGACGCCAGCGCAAGCGCACGCCACTCTGGTGGCCAACCTCAAATGGGCCGCCCCGAAGCTGCAGGCTGCCGGAATACGCCTGCTGATCGAGCCGATCAACACCTGGGACATCCCGGGGTTCTTCCTGACGCACACCGCCCAAGCGCTGGCGATCATCGATGAGGTCGGCTCGGACAATCTTTTTGTCCAGTACGACATCTACCACGCGCAGCGCATGGAAGGCGAACTGGCCAACACGCTAAAGAACCATCTGGGGCGCATCGGCCATATCCAACTGGCCGACAACCCCGGGCGAAACGAGCCGGGAACCGGCGAAATCCATTACGCTTGGCTGCTTCGCCATATCGACACCATTGGCTACAGTGGTTGGATCGGCTGCGAATACAAGCCCAAGACGACCACCGAAGCCGGCCTTGGCTGGCTGACCGCACCCCAGAACTGAAGAACACGCATGACCAAATCCGGACTCAAACTTGGCTTCATCGGCCTGGGCATCATGGGCGCGCCGATGGCGGGGCACCTGCTGAAGGCGGGCCATATGCTGTTCGTCAACACCCGCAGCAAGGTGCCCGCCGAACTGGCCGACGGTGGTGCCACCATTTGCACAACCGCCCGCGGCGTTGCCGAGCGCGCCGACATCATTTTCCTGATGCTGCCCGATACGCCAGACGTAGAGGCAGTGCTGTTCGGTGAGAACGGCGTGGCGATGGGCCTGAGCGCTGGCAAGACGGTAGTGGACTGCAGCTCGATCGACCCGATCGCAACCCGGGCTTTCAGCAAGAAAATCCTGGCGCTGGGCTGTGACTACCTCGACGCGCCCGTGTCGGGCGGCGAAGTGGGCGCCAAGGCCGCCAGCCTGACCATCATGGTCGGCGCGGAAGAGGCCGCGTTTGAACGAATCCAGCCGCTGTTGGCCCTGATGGGCAAAAACATCACGCACGTCGGCGGCATTGGCGACGGTCAGGTCTGCAAGGTAGCCAATCAGATCATCGTGGCGCTCAATATTGCGGCCGTGGGCGAGGCGCTGGTATTTGCCAGCAAAGCCGGTGCCGACCCGGCCAAGGTGCGCCAGGCGCTGATGGGCGGGTTTGCCTCGTCGCGTATTCTGGAAGTGCACGGCGAGCGCATGATCAAGCGCACCTTCAACCCCGGTTTCCGCATCTCGCTCCACCAGAAAGACCTGAACCTGGCGTTGCAGGGCGCGCGCAGCCTTGGGGTGGCCCTGCCCCAGACCGCCGGAGCCGCGCAACTCATGCAGTCGTGTGCCGCCCTCGGGTTTGGCCAGCTCGACCACTCGGCTTTGGTGAAGGCGCTGGAAAACATGGCCAGCCACCCGGTTGCGCCTGAGCCCGGCGCGTCTTGAACCGTCGCGGTGCACAGCACCGCCGCACGGGCGCGACCCTTCGGGCGAGAGGGGCAAATTCGCACCAATTCGGGGTATGCCCTAGGCTTTGGCAGCCTTTGGGGACGGCAACTTCGTCGAAAATCGGGCACACGAATGGTGCGCAGCCAAACGGCTTGGGCATCGTTTTTGCTAACACCCTGTAAGCCTTTTGATTCAGAACGATTTTTGCCCAGGAGCACCCATGAAAAAACGAGCCTTTCTCAAGACTACCGTCGCACTGGCCGCGGCCGCAGCCCTGGGTAGCGCCCACGCACAGACCACGCCGATCAAGTTCCAGCTTGACTGGCGCTTTGAAGGGCCCGCGGCCCTGTTCCTGTCGCCCGCGGCCAAGGGGCACTTCAAGGACGCCAAGCTGGATGTCACGATTGATGCGGGCAACGGCTCGGGCGGTACCGTCACGCGCGTGGCGTCGGGCACCTACGACATGGGTTTCGCCGACATGGCTGCGCTGATGGAATTCCACGCCAACAACCCGGACGCGCCCAACAAGCCAGTGGCGGTGATGATGGTTTACAACAACACGCCAGCAGCCGTGCTGGCGCTTAAGAAAACCGGCATCAAGTCGCCCGCCGACCTCAATGGCAAAAAGCTGGGTGCCCCGGTGTTTGATGCCGGCCGGCGCGCCTTCCCGATTTTTGCCAAGGCCAACAGCATTGGCAACGTAGCCTGGACCGCGATGGACCCGCCGCTGCGCGAGACCATGCTGGTTCGCGGCGACATCGATGCCATCACCGGCTTCAGCTTCACCTCGCTCTTGAACCTGGAAGCGCGCGGCATCAAGGCCGAGGACGTCACCATTCTTTCGTACCCTGACTACGGCGTGAAGCTGTATGGCAACGCCATCATCGCTTCGCCAAAAATCCTGAAGGAAAACCCCGCGGCGGTGAAGGCCTTCCTCCAGGCCTTCGCCAAGGGCGCCAAAGAAGTGATGGCCAAGCCGGAAGCAGCGATTGAAACGGTCAAGGCACGCGACGGCATCATCAACGTCGAACTGGAGACGCGGCGCCTGAAGCTGGCGATTGATTCCGTCGTCAACAGCGCCGACGCGCGCGCCGAAGGCTTTGGCCAGGTCAAGGGCCCGCGCCTGTCGCTGATGGCCTCGCAGGTGTCCGATGCATTCGCCACCAAGACGCGCGTCAATCCCGAGGCGGTGTGGAACGGCTCTTACCTGCCCACCGTGGCTGAACTGAATATCCTGCCCGCCAAGAAGTAAGGCACCCTCACCCGTCACCGGTCACGGCCAGTCTTCCTCGCAGGCTGGCCGTTTTCTTGAGAACCCCTATGTCCCAGACTCCTGGCTTCCCCGCGACCACAGCGCCGTTCGTCAATTTCCAGAACGTCTGGCTGGCCTACAACGACGAGTTGCTGGCCCAGAACCACTTCGCGGTGGAAGACATCAACCTGCAGGTGACACAGGGTGAGTTCATCGCCATCGTCGGCCCGTCGGGCTGCGGCAAATCCACCTTCATGAAACTCACCACGGGGCTCAAGATGCCGAGCAAGGGCTCGATCCACGTGGACGGCCAACCGGTGACCGGGCCGCTCAAGATATCCGGCATGGCGTTCCAGGCGTCGTCGCTGCTGCCGTGGCGCACCACGGTCGACAACGTGCTGTTGCCGCTGGAAATCGTGGAGCCCTACCGCAGCAACTTCAGCGCGAAACGCAAGGAATACGAGGAACGCGCACGCAAGCTGCTGCAGAAAGTGGGCCTGGGCGGCTACGAAGACAAGTTCCCGTGGCAGCTGTCGGGCGGCATGCAGCAACGTGCGAGCATCTGCCGCGCGCTGATCCACGAGCCCAAGATGCTGCTGCTGGACGAGCCGTTTGGCGCGCTCGACGCGTTCACGCGCGAGGAACTCTGGTGCATCCTGCGCGACCTGTGGGCCGAGCAACGCTTCAACGTGATTCTGGTCACGCACGATCTGCGCGAATCGGTGTTTCTGGCCGACACGGTGTATGTGATGAGCAAGAGCCCCGGGCGTTTCGTGGTCAAGAAGCAGATCGAGCTGCCGCGTCCGCGCGAGCTGGAGATCACCTACACCAAGGAATTCACCGACATCGTGCATGAGCTGCGCAGCCATATTGGCGCGATCCGCCAGACCGCCGCCGTGACCAGCCCGTGAGGACGTGACGCCATGAACAACAAACAACTCGAACGCTGGTCGCCGTGGATCCTGTTGGTCGCGGTGCTGGCCATCTGGCAGCTGGTCTGCACGGTGTTCAATGTCTCGGAATTCATCTTCCCGAGCCCGTGGCGCATATGGACGCAGTTCTGGGAATTCAAGGGCATCATTGCCGGGCACGCCTGGCGCACCTACTGGGTCACGATGGCAGGCTTTGGCATTGCCATCGTGGTGGGCGTGATGTTGGGCTTCATCATCGGCAGCTCGCGCATCGCGTATGCGGCGATGTACCCGCTGATGAC
>JANOBJ010000283.1:0-16437 GCA_031411575.1 Betaproteobacteria bacterium | reverse complement strand
CCGCGAGACGATGCCAAAGCGGTCACGCAGCGGGTTGGTCAGCATGCCCGCGCGCGTGGTCGCGCCCACCAGCGTGAACGGCTGCAGATCGAGCTTGATGCTGCGCGCGGCTGGCCCCTCGCCGATCATGATGTCGATCTGATAATCCTCCAGCGCGGGGTAGAGGATTTCCTCCACCACCGGCGACAGGCGGTGAATCTCGTCGATGAACAGCACGTCGTTCTTCTCAAGATTGGTGAGCAGCGCCGCCAGGTCTTTCGGCTTTTCCAGCACCGGCCCCGAGGTCTGCCGCAGGTTCACGCCGAGCTCGTGCGCGATGATGTGCGACAGCGTCGTCTTGCCCAGCCCCGGCGGGCCGAACAGCAGCACGTGGTCGAGCGCGTCGCCGCGCATGCGCGCCGCGCCAATGAAAATCTCCAGCTGTTCGCGCACCTTGGCCTGACCCACGTACTCGTCAAACAGCTTGGGCCGCAGCGCCCGCTCAATCGCCTCTTCGTTCGGCGAAGCCGGCGCGGCGGAGACCACCCGGTTCGGGGGCGGCATGGCGAAGTCGTCGGTCTGGATGCCCATGGTCCGGCTACTTCGCCAACGCCTTCAACGCCAGCTTGATCCCCTCGCTCACCCCTACCTCGCGCGGCAAGGCCTTCAGCGCGAGGGCGGCTTCCTTGTCGCTGTAGCCGAGTGCGACCAGCGCTTGGAGGATGTCGGCCTGTGCGTCGCTGGTGGCGCCACCGGACTGCGCGCCCAGGTCGGCGCCGAGCTTGCCCTTGAGTTCGAGCAGCAGGCGCTCGGCGGTTTTTTTGCCGATGCCGGGCACCTTCACCAGGCGGCCGGCGTCCTGCGCGGTGACAGCTTGCGCGATGTCGGCCACGCTCATGCCGCTGAGCACGCTGAGCGCCGTACGCGGGCCGACGCCCGAGATCTTGATGAGCTGGCGGAAGGCGGCGCGCTCGTCAGGGGTGCCAAAGCCGTAGAGGATTTGAGCGTCTTCGCGCACCACAAAGTGCGTGAGCAGCGAGACTTTTTCACCCAGGCCGGGCAGGTTGTAGAAGGTGCTCATGGGCACGTTCACCTCGTAGCCGACGCCGTGGCAGTCCACCACCACCTCGGGCGGGTTTTTGTCGCTGAGCGTCCCGGAGAGCTTGCCAATCATGTCGCGCCTGGTTTGTTGCCTATCATGAGGCACCTTTGTACACACACGGTGGCCGCCTGGCGCCACCCCTGCCGGGATTATCAGCTTGATTCTCAGACACACCTTCACTCCCCTGAACAACACGCGGCTCGGCCATCTGTGTGGCCCGATGGACGCGCACCTGCGCACCATCGAGGCGGCGCTGCAGGTGAACATTGCACACCGGCACGAGCAGTTCAAGGTGGACGGCCCCAAGGCCCGCGCCACGCGCGCGATGGAGGTGCTGCAGGCGATCTACGAGATGGCCGAGCGGCCGGTCAAGGCCGATACCGTGCAGCTGATGCTGGCCGGCGATGAGTCGCTGGCCGAAGGCGCCGACGGCGGCATCACGCTGCACACACGCCGGGCTGATTTGCGCGCCCGCACGCCCACCCAGGCGCTGTACCTGGAGAACATCGCCAGCCACGACATCACCCTGGGCATCGGCCCGGCCGGCACCGGCAAGACCTACCTGGCAGTGGCCTGCGCGGTGGATGCGCTGGAGCGCAGCGCCGTACAGCGCATCGTGCTCACACGCCCGGCGGTGGAAGCCGGCGAGCGTCTGGGCTTTCTGCCGGGCGACCTGACGCAGAAGATCGACCCGTACCTGCGACCGTTGTACGACGCGCTGTACGAGCTGATGGGCGCTGACCGCGTGCAAAAAGCCTTCGAGCGCAACGCACTGGAGGTTGCGCCGCTGGCCTTCATGCGCGGGCGCACGCTGAACAACGCCTTCGTCATCCTGGACGAGGCGCAGAACACCACGCCCGAGCAGATGAAGATGTTTCTCACCCGCATTGGCTTCGGCTCCCGGGCCGTGGTGACGGGCGATGTGAGTCAGGTAGATTTGCCCAAAGGCAGCCTGAGCGGGTTGATCGAGGCCGAGCGGGTATTGAAGCGCGTCAAGGGCATCGCCATCACGCGCTTCACCAGTGCCGACGTGGTGCGGCACCCGCTGGTGGCACGCATCGTGGACGCCTATGACGCACAGCGCCGCACGGCTGCACCCGCACACAAGTAGATCAAGCAAAAAATACACAATCTGAATGCTATTATTTGTATAGCATACTATCACCACTGGATGCGGACAACAGGCATAAATGGCACTTAAATTCCATGTTTCACTGCAATTCGGCGCGTTCGATGGCGTACAGCGCCACAGGGCCCTGCTGACGCGCGCGCGGGTGGCGGGCTGGGTGGGCCATGCGCTGGCCAGCGCGGGTGAAATCGGCGTGCGGATCGTGGGCGACGACGAAGGACTGGCGCTGAACCAACAGTACCGTGGCAAGGCCGCCGCCACCAATGTACTGACCTTCGACTACACGACAGAGCCCGTGGTGATGGCCGATCTGGTGCTGTGCGGCCCGGTGGTCGAGCGCGAGGCCAAGGCACAGGGCAAGCCACTGGAAGCCCACTACGCGCATCTGCTGGTGCACGGCACGCTGCATGCACAGGGCTATGACCACGAGCGCGGCGAGCGCGGCGCACTGGAGATGGAAGCGCTGGAAATCCTGCTGCTGGGCGCGCTGGGCTACCCCAACCCATACTGACCGTGCGCACGCGGATGCCGCCGCGTCCACCCACGGCGTCCAACCGCTACCGCACCGTCATCGGGATCGTCACCGGCCCGTCGTTGACCAGTTGCACCTGCATGTCGGCCGCGAACTGCCCGGTCGCGACGATTGGGTGCTGCGCGCGGGCCTGCGCCACCACATGGTCGTAGAGCCGCCGGCCGTCATCGGGCGCGGCGGCGGTGGTGAAGCTGGGGCGGTTGCCGCCCGAAACATCGGCCGCCAGCGTGAACTGGCTCACGATCAGCAGCCCACCCGCGGTGCCGCAGCCGTCCAGGTCTTGCACGCTGCGGTTCATCTTGCCGGACGATTTGGCCCCCACACTCCCCGCTGTGCGTGGTTCGCTGGCCCCCGAGGGGCCCGTCAGTCCGTCTTGGGGCGGCCCCGCGACGACCTCATCCGGAAAAATGCGCAGCTTCAGCACCTTGGTCAGCAACTTGTCAGCCTGCGCTTCGGTGTCGCCGCGCTCGGCGCACACCAGCACCAGCAGGCCAGCACCGATCTCGCCCACCGTGGTGCCTGCCACCCGCACGCGCGCCTCGCTCACGCGCTGGATCAGGGCGATCAAATCAGATCCTTCTCGTCGTCAAAGTGCGCTTCCACATCGGTGGGCAGCAGCTGGATGCTCGCGCGCAGGCCGGGCACCGCGCTCATCAGCGCCTGCTCAACGCTGGTGCGCACGGCAGCGGCGCGCCCGAGTGTCCAGCCGGCGGGCATGTGCATGTGCAGGTCGACAAAGCGGCGCTGGCCGGCTTTGCGCGAGTTCAGGTGGTCAAAGCGGATGATGGTGGTGTCGCCGCGCTGGAGGGCAAAGCCAGCCAAAGTCTTCTCGATTTCCGCCAGCACCTCGGGCTCGACCGCCTCGTCCATCAGGCCCTGTGACGAGCGCCAGATCAGGTGATAGCCCTCGCGCAGGATGTTCAGTGCCACGCCGATGGCGACCAACGCATCGAGCCAGAGCCAGCCCGTGAGGCTGACAGCGCCAATCCCGACTACCACGCCCACCGAGGTCCAGACGTCGGTGACCAGATGCCGGGCGTCGGCCTCCAGCGCGATGGAGCGGTGCTGGCGCGCGGCGCGAAACATCACCCAGGCCAGCAGGCCGTTCAGCGCCGAGCTGGCCACCGACAGCGCTAGCCCCCAGCCCACCTGCTGCAGAGGCTGCGGATCAAACAGGCGATGGCCCGCCGCCCAGATGATGCCCAGCGCCGCCGCGATGATCAAAATGCCCTCGAAGCCGGAAGAAAAATACTCGGCTTTGTGGTGGCCAAACGGATGGTCGTCGTCGGCCGGGCGCGCGGCAATCGTCACCATCACCAGCCCGAACACCGCGCTGGCCAGATTGACAAATGATTCCATCGCGTCGGACAGCAGACCGACCGAATCGGTGATATACCAGGCCAGCGTCTTGAGGGTGATGGTGATGATGGCGACCACCACCGAGACGCCGAGCAGGCCCCGTGGCGACAGGATGCGGTCTCGAAACGAAGTGGTCATGCGCGCATTGTGAACGGCCCGGCGCGCAACCGCGCGCCTCGGGCCTGCACCGGCATGCAAGAATTGCGGCATGTGGAGACCACTGCGCCGTCATGGGGGCTGGCTTGTCGCCTGGACCGTGCTCACAGCGCTGGGCGGTCTGGTGCTGGCACGCGTCGAGCTGAATCGTCTGCGCGAGGCGTTCGAGACCGACGCCCGCATCGCGCACCGGCTGCTGAGCCAGCAGGTGGTGCAGCACGATGCCATCCTGGCCACGCTGGCCTTGCTGCAACCGTCCGGGCCGGGCGGACAGGCCGAGCAACGGCTGACGTCGGTCTACCCGCAGATCATCGCGGTGCAGCGTCGCGACCGCGACGGCCTGTGGCCGAGCGATACCCTGCTGGCCGCCGAGCAGGAGTCGCGGCTGGCGCGCCGCGCCGTGCTGGCCAACCTGAACCTGGCACAGGGCCGCTACGACCTGGTGCTGTCGGCCGCGCCGGCCAGCTATGCCCTCACCATTGACCTGCGCAGCGCCGTGCCGTGGGGCGAATGGCCGATGCAGCCCGACAAAAGCCCGGTGCGCGCCGTGCTGGCGTACGCGGGGCAGACCTTCACCCTGCAGCCGGGGCAGGTCGCAAATGGCGGTTGGCGGTTTGATTTCAGCAAACATCTGGCAGCCGAAAGTCAGCCGTTTGACGTGGTGGCGGCCCGCCAGGCGGGTTGGCAGGAACTGCCCTGGAGCCGCATCGTGCTCTGGGGCATCGCCGTGGCCGCCGTGCTGGCGGCGTTGCAGACGCAGCAGCGCCAGCGCGCCGCACGACGGCGCGCCGAGGAGCTGGTGCGCTTTGGCCAGGTGACGCGGCTCAACACCCTGGGCGAACTGGCGGCCGGCATGGCGCACGAGCTGAACCAGCCGCTGACCGCGGTGCTGGCCAACACCCAGGCCGCCGACCGGCTGCTGCGCGAAGAGCCGCCCGAGATTGACACCGCGCGCCACGCCATGGAGCAGGCCGCGCAGCAGGCCCGGCGCGCGTCCGACGTGGTGGCGCGGCTGCGCCATGCGGTGGAGCGGCCCGACCCGGGGGGACAGCTGGAGCCGATCGCCCTGCGCGATGCCGTGGCCACCGCGCTGGATTTGCTGGAGCCCGAGCTGGCGCGCCGCAGCATCACACCGCAGGTCACTGGTGGCGCTTCGGCCGTCACCGTGCTGGCCGAGCCCGTGGCGCTCGACCAGATCATCCACAACCTGCTCATGAATGCCCTGCAGGCGCTGGAGTTGGTACCCGAGCCCGAGCGCGCCTTGCGGATTGACATCGCCTCCGGCATCGGCGATGCGCGGGGCATGGGCGTGCTGGCCGTGCTGGATACCGGCCCCGGCATTCCGCCGGAGGTGATGCCCCGTATTTTCGAACCGTTTTTCACCACCCGCAGCGGCGGGTTGGGCCTCGGGCTGAGCCTGTGCGAGAGCCTTGCCAGCGGCATGGGGGGCACCCTGTCGGTGGCGGACCAACCGCCGCGCGGCACGGCCTTGCGGCTCGCGTTGCCGCTGGCGAACATGCCATGAACACCCCACTGTCACCGGTCATTCACTTGGTTGACGACGATGAGGCGGTGCGCAGCAGCCTGGCACTGTTGATCGGAACGGTTGGCCTTCGCGTACAGACGTGGGCCGAGCCGCAGGCCTTCCTCGACGGGTTTGACCGCCAAGGGATTGGCGCCATCGTGCTCGACGTGCGGATGCCTGGCATCAGCGGCCTGACGGTGCTGGAGCGTCTGCTGGCCCAGTGCGTCGATCAACCGGTGGTGATGCTGACCGGCCACGGCACAGTAGACATGTGCCGGCGCGCGTTCAAGGCGGGTGCGGCCGAGTTCCTGGAAAAACCCGTCGATGACGAGCAGCTGCTCGAAGCCCTGCAGCAGGCGGTGCGCCAGCACGTCAAATCGCGCCAGCGCAACCTGGCCGACCGCCACGCCCGCGAGCGCTACGCCCAACTGTCGGAGCGCGAGCGCGAGGTGCTGGGAATGATCGTGGCCGGGCTGACCAACAAGGAGATTGGCCGCGCACTCGACCTGTCTCCGCGCACGGTAGAAAGCCACCGCGCCAACCTGTTCGCCAAGCTGCAGGCCGATTCTCTGGCGCAACTGATCCGCAGCTATGCGGGGCTGGTCGAGGCGGGTGCGTAGTTCTACGGAATGTCGCGCGTAGCCGCACGACTGGCGCCGGTCGGAACGGTTTCTTACAGTTGCTGCACGGTTGAATTGACCGGTTAACGCCAGGAGAACACCATGCCAACCACCCTCATCAAGGCTGCGGCCCTCACCCTGACTTTCGTCGCGGCGGCGGCCAGCGCGCAGGCCGTCCGGACCGAGAAAAACATGTCGCTCGATCTGGCCAACCAGCTCGCCGCGGCCACCGTTTCGGCCTGCAGCGCCAATGGCCACGCCGTCACCGCCACGGTGGTGGACCGCGCCGGCACTATGCGCGCGGTGCAGCGCGCCGACAATGCCGGCCCGCACACGCTGGGCGCCAGCCAGCAAAAAGCCTGGACATCGGCATCGGCGAAGAACACCACGCTCGCCATGATGGAGGCTTCGCAGAAGAACCCCGCAGCGGCCAATCTGGTGAACATCCCCGGCTACCTGCTGCTGGGCGGCGGTGTGCCGGTGAAGGTGGGCAACGACGTGATTGGCGCGGTGGGCGTGGGCGGCGCACCGGGCGGCCATCTGGACGAGCAATGCGCGCTCGCCGCGCTTGACAAGGTCAAGGACCAGCTGAAGTAACCCAACCAACCCGCATGGGAGCTACCACCATGAACCACCACCCCACCCGCCGCGCCGCCGTTCGATTGGCCCTGGCCACAGCCTTCGCGCTGGGCACGCTCGCCACCTTTCCGGCCGGCGCACAGGTCGGCCCCAGCGCCACCGAGGCGGCCCAGTACAAGGGGCTGCACGCGGCGGCGCACAAGGGCGACCTGGCGCAGATCGAGAAACTGGTCGCGGCCAAGGCCGACCTTAACGCGCGCGATGGATACGGCCGTACGCCTATCCACGTCGCCGCTTTTGCGCTGCAGCGCGAAGCCATCCGCGCGCTGGCCAAGGCAGGCGCCAACCTGAACCTGTTGGAAAACGACCGCTACGACGGCATCACCATCGCCTCGGTGGCCGATGACGAGGAAACCCTGCGCACGCTGATCGCGCTGGGCGCCAGTGCCAGGCTCACCACCAGCCGCTATGACGGCACCGCGCTGATCGCCGCAGCCCACCTGGGACACGATGGGGTGGTCAAGCAGCTGATCGCAGCCGGCGCACCGCTGGACCACGTGAACAACCTGCACTGGACCGCCGTCATCGAATCGATCGTGCTGGGCAACGGCGGGCCGCGCCACCAGGAAACGCTGCGCGCGCTGATTGCGGCCGGCGCCAACCTGCAGCTGACGGACCGGCAGGGCAACACCCCGCTGCAACTGGCGCGTTCTCGCGGGTACAAGGAGATGGTGCTGATGCTGGAGAAGGCCAACGCCCGTTGAGGCGTGTGGCAGCCGGGCTGTGGCCGTCGCGCCACGGCCCGAGTGACGTGCGGCTGGTCGCCGGCCAGGGTTGTGCGCTAATATGTTTCAACTTGTTGCTCCATCGGTCACCGTGAATCCAGACGCCCGCGCCCGCTACCTGCTCATCGCAGCCCCGCTGCTGCTGGCTGGGGGCTTGGCCTGTGCGCAGACAGCCGGCAGCGACACCAGCAAGGCCGGCACCATGAAGCTGGTCAAGGGCGATGCGCGCGTGATCGATGCGCGCGGCGAGCGCTCGCTGCTGCCCGGCGACCGGCTGGCGGTGGCCGACCGCGTGGTGACGGGCGCGGACAGTTCGGCAACGCTGGTGCTGCGCGACGGCACCACGCTGGTGGTAGGTCCGCGCTCGCAGATGCAGCTGCGGGATTTTGCGTTCAACTCCACCACCCACGAAGGCAAGCTTCAGGTGTCGGTGCTGGAGGGCACGATGCGCATGATCACCGGCCTGATCGCCAAGCTCAACCCGGCGTCGGTGGGCGTCAATACCGACACGCTGACGATGGGCGTGCGCGGCACCGATTTCATTGTCGAGGTTGAAGAGGCCCGATGAACGGGCGCGCCGGCCCCAGTCTGGTGGTCGCCGCCTTGCTGGCCGCATGCGCTGCGCCAAGAATCACCCAGGTCACGCTGCTGCCGCAGGCCGACGGCTCGCCGTCGTCGGTCGTGGCTATGGGCGCGGGCGGCCGGCAGACCCTCACCGAGCCCTACCAGCGCGCCACCGCCAAGGCGGGTTCCGCCGCACCGCCCACGCTGGACCGCAGCAGCGCGCAGGAGGTGAATGCCCGGTTTGCCCCTTTGCTCGCTGGCGTGCCGCCGCCTCCGCGCCGCTTCACGCTGTACTTTGACACTGGCGGCACCCGACTGACCGCGCCGTCGCAGGCGCTGCTGCGCGAGGTGGTGGCCGAGGCGACGCAGCGCAGCGGCGCCGAGATCGTGGTCACCGGCCACACCGACACGGTAGGCTCGGTAGCGGCCAACGACGCGCTCGGTCTGCAGCGCGCGCGGCTGGTGCACGACGTGCTGGTGCAAAGCCAGTTCCCGTCCAAACGCATCGAGATGGCCAGCCGGGGCGAACGCGAACCAGGCGTGCCCACGCGTGACGACACAGACGAGCCCCTCAACCGCCGGGTCGAGATCGTCGTGCGCTGAATGGCGCCAGTGGTTCAGTGGATGGCGGGCGCGGGAAACACCCTTAGCCGCGGCTCCACCCGGGCCAGCGCCAGGTAGTCGCGGTCGTTGTGTACCAGCAGGGCGTTGTGCTCCAGCGCGAGCTGCCCCACCAGGCAATCCACCGCCGTGCGAATCGTCAGCCCTTGACTGCGCGAACGCGCGTACAGGCGCGCGGCGGCCTCAAATGACGCCAGCCCATCGGCCGGCAAGAGGATGGTCTGGACACCCAGGATGTTTTGGGATTTCTCAAACACCCTTGGGTCGGAGATGCCCTGCAGGACCTCGAGGTAGATCATTTCCGTGAGCGCCAGCTCTTCCGAAGCCCGCCGCTCCAGCACAAACTGAACCGAGTCGGTGATGCGGTTGGCGAGCAGGTCGATCCAGACGCTGGTATCGAGCAGCAGCACGCCTCAGTCGCCCTTGCGCGGCTTGGCTGAAGGCCGGGCGCGCACCGCTGGCGGCCTGGGCTCGGCCACGCGGTAGGCGGCACGCGGCTCTTCCACGCGGACCCAAGGCTGACCGCCGCGCGCCACTTTGTGGTCGTAGCCGGGGTCGAGACCACCCAGCCCCAGCAAGGCTCCGATATCCGGTCGTTTGCGCCGCTGCACCAGCTCGCGCAGGGCCAGTTCCACCACCTCGCGCTTGGTGCGCGCGCCCGACAGCGCCATGGCTTCGGCGGTCAGGGAATCATCCAGATCGATGTTGGTACGCATGGCCATTATTGTACACGCAATGTGTATAAATGGCACCCAACTGCCCACCGACCTGCGACATCAGGCGGTCAGCGAGACCTTTGCAAACTTGCGTTTGCCCACCTGCACCACATATGTCCCCACCCCCAGCTTCAACCCCTTGTCGCTGACCACGCTGGAGTCCACCCGAACGCCCCCACCCTCAATCAGGCGGCTGGCTTCCGAGGTGGACGGCGCCAGACCGGCCATTTTCAGCAACGCGCCAATACCCATCGGGGCACCCCCACCGCCCAATGAGAGCGACAGTTCGGCGATGTCATCCGGCACGCCGCCCTTGCTGCGGTTGGTGAAATCCTGCTCGGCCGCCTCGGCCGCCGCGGCGGAGTGAAAGCGCGTGGTGATCTCCTTGGCCAGCGCCACCTTGGCGTCCTTGGGGTTGCGCCCGGCCTCCACCGCTTGCTTCAGCGCCGCGATATCGGCTTCGCTCTTGAAGCTGAGCAGGGTGTACCAGCGCCACATGAGCGTGTCGCTGATCGACAGCACCTTGGCAAACATGCTGTTGGCGTCTTCGCTGATGCCGATGTAGTTGTTCTTGCTCTTGGACATCTTTTCGACGCCGTCCAGCCCCTCCAGCAGCGGCATGGTGAGAATGCACTGCGGCTCCTGGCCGTACTCCTGCTGCAGCTGGCGGCCCACCAGCAAGTTGAACTTCTGGTCGGTGCCGCCCAGCTCAAGATCGGATTTGAGCGCCACCGAGTCATAGCCCTGCATCAGCGGGTACAGGAACTCGTGCACGCTGATCGACTGGCCGGCCTTGAACCGGTCGTGAAAGTCGTTGCGCTCCATCATCCGCGCCACGGTGTAGCGCGACGCCAGCTGGATCATCCCGCGCGCCCCCAGAGGGTCGCTCCACTCCGAGTTGTAACGAATCTCGGTTTTGGCCGGGTCCAGCACCAGGCTCGCCTGCTTGTAGTAGGTCTGGGCGTTGGCCTCGATCTGCTCGCGCGTGAGCGGCGGTCGGGTGCTGTTTCGGCCCGACGGGTCTCCGATCATGCTGGTGAAGTCGCCGATCAAAAAGATCACCGTGTGGCCCAGATCCTGGAGCTGGCGCATTTTGTTCAGCACCACGGTGTGGCCGACATGAATGTCAGGCGCGGTCGGGTCCAGGCCAAGCTTGATGCGCAAAGGGACGCCTGTGGCCTCCGAGCGGGCCAGTTTTGTCACCCATTCGTCCTGAGGAACCAGCTCATCGCAGCCGCGCAGGCTGACGGCCAGTGCCTCCCGGACACGCTCGGTGACCGGAAAGGCCGGTGCCAACTTTACAGAAGAAGCTTGATTCATAAGGGGTTTTTCGGATGTCAGAGGGCGTGAAGCCGTTATACTCGCGGCCAACGTGCCACGCGTCATTTTAGGTGGCCTGGTTATTGCTGGTTTCGCTGCCCCGGGCCATGCGCGGGCAAAGTCACCACCATAACGACTGCTCCATTGGGAATTACCATTTTGAAACACGGTCTAGAAACCGTTGGGAATGCGCTGCTGAGTGTATTGCGCCGCCATCCCAAGCGCGTCAGCGCGGTGGTTGCCGCCCTGCTGCTGGGTGCAGGCGGTGGCGCTTTCGCCGTGGCCTCGCTTGCTCCTGATGCCGCCGATCTGCCCGTGCGCGAGGTGCTTGAAGCCGTGGAGCCACAGGCGCTGGTCAGCCCACCCAACACCACCACCGAGCCGCAAGACGTCCATAGCTTCAAGCTGTTTCGCTCTGACACCACCCGCACCAGCGACACCGCCGATACGCTGTTGAAGCGCCTCGGCGTACTCGATGCCGCCGCCGCCGCCTTCCTGCGGCAGGACGCCACGGCGCGCCAGGCCTTGTTTGCCCGGGCCGGCCGGGCCGTGTCGGCTGAGACCAGCGACCGCAACGAACTGCTCAAGCTGCAGGTGCGCTGGACGGCCGACGCCGACAGCCAGTTCCAGCGGCTGGTGATCGACAAAACGCCCACCGGCTTCACCTCGCGGGTGGAAAAAGCGCCCCTGGTCGCCAGCACACGCCTGGCGGGCGGCACCATCCGCTCCTCGCTGTTCGCCGCCACCGACGACGCCGCGATTCCTGACAGCGTAGCCACCCAGATTGCCGAGATTTTTGGCGGCGACATCGACTTTCACCGTGCCCTGCGCAAGGGCGACCGGTTCTCGGTGGTCTACGAGACGCTCGAAGCCGACGGCGAGCCGCTGCGCGCGGGCCGCGTCCTGTCGGCCGAGTTCGTGAACAACGGCAAGACTTACCAGGCCATGTGGTTCCAGGAAGCGGGCACCAAGGGCGCCTACTTCACGCTGGACGGCAACAGCCTGCGCAAGGCGTACCTGGCGTCGCCCATGGAGTTTTCGCGCGTGACCAGCGGCTTCAAGATGCGTTTTCACCCGATTCTGCAAAAGTGGCGCGCTCACCTGGGCGTGGACTACGCGGCGCCCACCGGCACACCGGTGCGCACCGTGGGTGACGGTGTGATCGAGTTTTCGGGCGTGCAGGGTGGCTACGGCAACGTCGTGATCGTGAAGCACCGCAGCGGCCACACCACGCTCTATGCGCACCTGAGCCGCATTCACGTGCAGCGCGGCGCCAGCGTGAGCCAGGGCGACCTGATTGGCGCCGTCGGCTCCACCGGCTGGTCAACCGGCCCGCACCTGCACTTTGAGTTCCGCGTGAATGGCGAGCACCAGGACCCGATGACGATTGCCCGGCAGAGCGAATCGGTGCCGGTCTCGGCCGCCGCCAAGCCGCTGTTCAATGCGCTGTCGGCCACCCAGCGGCTCAAGTTGCAGGCCGCCGCTTCGGTGCAGCAGGCCAGCGCCCAGTAACTTAGCCCCCACGGGCGCCCACCACGCGGGCGCCCGTCCCCCGAGAAGAGCAGGCACTTGCTCCGGGTCAGCCCTTCGTGGTACGCATCGCCCCACCATAGCCACGCCGGCATGGCGCTACCATCGTGCCATGCCCTCAAACGCCTCCCAACCTGACTATTTCATCGGCCTGATGTCCGGCACGTCGCTCGACGGCGTGGACGGTGTCCTGGTTGACTTTTCGGGATCAAAACCCGCTGTAGTCCTCCACCAATGGTCATCTTTTGCTACTAATTTGAGAGCAGAGCTGCTCACGCTCAACACCCCGGGCGACAACGAGCTGCACCGCGCAGCACTCGCCGGCAGCGCCTTGGCGCGGCTGTACGCCGAGGTGGCGCTGGCGCTGCTGGCCGCCAGCGGGCTGGAACGGCACGCGATAGCGGCCATCGGCGCGCACGGCCAGACCGTGCGGCACCGCCCGGGCGAATTTGACGCCGACCCTGCCAACGCCCTGCCCGCGCTCGGCTACACCGTCCAGCTCAACAACCCCGCCCTGCTGGCCGAACTCACCGGCATCGATGTGGTGGCCGATTTCCGCACCCGCGACGTGGCGGCCGGCGGCCAGGGCGCGCCGCTGGCGCCCGCGTTTCACCGGGGCGTCTTTGCCCAGCCGGGCCAGACCGTCGGCGTGCTCAACCTGGGCGGCATCTCCAACCTGACGGTGCTGCCCGCCGACCCGGCCGACGGCGTGCTGGGGTTTGACTGCGGACCGGCCAACGGGCTGATGGACCACTGGTGCCAGCAACACCGCAGCCAGCCGTTTGATGCCGCCGGCGCCTGGGCCGCCAGCGGACGCACCATCGAGCCGCTGCTGGCGCGCCTGCTGGCCGAACCCTACCTGGCTCTGCCGCCCCCCAAAAGCACGGGCCGCGACCTGTTCAACCCGGCCTGGCTGGCGACGCAGCTGCAGGGTTTTGGCCAGGCCGCGCCGGCGGATGTGCAGGCCACGCTGGCCGCCTTCACGGTGCACAGCTGCGTGGCCGATGTGCGGCGCCATGCGCCGGACTGCACGCGGCTGGTGGTGTGTGGGGGCGGCGCGCTCAACGGGCACCTGATGCACAGCCTGCAGGCGGCGCTGCCCGGGGTGGCGGTGGAGTCGTCGGCCGAGCAGGGCCTGCCGCCGCTGCAGGTGGAGGCCACCGCGTTTGCGTGGCTGGCCCGCACCTGCGTGCGGCGTGAAAAACTGGACCTGAAAAGCATCACGGGCGCCCGAGGCGCCCGTGTGTTGGGAGCGGTATACCCCGCTTGAGGCTTGATCGGCCTGGCGAAGCGCCTGCGGCGCTTAGGCCGAGAAGCTTGACCCGCAGCCGCAGGTGCTGGTGGCGTTGGGGTTCTTGATGACGAACTGGGCGCCCTGCAGGTCTTCCTTGTAGTCGATCTCGGCGCCCAGCAGGTACTGGTAGCTCATGGCGTCAATCAGCAGCGACACGCCATTCTTGGTCATGGTGGTGTCGTCTTCGTTGGTGACTTCGTCGAAGGTGAAGCCGTACTGGAAGCCCGAACAGCCGCCACCCTGCACAAATACGCGCAGTTTCAGGTCAGGATTGCCTTCCTCGGCGATCAGGTCAGCCACCTTGGCCGCCGCGCTGTCGGTGAACAGGATCGGGGCGGGCATTTCGGTCTGGATGTTTTCGGCAACGGCGCTCATGGGGACTCCGGTCTGGGGACGTCTTTAAATACTACTGCAAATCGCTCGGGAATACCGTTCAGAGGTTATTCGCCGCCAGCTTGAGCAGGGGCTTTTCCTCCAGGCCCGTCAACGGACGCATCTGTCCTGAGATGACGGCGCCTTGGTGCATTTCAAGCGCCTTGTAGTGCACATCGCCGTGGATCTGGGCCTTGGGCTGCAATTCCAGCAGCTCGTCGGCATGCACCGGCCCGTTCACGCGGCCGTTGATGATGACGTGGTCGGCATGCAGCGCGCCGGTCACATTGGCGGTTTCGGAGATCACCAGGATGCTGGGCTTGTCCTCGTTGGCGCGGATGTCACCCGACACCTCACCGTCAACCCGCAGGCCGTCGGTGAACACGAAATTGCCTTCAATCCGGCTGCCCTGGGCAATCAGGCTCTTGATGGGGGGCTGTTTTTTCTTGGTGAACATGGTGCTCAACTCCTCAACGACGGCGCCGATGGCGCTCCGGTTATTTACAACTTGATGGCCTGCACCGCACGGGTGGCACTGCCTTCCAGCACTTTAGCCGAAACCGACTTCACCACGACCTGGGGTGGCAAATCCACCACACCCTCAACCCGGCGGTATTGCCGGAATTGCAGGGTTTGAGCGCCGCCAGGCAACGACATCATCCAGGGCTTGCCGTTCTGGGTGCCGCTGAAGGTGATATCGAGCTTGCCGTTGAAATCCGGCGCGTTCTTGACGGGCTGGATCACCAGCACCTGCCACTTCATCTGCAGGCTGAGTTCGGGCGCGCCCAGCGCCTCGGCCTGCAGGCCGCGAATGGCCACGGTCTCGTTGGCAGCGGCGGGGATCAGCTTCTCGAAAAATCCCAGGTCGTCGCGCAGGGCCCGGTTGGCGGCCTCCAGCTGGCGGATTTGCGCGGTGAGCTTTTCCTGCGTGGCCTTTTCGGCGATCAGCAGGCTGCCCGAGGTGTTGAAGACCGACTGCACCTTGTCGCGGTCGGCGCGCAAGGTGGCCACCTCGGCGCGCAGTTTCACCAGTTCGTCCTTGGTGTCGGTGTCCACCCCTGCGATGTCCTTGCCGAACTCGAAGGCCCACAGCCCGACCGCCGCGCAGAACCCCAGCACCACGGCCAGCGTCAGCCAGCGCAGCGGCCACGGCAGCGTGCTGCGTACCGAGACACGCGGGGCGCTGACGGTCAGGCGGCGGCGGAACAGGCGAAGACGCATGGGGGTGTAAGACTAACGCCTAAACGTAAAGTGCCCAGAAAAAAGCCGCCCTGGGGCGGCTTGTGTTGGGCGATTGAGCTCAAGCGAGCCCGGCCGCTCCACGTGTTGGGATTCGCGTCGCGAGGGGCTGCCAGGCAAGGCGCAAACCGGAACAAGGCTTTCGCCTTGTGAGGATTTGCAACGCCGCATGGCAGTTCCGCAGCAGCGAAGCTCAGCGTTTGGAGAATTGCTTGCGACGACGGGCAGAGTGCAAGCCGACCTTCTTACGCTCGACTTCACGCGCGTCACGCGTCACGAAGCCAGCCTGGCTCAACGCGGGCTTGAGCGCCGCGTCGTAGTCGATCAGCGCGCGGGTGATGCCGTGGCGGGTGGCGCCGGCCTGGCCAGATTCACCGCCGCCGTGCACATTGACCATGATGTCGAAGGTTTCGACATGGTTGGTCAAGAACAGCGGCTGCTTGCAGATCATGATCGAGGTTTCGCGGCCGAAGAACGACTGGATGTCCTTGCCGTTGACCGTGATCTTGCCGGTGCCTTTTTTCATGAAGACGCGAGCGACGCTGGATTTGCGACGGCCGGTGCCATTGTTCCATTCACCGATCATTTGGCGGCCTCCCGGGCGGCATTGGTCGAAATGCCTGCGATTTCCAGCACTTTGGGCTGTTGGGCGGTGTGCGGGTGCTCAGCGCCCCCGTAAACCTTGAGTTTCTTGATCATGGCGTAGCCAAGCGGGCCTTTGGGCAGCATGCCCTTGACGGCTTTTTCCAGCGCGCGGCCGGGGTGCTTGGACTGCATGTCGCGGAAGTTGGTGGCACTGATGCCGCCCGGGTAACCCGAGTGGCGGTAGTACACCTTGTCCTGGTTCTTGGTACCGGTCACACGGATCTGGGCCGCGTTGATGATGACGATGAAGTCACCGGTGTCGACGTGAGGCGTATAAATGGCCTTGTGTTTGCCGCGCAAACGGAGAGCAACTTCGCTGGCTACTCGTCCGAGGACCTTGTCGGTCGCGTCAATCACAAACCACTCGTGC
>JANOBJ010000282.1:0-11598 GCA_031411575.1 Betaproteobacteria bacterium | reverse complement strand
ACCCAGCGGCGCAGCGCCGCACGCTGGCGGGCCAGGTCGCGTTGCAGCTCATCGCGCCGGTCGGCCAGCGTCAGTGCTTCCTGCCGGATCATCAAGGCGTCAGCCGGCTGTGTGCTGCCGCCCACCACACGGGCGGCAGCTGTGTCCTGCAACAGCTGGTTCTCGCGCTCCAGTTCGGCAAACAGCGCCAGGCGGCGCTCCGCGAAGTAGCGCGCCAGCCATGCGAGCGCCACTTCGCGCCTGACCGTCACGCGTTCAGCTTGCAGCAGGGCGCGTTCGCGCTCGGTCCGGGCCAGCGCGGTGTCGCTGCGCGCCCCACGCAGCGCGCGATTCGGCACATCCTGCATCCAGCCGATCTGGCGCATGGTCATGAAGTCACGCGTCAGGCTCTGCCGGTCCGGGCCGTTGATCGGCAGGTTGTCAATGCCCAGCAGCAGTTTGGGTGCGGGCAATGCCGTAGCGCCGCTCTCCAGCGCCACAGCGCCTTGTACCGCAGCCGTCCGTGCTGTCAGCGTGCTGGCTTGTTCCGTGGCGAGCTGCAGCGCCTGTGGGTAGCTCAGCCCCTGCGCGCTCGCTTTGGGGGGTGCCAGCGACGAGACGGTCAGAATCGCAGCGCACAGCACGTGAAACAGTACAGGGCGGGACGGCAGAACAGCGGGCCGGCTGCGGTTGGCAGGGCGGTGCTTCATGGTGACTTTCTCCTGAAAACGGGGCACGACCCGCAAACAGCCGCGGGGGCGGCCGAAAACGGACGGACTACGGGCGGGAAAGTCAGGAAATGGGCGGCTTGAAGCCTGCGAGCGGCTCGGCGCTAGAGAAAGCGTAGCCATCGACCCCGGGTGGCGCGTGCAGCCCGGCTGGTTGGACCCAAGCGAGCGGCGCGGCTACCGTGACGATCGCCAGGCACAGCTCGCAGGTGTCGCAGCTGCCGCAAGGCGCGTCGGGCACGGCCGACGGCGTCTGATCGCCTGATGGCGAAGGGGCGCTGAACAGCGCGGCCATCGGGCACTCGACAGGCGCTGGTTGTTGAAATTCAGTGCCATTAAGCCCTGTTGTCCTTGCCAGCTGGTCATTTGTTGCTATATTATTTGTAGCATTCAATTGCCACGCGCCCCGGTCAACCGCCATTGCGTTACCCACCCACGCACGCACGGGCAGCAAGGCAATCATGAGCGCAACGACAAGGTACCGCATGGCACAAATGATACCGACTGCGACAAGCTGCCGTCAACGAAGTGGCCGATGCACGCTGGCGCCGCGCATCGAAAACTTGGACGGAAACTGCTCCAGCAAAGCCAACTGTTCGCGGTAGCGGCCCAGCCAGTAGCCCGCTGCGCCTGCAACCAGCATGCCCACGCCGATCAGACCGACGGCATAGGCGCATGGCAACCAGGCGTTCACTTTGGCGCCTTCTCCGCGCCAGTGACCACATAGGCGCCCTGTTGCTGCTCGGCTGTGAACAGAATCTTGTCGCCCACCGCCAGCTTGTCCATCAGCGACATGTCCTTGACCTGAAACACCATGGTCATGCCAGGCATGTCCAGGTTCTTGATGGGGCCGTGCTTGAGGGTGACCTTTTTGGCGTCCTTGTCGATCTTGCGGATCTCGCCTTCGGCCATGTCAGTCTTGGCGGCCGGAGCGGGCGCGGGTGCCGCCTGCGCAACCTTGGTCTCTGGCTTGGTGTCATGGTGGCCGGCGTGGTTGGCCGGCGTTTGCGCGGCAGCCCCCAACGAAGCAAACGCGAACAGGGTAGAAGTGATGATGGATTTCATGGTGATGGCCCTTTGAGGTTGGTTAAATGGTTGACTGATAAACGTGTGACGGGTCGTTTCTGCGGACGGGCAGCCCGTCCGATTTGTCACGTTGTGTGCGAGGTTCACCGCCACGCAGCCGCCCGACGGCCAGGTAGGTCATGCCTGCGTGGTAGCTGCGCACGACTGCAAAGCGCTCGCACAGCCGGGCCAGTGGCGCCCACGGTGCACGCAGCCCGCGCGTGGCGGTGAAGCAATGCCGGCTGCGTACCAGCATGAACAGGTTGACCGGCCAGGCGTACCACCAGGGCTGCAGGCGAACGCCGACCACCGCAACGCGGCAATCACTTGCCGCGTTGGCAGCCAGCCGCATCAACGCCGGTGTGCACTGAAGCACGTCCTGCGTGAAGCAAAACAGCATGGCGTCGGCCTTGCCGGTCAGGTTGGCTTCTTCGGCCGGTGCCATCACCATTTCGACACGCCCCTGCAGGCCGGCGCTTGCGATGCGCTTTCTGGCGATCGCGGTCATTTCTGGCGACTGTTCTATGCCCACCACATGCCCTGTTGGGCCCACGCGGTGGGCAAGTTCGATCAGCGTCTTGCCCGTCCCGCAGGCCACGTCAAACACCGTCTCCCCGGGGCGCAGATTCAGCGCTTCGATGGCGTCAAGCCGTACGCGTTCGATCCGGGTGCAGGTCGCGTCATAGCCCTGCGCGAGATCGCGGTAGCGTTGGAGCGCGCGTTCGCGGTCAGGGCCTTGGCGCGGCAGGTAAAAGCGGGGCAGGTAAAAGCGGGGCAGGAGAATCATGGCAACGCGGGGCAATGGCGCTCACGAAACCGTGATCGCGCCCTTCATTCCCGCCTGGTAATGGCCGGCAATCAGGCAGGCAAATTCGAACTCGCCCGGCCGGTTGAAGGTCCAGACGATCCGGCCTTTTTTTCCGGGGGGCACGTGCGCCATGTACGGCTCGTCGTGCTCCATGTTCGGAAACTTCACCATCAGGGCCGCATGCTCCTCCAGATCGGCCTTGGTACCGATCACGAACTCATGCATCATCTTGCCGTTGTTGCGGTGGACCAGACGTACCGTCTCGCCCTGCTTGACCTGAATGCGATCCGGAGTGAAGCGCATGTTGTCGGCCATCGCAATCTCGATCGTGCGGGTGACGGCTTTCTCGTCGCCCGCAATACCCCAGGGTTTCTGCTCTTTTTTCACCACAGCGGCTTTCTTGGGATGTGCCTTGTCGCTGTGCGCCCAGGCGAATGGGGCCGCGATTGGCAGCATTAGGGCGGCGAGGGCGAACGTGCGTTTCTTCATGGGTACTCCTTGGATGGATGGATTCAGTGGCCCGAGTGGCCGTTGGGCTTGCGGATCTGCACTTGCAGGGTCTTGGCGTCGGGGTTGTTCAGTCCAGGCACAAACCCGTTGTTGGAGGCGGTTTCAGCTTTGAAGCGTGCTGGCGCCGGCAGATCGCCCGCCCATTCAAAGGCCTGTGTGCCCGCAGGCTGCTTGAACCAGCCGGGATCTTTGTAGTTGCCCGCCGGCTGGTCCTTGCGGACCTTGAGCGTGGTGAACATGCCACCCATTTCCACCGGACCATACGGCCCGGTGCCGGTCATCATGGGCGCGGTGTTGTCGGGGATCTGCATCTCCATTTCGCCCATGTCGGCCATGCCGCGCTCGCCCATCACCATGTAATCGGGCACCAGTTTCTGGATCTTCTTCACCAGCCCACGGTGGTCCACGCCGATCATCGTGGGCACATCGTGGCCCATGGCGTTCATGGTGTGGTGGCTCTTGTGGCAGTGAAAGGCCCAGTCGCCTTCTTCGTCGGCCAGAAACTCGACCTGCCGCATCTGGCCCACGGCCACGTCGGTGGTGACTTCATGCCAGCGCGCGGCCTTTGGCGTGGGGCCACCATCGGTGCCGGTCACCTGAAATTCGTGCCCGTGCAGGTGGATCGGGTGGTTGGTCATCGTCAGGTTGCCGATGCGGATGCGCACCTTGTCATTCAGCCGCACATTGAGCGACTCGATGCCCGGAAACACGCGGCTGTTCCAGCTCCAGATATTGAAATCGAGCATGGTGTTGATCTTGGGCGTCAGGCTGCCCGGGTCCACGTCGTAGGCATTGAGCAGGAAGCAGAAGTCGCGGTTGACGGTGTCGATCAGTGGGTGCCTGGCCTTGGGGTGAGTGACCCAGAAACCCATCATGCCCATGGCCATTTGCGTCATCTCGTCGGCATGGGGGTGGTACATGAAGGTGCCCGGCCGGCGCGCGATGAACTCATAGACAAACGTCTTGCCCACCGGAATCTGCTTCTGGTTCAGCCCGCCCACCCCGTCCATGCCGTTGGGCAGGCGCTGGCCGTGCCAATGGATGGTGGTGTGTTCGGGCAGCTTGTTGGTGACGAACAGTCGCACGCGGTCGCCCTCCACCACCTCAATGGTCGGTCCCGGGCTCTGGCCGTTGTAGCCCCACATGTTGACCTTGAAGCCAGGCGACATTTCGCGCACCACGGGTTCGGCCACCAGGTGAAACTCCTTCACGCCGTTGTTCATGCGCCAGGGCAGGGTCCAGCCGTTCAGGGTGACCACCGGGTTGTACGGCTGGCCAGACGTGGGCACCAGCGGGGGCGCGGTGTCGGGCTTGGTCATCAGCACGGGCTCGGGCAATGCGGCCATTGCGACTTTGCTGACCGAGGCCGCAGCCACGGCCGTCATGGCGGCACCGCCAAAAAAATTGCGTCGGTTCATGGTTGTTTTGTTCGTCATGTTGGGATCAATGGGCAGCAGCCGCTTCGCCGCCGGTGGTGGCGCCGGCCTTCATGGCCCCCAGGCCGCCGGGTGACGTACCGGTGAGGGCCGTCTGCAAATCGGTGTCGGCCAGCCAAAAGTCGCGCTGTGCCTCGATGGCGCTGTTCACGCCCATCACCTGGGTGCGCATGTCGGAGAGCAGTTCAAACACACTCATCAGCATGCCGTTGTAGCGCAGCAGGGTTTCGTCGCCGATGAACTTGCGCAGCGGCACCACTTCATCGCGGTAGTGGCGTGCCAGGTCATAGGCGGTGCGGTAGCCGTGGTAGGCCTCGCGCGCCTCGCTGCGCGCCTTGATGGCGACGTCACGCACCCGCGCGGCCGATTGCAGGTACAGGCCCTGGGCGCGGGCGTTGCGCGCGCCACCCCAGTCAAAGATCGGCAGCGGCAGTTCCACTTCCCAGCCGCGCTTGGTTTCCTTGCTGCCCGCTGCATTGTCGAAGGTGGTGCTGCGCTGGTAGCTGATGTCGAGCGCGTTGATGAAGCCGGTGGCCCGCACGTAGCCCAGGGAATCGGCCACGTAGCCTGCCTCGGCCACGGCAGAGCGCACGTCCAGCCGCTCGCGCAGGGCGCGGGCTTCCACCTCGGACGGCTGGTTGGGCTGCTGGGGCAAGTCGGGCAGGCGCTCGGCCAGCGCGAAGCTGGTTTGTGCGCCCCACAGGCCCATCAGCCGAATCAGCTTCTCGCGTTCGCTGAAGGCGGCTTGCTGCGCGCGCGCCAGTTGAGCCGTGGCGTCGGCCAGAAACACCTGCTCACGGGCTTGCTGCAGCTTGCTCCAGTTGCCCACGCGCGACATCCGCCGCGCCAGCTCGCCACTGGCTTCAGCCGCCACTTTGACGTCGGCCATGTACAGCGCGGTCTGCTGCGCTGCCACCGCGTTGATCCAGGCCTTGCGGGTATCTGCCGCCAGCCGGATGACGTCCTGCGCGGCCTGCAGCTTGGCCAGTTCGTGCTGCTGGTTCTGAAACCGGGCTTTCCACGGCAGCGTGAGCAGCCCCACCACGTTGAAGCTGATCATGCGCTCGATCTCCACCTTGTCGCCCTCGACAAAGCGGCCAATCGCAAAGTGCGGGTTGGGCAGCCGCCCGGCCTGCACGCGGTCTGCGTCGCTGATGCCCAGCGTGGCCAGAGACGCATGCAATCCCGGGTTGTTCAACAGCGCGATACGCACCGCAGATTCAGCGGTGACCGGCGCCTTCAGCAATTCGGCAACCGCGCTGCGCGTGGCCGCGTCGTCCCTGGCCGACAGCGTGACCGATGCGCCAGCGGTGCGACCCGCCGCGAGTTGACTCACCTCGCCACGGCCGCCATCGGGAGCAATGCTGGCGCAGCCACCCAGCACAACGAGCGCGACGGTCGTCAGAGCCACTTTTTTGAATGAAATCATGGCTTGGTCCTTGTCCCGTGGTCATGTGGCGCTACTGATTTAGTAGCATCTCCTGGCGCTGCGGGCTGCTGGGCTTCCCATTTCAGGATGTCCACATGGCCGCGCCTGAACTGGCCCACTTCGGCGTTGGCTTTCTTCCAGTCAACGCTCTCCTGCTCCACACCAGTCGGGGTGTCGGCGAACACCGAGCGGTACTGCACCGCAGGAACCGGGCTCGTGGCGTCTGCAACTGACGGCGGGGCGGCCGCAGAAGCAGCCTCCTGCGCACGGGCGGGGCTGAGCGACAGCGCAATCGCCGCAAGCAGAACAAAAGACGCCAGCTCTTTTTGCAGCGGGTGTGTGGCAGGGTCTATTGCCAACGCATGATTCATGACCAATCTCCATCCAAACATATGGGAACGGCGTCATTGGCGCGCAAAAAAGGCGCGAATGAGTGAGCCGACGAACGCCCGACCGAAAAACGGACGGACTACGCCTGGGAAGATCAGGAAATGGGCGGCTTGAAACCCAGCGCAGCTTCGGCGCTGGCGAAGCGTGCTTCCAGGCGCGCCACGGTGGTATGGGCGCCAGGAACCGCGGTCGTGGCCACAGAATCCGCTGCGACCGCAACGGTGTGGCACATCTGACAAGTGGTGCAGGTGGAACAGGAATCGTCAGTAGCTGCGTGTGACTCGGTGCTCGGTGCCGTGGTCAGACTGTCCGGGGCCGGCGCAGTGGCCATATGCCCGTCGCACTCGGCGTGCCCGCCCATCGCCTGATTGATCCCTGAGGGCAGGCGATCGGCTTTGGAAACACTTGCAGTGGCCGCAATGCCAGCAGCGTTGACATGCACCGAGACCATTTCGGTCGCCATGACGTCGCCGACCCAGCCGCGGATCGGCAACATGGCAATCATCATGACAAGCATCAAACGGCGCATGGATGAATGATAGCCAACTTGGCGCGAAGTTCCATCTTTCGTGCCCAGTGGAGTGCGAACGGCAGGCTGGCTACTGCCCGTAAACCGCCCGTACCTCCGTGCGCACCAGGTCCATCAGCTGGTCGGCACCAAAATCCTTGAGTGGCTTGCCATTGACGAAAAAGCCGGGCGTTTTGGTGACATTGAGGGCCGAGGCGTCGAGCAAGTCCTGGTCAATGATGCCGGTGATGCGGGCGCTGCCCACGTCGTCGCGGGCGCGGCGCAGGTTCAGGCCAATGTCACCGATTTCCTGCCAGATCAACTGGGGTTGGGGTTGATGGTGGGGTGCCCAGGTGGGCTGTGCTTTCAGGGTGGCTTCCAGGGCCGGCCAGTACAGGTTTTGCACACGGGCTGCCTCAAGAATGCGAATGGCCTCGTCCGAGCCTTTGTGAAACGGCGCGTAGCGCAGCACCAGCCGGACCTTGCCGCCGCTGTCGTTGACGATTTTCTTGACCAGCGGATAGAAGTCGCGGCAGGTTTCACACGCGGGGTCGAAAAACTCCACCAGCACCACCTTGGCATCGGGCGATCCATAGGTCGGAGCGTGCGGCCGGTTGAGCACGGTGTCGCTGCCGCGCGCCATTTCGCCCAGTTTCACGGCCTGTTGCTGGTTGTAAACATAGGCGCCAAGCGCAAATGCAATCAGCACGAGCACGCCGGTGACGATCACGATGGTCGATTTTTTCATGGGGTACGGCCTTTGAGGGCAATGAACAGCAATGCCACGATGGCAGTGAACGCCGCCAGCGACAGCAACGGAATGGTGATGAACCCAGCCAGCTGCCACTGCACGGACGCGCACGACAGATCAACGCCGCAGGGCTGCATGCCCTGCGGGATGAGGCCCAGGGACAGCAGGAAGTGGTAGAGCGCCACCCACCAGCCCGCGACGGCGGTGAGCAGGCTGTACTTCACGCCCTCGACGTCCATCGCAAACAGGTTCATCGCCAGCAGCAGCACCAGCGGAAACATGAAAATCCGCTGGTACCAGCACAACAGGCAGGGCGGCAGGCCCATCACGTCGCTGAAGAAGAGGCTGCCGAGGGTGGAGACCAGCGCAATCAGCCAGCTGGCCAGCAACAGTGCCCACTGTGCAGTGGAGATCCGGATTGTCGAACGCATAGTTGCCAAAGTTGACTAAACCCGAACTGTAATGCGGTCGGTCGCCATCAGCGGTTAGCGCCAATCTTGATCGGAAGCGGCTCGTTGCAGTTCAGTGCATTGATGCGAACGCGCCCGCCTGTGATGAGTTTTTCGTCAGATCCAAGAGCAGTGACACGGTAGCGCGTGCGGCCCATCCACTGATACGACAGCCTCGCAAACGTGCCACTGACAAGCTGCTCCCTGGAGGCAGACGGTCTGCAATCGCTGTAGACCGGCGTGGAGAACATTGATGCGGGTCCAATGTCTACCACTTTGGCTATACGCCAACCCTCGCTGAAATCGTACTTGCCTTCATCGATCGTTGAACACGCAGCCAACCCCCCTGCAAAAGCCGTCAATACGCACGCGCGGAGAAATCGCACCTTAACCGCCGACGCGGACACGAGCCACATCATTTGATCTCAAATCGGGCCGTTGAAGCCGGTTTGCCGGCCAGCGTTACCACCGCCACGCCCTTGGTACCCTTGCCCACCTTGAAGCTTCCTTTGGCCTCCAGCCGGTCGCCGCTCGGCAGCAAATCTACCTCGGTTCTATCGCTGCCGTTGAGCAGCGTTACCTTGGCTTTGCCACCGTCAAGCTTGAGCGGCTTGCCATGATCACTGGCGTAGATGTGAATGGCGTCGGGCTTGGCCACGATCTCGAAGTCGGCGCCTTTGGTTTCCACCACCACACCGCCGTGCTTGGGTGCGTGATCGTGGTTGCCAGCGGCCAGTGTCACGGTCGACGCGGTCAGCGCCATGGTCACGATGATGAACAAATGCTTCATGATGAATGTCCTTTCAAGAACGAAAAGTTGACGCGAAAAATCAGAACGCCTCTGTGCCTGATCCCGCTACAAGGCGCTCGATTGGCTTCTTGCCGAACAGCTTCACCATCGCGGGGGTCAGGAATGAGTCCAGCAGCGTGGACGTGATCAGTCCGGAGAAGATCACGACAGCTACCGGATGCAAGATTTCGGTGCCAGGCATCTCCGCTTCGAACAGCAGCGGCGCCAGCGCCAGCGCCGCGACCAGCGCCGTCATCAGTACTGGCGTCAGGCGCTCGAGCGAACCGCGCACCAGCATCGTGTCGCCGAAATCCTCACCCTCAAAGGCACACAAGTTCACGTAGTGCGACACCTTCAGAATGCCGTTTCGGATAGCAATGCCTGCGAGCGTGATGAAGCCGACCAGCGCAGCTACCGATAGTGGCTGCCCCGACAGCCATAGTCCAACCACCGCCCCCACCAAAGCCAGCGGAATGTTGGCCATGATGATGGCTGCCAGTGCAGCCGACTGGTAACGGGAGTAAAGGATCATGAAGATAAGCGCGGCTGACGCCAGCGACAGCAGACCTATCAGCCGGCTGGCCTCCTCCTGCGCCTGGAACTGCCCCCCGATGGTCACGAAGTAGCCCTCGGGCAGTTTCAGTTCGGTAATCTCCCGGCGGATATCCGCAACCACATCGCTCAGCGCGCGGCCTTGCGCGTTGGTCGAGATGACAATACGCCGCCGTCCGTCGTCGCGGCTGATCTGGTTAGGGCCATCCGATTCCTCCACCGTGGCCACTTGAGACAGCGGAATGCGGCCCGCAGGCGTATCGATCATCATGTTGCGCAATCCCTCGATGCCACGTGCTGCTTCCGGGAGGCGCAGAACCAGGTTGAAGCGGCGGTTGCCCTCCACAATCTGGGTGATTCGTTCCCCGTCAATCATCATCTGCAAGTCGCGAAGCAGTTTTGGTGGCGCGATCCCGCGCTGCAGCGCCCGGTCGTAATCCACCTGCACCTTGATTTCTGGCGTGAGAACCTGCTTTTCGACCTCGAGGTCAACCACGCCCTGAATGGCCACCAGCCGAAGGCGCAAGATTTCAGCCTGGCTGCGCAAGGTATCGAGATCGTCACCATAGACCTTGATGGCGATCTGGGACCGCACGCCCGACAGCATGTGGTCTATCCGGTGACTGATCGGTTGTCCGATGCCGATGGCCGCTGGCAGGCTGCTGATCCGTTGCCGGATATCGGTGTAAATCTGCTCAACGCTGCGTTCACTGCGTTTGAGCTTCAGATCAAGCTCTGACACATGCACCCCCTCGGCGTGCTCATCGAGTTCCGCCCGGCCTGATCGGCGTCCGACATGCTCCACCTCGGGGACACCCTGCAGCGCTTTCTCGGCCACGGTCGCAATGCGTGATGTTTCTGCCAATGTAGTGCCGGGATTCAGCCGCAAGCCCACCAGAGCCACGCCCTCGTTGAAGGGCGGCAGAAATGTGGTTGGGAAGAACGGCACCGCAACCATTGCAAGCGCGGCAGCGACGGCGCCCGCAGCCAGCCAGACGCGCGGCAGCTTCAACACCTTCTGCAATGCAGCGGAGTAACGGGACTTGACCCATGCCTGCGCGCGGGTATCGCCGTGGTCGAGTGACGTCATGCGCGGGAGCAGGTAGTAGGCCATCACCGGAGTGAGCGTGACGGACACCAGCATCGAGGCCAGCAGCGACACGATATAGGCGATCGCCAGCGGCTGCATCAACCGTCCTTCGATGCCTGGCAGAAAAAACAATGGCAGCAGCACCAGCACGATGATGACCGTGGCGATCACGATGGCCGAGCGCACCTCCAGAGTGGATTTCGCGATCAGTTCCAGTGGACCCAGCCGCTTGTCGGGGTGCGTCTGGCGTTCCTGTTTGAGCCGGCGCAACACATTCTCGACGCCCACCACGGCATCATCTACCAGGCCGCCAATGGCAATCGTCAGGCCGCCGAGCGTCATCGTATTGATAGAGAAGCCGAAATACTTGAAGACCAGCGCGGTGACCATCACCGACATCGGAATCGCCGCCAGTGAAATCAGGGTGGTCCGAACGTTGAGCAGGAAGAAATAGAGCACCACTGCCACCACCAGTGACGCTGCGACCAGTTTGCCTTTGAGTGTGTTGACCGAAGACTCGATAAAGCTGGCCTGTCGCATGGTGATCTGAGGTTCACCCATGCCAGCCGGCAAGCTCTTCTTAAACTGTTCCAGCGCCTCCTCGATGCTGGTTGTGAGCTTGACCGTGTCGGCGTCCGGCTGTTTCTGTATGCCGAGGATGACGGCGGGCTTTCCGTTCAGACCCGCGTCACCGCGTTTGATGGCCGGTGCGAACACCACGCTGGCGATCTGGCTGAGTTGTATGGAGCGATTGTCTTTGTATGCTACCGGCAGCCGCTGCAGGTCTTCCAGTCGTGTGGTGCGGCCGATGTTGCGAATCAGATACTCACGCGAATTCAGCTCAAGGAATCCTCCGCTGGTGTTGGCCGAGTAGTTCTTGAGCGCACTCTCCAGCGCGTCCAGCGGGACGCCGAGCGCTGTCATGCGGGCCGTGTCCGGCTGCACCTGATACTGTCGCACCTCGCCGCCAATCGGTACGACCTGTGCTACCCCAGGCAGCGTGAGCAGGCGCGGACGGATGACAAAATCAGCATACTCGCGAACCGCCATGGGGCTGATCTTGTCGGTGTCGATGGGCAACGCCAGCAGCATGATCTCTCCCATGATCGACGA
>JANOBJ010000281.1:0-30141 GCA_031411575.1 Betaproteobacteria bacterium | reverse complement strand
AGCTGTTCGCGCGAGTGCGAGGTGTTGAGCCAGAGCTGGCGCAGCTCTTCGCGCATGACCACCATCTTGTCGAGCACCGGGTGCGCGGCGCGGGCCTGGGCCAGTTGCGGCTGGGCAGCAGCGGGCACCTTGTCGGCGTCGCGGTGCATCCAGCGGCGCGAGGCCTTGAGCGCGGCCAGGTCGCCCTTGCGCGCCTTGAGCGCTTCAAGCTCGTGGGTGCAGGCTTCACGCAGGTGGCGCGCGTAGCCGGCCATCACTTCGTAGCGGTTGGCGATCAGCGCTTCGAGCGTCTTCTCGTCCGCCACGGGCTGGATGGCGCCGAATTGCAGCTTGGGCGGGGTCTTCTTGACCTTGGCCAGGCCGATTTTCTCCAGCGCACTGATGTACATCCAGCCGATGTCAAATTCATACGGCTTGACCGAGAACTTGGCCGACGTGGGGTAGGTGTGGTGGTTGTTGTGCAGCTCTTCGCCGCCAATCATGATGCCCCAGGGCGAGATGTTGGTGCTGGCGTCGGGTGCCTCAAAGTTGCGGTAGCCCCAGTAGTGGCCAATGCCGTTGATGATGCCGGCCGCGGTGACGGGAATCCATGCCATCTGCACCGCCCACACGGCCAGACCGGCCGCGCCAAACAGCGTCAGATCAAGGATCATCATTAGGCCCACGCCCTGCCAGCTGTAGCGGGTGTAGACGTTGCGTTCGATCCAGTCGTTCGGGCAGCCGTGGCTGTACTTGGACAGGGTTTCCTGGTTCTTGCTTTCGGCGCGGTACAGCTCGGCGCCTTGCCAGAAGACCTTCTTGATGCCGTGCGCCTGCGGGCTGTGCGGGTCATCGATGGTTTCGCACTTGGCGTGGTGCTTGCGGTGAATCGAGACCCACTCCTTGGTCACCTGCCCGGTACCCAGCCACAGCCAGAAACGGAAGAAATGCGAAGGAATGGCGTGCAGATCCATCGCCCGGTGCGCCTGGTGGCGGTGCAGGTAGATGGTGACGCTGGCAATGGTGATGTGCGTGGTCACCAGCGTGTACAACACGATTTGCCACCAGCTCAGGTCCCACAGACCATTGGCGAGCCAGTCAACAGCCGCGTTCAACACGGCCCAGTCAGGTAAAAACATAGTGGTGGAAGCCCCTCGACAAGTAAGTCTCTCGGTACTGCTTTAGTGGTTAACCCGCTATTTTAGGGCCAGACCACTTCAATCCGATTGATTTGCCTAGCATTTAAGCATTAGTAGCTATTTAGAAGTAAAGTTTTCTCACTTCTTTTGCCAGACGGCGGCAAAAAAGCCGTCTGTACTGTGCCGATGCGGCCATAACCGCAAATACTCCCCACCGCTCTGGGGGCCGCTGCACAGTCCGGCTGCACCCTCCACCTTTAGATTGGACAGCAATTCAGCGGTTTCAAGTGGTACGAAGTCTCTATTGGCCTCATTAAAAGTGTGCGCAATTACCTCATTTTCGGCCGGAAGCAGGCTGCAGGTGGCGTATACCAGCCGTCCGCCCGATTTCAACAGCCGCGCGGCGCTTTGCAGAATGGCGGTTTGCTTGGCGGCCAGTTCCACCACCGATTCGGGCGACTGGCGCCATTTCAGGTCGGGGTTGCGGCGCAGCGTGCCCAGGCCCGAGCACGGGGCGTCCACCAGCACCCGGTCGATCTTGCCGGCCAGCCGCTTGATGCGCTCGTCGCGCTCGTGCGCGATCGCCGCCGGGTGCACGTTGGACAGCCCGCTGCGCGCCAGCCGCGGTTTCAGCGCGTCCAGCCGGTGCGCCGAGGTATCGAACGCATAGAGCCGCCCGGTGTTGCGCATGGTGGCGCCGATGGCCAGCGTCTTGCCGCCCGCGCCGGCGCAGAAATCGGCCACCATCTCGCCGCGGTGCGCGTCCAGCAGCAGCGCCAGCAGTTGTGAGCCTTCGTCCTGCACCTCGATGGCGCCGCGCTCGAACACGTCGAGCTTGCTGAGCGCGGGCTTGCCTTCGATGCGCAGGCCCCAGGGCGAATACGGCGTGGGCAACGCGACAATGCCGGCGGCCTTGAGTTCTTTTTGCACGTCGGCGCGCTTGTCGTTGAGCGCATTGACGCGCAAGTCGAGCGGCGCGCTCTGGCTCAGAGCATCGACCAGCGCCCAGAAACCGCCCTGGGGGTCGCCCTTGAGCTGATCTTTGAGCGGCTGCACCAGCCATTCGGGCAGGTTGTGGCGGTGCCGCTCCATCAAATCGCCGGTCTGGATGGCGTCGCACTGGTCGAGCCAGTTTTTCTCGGTGTCGTTCAGCGCGCTCTTGAGGAAGTCGCGCGGACCATGAAAGCCGAGGATCGCCATGCGCCGCTCTTTCGGGCCACTGCCCGAGGGCGCGAAATGCTCGAACAGGAGCTTCTTGCGCAGCACGGTGTACACCGTTTCGGCCAGCGTGGCGCGCTCGCGCGGGCCAAAGGCGTAGTCCTTGCGGTGGTCACGAAAATAGCGGGACACCACGGCATCGGCCGGGTGTTCGAAACGGAGGGTGAGCTTGACGAGTTCGGCACAGGCGTCAAGCAGGGCTTTAGGATGCATCCCTCTATTGTCCGCGACGATCGCCCCCACGCTCGTCACTTCGTGTACTGCGCTGCCCCCCGAGGGGGAGCGTTTGGCCTTGGGGCGGCCCAGCGGCCAAACTACACTTGCTCGCCCCCACGCTCGTCACTTCGTGTACTGCGCTGCCCCCCAAGGGGGAGCGTTTGGCCTTGGGGCGGCCCGGCGGCCAAACTACACCTTCACACACCATGACCGACCACGACCTGCCTCCCTTGATCGAAACCCCGCCCGGCCGCTACCGCCACTACAAGGGCGGGCTGTACGAGGTGGTGGGCACCGTGCGCCACAGCGAAACGCTGGAGCCCATGACGCTGTACCGCGCGCTCTATGGCGAGCACGGGCTGTGGGTGCGGCCGGCGGCGATGTTTGGCGAAGCGGTGGTGATCGACGGCGTGCGGCAGCTGCGTTTTACGCCAATTTCAAGCGAAAACACGCTGTAGTGCTTATCCAATGGTCATACTTTGCTATATTTATTATAGCAATCAGCTTGTCAGCAACGGTTCACGCCAGCCTCGCCAGCAGCGCCGCAATCGCGCGCGGGTACAGCACATGCTCCTGCGCCAGCACGCGCGCGGCCAGTGCGTCGGCCGTTTCGCCGGGCAGCACCGGCACCGCCGCCTGCGCCAGGATCGGGCCATGGTCCAGCTCGTCGGTCACCTCGTGCACCGTGGCGCCGGCAACCTGGCAGCCCGCGTCCAGCGCGCGCTGGTGGGTGTTGAGCCCGGTAAACGCCGGCAGCAGCGACGGGTGGATGTTCACCAGACGCCCCGCGTAGCGGCGAACAAAGCCCGGCGTCAGGATGCGCATGAAGCCGCTGAGCACCACCAGCGCGGGCTGGTGTGCGTCAATCGCCGCCGCCAGCGCTTCGTCAAAGGCCTCGCGCGACGGGTAGGCGCGGTGGTCCACCACGGCGGTCGGCACGTCCAGGGTGGCCGCCAGCGCCAGCCCGGGCGCGTCGGCCTTGTTGCTGATGACCGCCGCCACACGCGCGCCCAGGCGTTCGCCCCAGCGTGCGCGCTGCGCGGTCTGCACGATGGCCGCCATGTTGGAGCCGCCGCCCGAAATCAGAATCACGATGTTTTTCAAGGTCACTTTCCCATCCCGGGGCGATTATCCTTGGCGCCATGAACCTGCGACCCCTGTCCCCGATTGAAGCCCGCGTGCTGGGCACGCTGATGGAAAAAGCCCGCACTGTGCCCGACAGCTACCCGCTCACGCTGAACGCGGTGGTGACCGGCTGCAACCAGAAAACCAGCCGCGACCCGCTGATGGCGGTCAGCGACGCGCAGGCGCAGGAGGCGCTGGATGCCCTGCGGGCGTTGACGCTGGTGTTTGAGACCAGTGGTAGCCGCGTCACGCGCTTTGAGCACAACTTTCAGCGCGGGGTGGGCGTGCCCGAGCAATCCGCCGTGCTGTTGGGCGTGCTGATGCTGCGCGGCCCGCAGACCGCCGCCGAGCTGCGACTGAACGCCGAGCGCTGGTACCGGTTTGTCGATATTTCGTCGGTCGAGGCGTTTCTGGACGAACTGCAGGAGCGCTCGCCAGAAAAAGGCGGCCCGCTGGTGGTGTTGCTGCCGCGCGCGCCCGGCGCCCGCGAGCCGCGCTGGGCACACCTGCTCTGCGGGCCGGTGGATGTGTCACTGCTGGCGACGGCCAGCGCGCCGGTGGCCTCCGATGGCTTGTTTGAACGCGTGCAGGCACTGGAAAACGAGGTGGCGCAATTGCGCGTTTCGGTGCAAAAACTGATGAGCGAGCTCGGGTTGTCGCAACCTGGACAGAGCGAATAGAACGACCGTGCTAAAAAGCTTGAAGATTTCACCTGACCCGATGACCGGAGACCCCCATGGATTTGGCATTCACCCCTGAAGAGCAGCAGTTCCGCGAAGACATCCGCAGCTGGGTCAAGAGCAACCTGCCGCCCGATATTTCGCACAAGGTTCACAACGCCCTGCGCCTGTCGCGTGACGACATGCAGCGTTGGGCCCGTATTCTGGGCAAAAAGGGCTGGCTCGGCCATGGCTGGCCCAAAGAGTTTGGCGGCCCCGGCTGGAACGCGGTGCAAAAGCACCTGTTTGAGGAAGAGTGCGCGCTGGCCGGTGCGCCGCGCGTGGTGCCGTTCGGCCCGGTGATGGTGGCGCCGGTGATCATGGCGTTTGGCAACGCAGCCCAGCAGCAGCGCTTTTTGCCCGGCATCGCCAGCGGCGAGGTGTGGTGGAGCCAGGGCTACAGCGAGCCGGGCTCGGGCTCGGATCTGGCCTCGCTCAAGTGCCGCGCCGAGCGCCAGGGCGACAAATTCATCGTCAACGGCCAGAAGACCTGGACCACGCTCGGCCAGTACGGCGAATGGATTTTCTGCCTGGTGCGCACCAGCACCGAAGGCAAGCCGCAGACCGGCATCAGCTTCTTGCTGATCGACATGAAATCGCCCGGCGTCACTGTGCGCCCGATCAAGCTGCTCGACGGCGACTGCGAGGTCAATGAAGTCTGGTTTGACAACGTCGAGGTGCCGGCCGAGAACTTGATTGGCGAGGAAAACAAGGGCTGGACCTACGCCAAGCACCTGCTCAGCCACGAGCGCACCAACATCGCCGACGTCAACCGCGCCAAGCGCGAGCTGGAGCGGCTCAAACGCATCGCCAAGGCCGAGGGCGTGTACGACCCGGCCACCGGCGGCGCGGCGGCCGGGCGCTTCCGCGACGAGATCGCCAAGCTCGACGTGGAGGTGGTGGCGCTGGAGATGCAGGTGCTGCGGGTGCTGTCGGCCGAGAAATCGGGCAAGAATTCGCTGGATATCGCGGGCCTGCTCAAGATTCGCGGCAGTGAACTGCAGCAGCGCTACTCCGAGCTCATGATGCTGGCCGCCGGCCCCTATAGCCTGCCTTTCATCCACGAAGCCATGGAAGCCGGCTGGCAGGGCGATTTCCCCGGCTCCGCACTGGGCAACGCGCCGCTCGCGTCTACCTATTTCAACATGCGCAAGACCACGATTTACGGCGGCAGCAACGAAGTGCAGCGCAACATTGTGGCGCAGACGGTTCTCGGCTGAAGCCCGGAACCGCTGCGCGAGGCGCCCGTAACCACCACTCCCCCAAGCCCCCTCCACGAGGGGGCTCCAGCCAGATGAATGCAGGAGACGATGATGGACTTTGATTTCACCGACGACCAGGAATCCTTGCGCGACGCGGTGCGCAAATGGGTCGACAAGGGCTACACGTTTGAGCGCCGCCGCAGCATCGAGGCCGCGGGCGGCTTCTCGCGCGAGGCCTATGGCGAGCTGGCCGATCTGGGGCTGGCGGGCCTGTACATCAGCGAGGCCGACGGCGGCATGGGCATGGGCCCGGTCGAAGCCATGGTGGTGATGGAAGAGCTGGGCCGGGGCATCGTGCTGGAGCCGCTGGCGCAGACGCTGATGGCCGGCGGCGTGATCAGCGGCTATGCACCGGCTGAGGTGAAGGCCGCGTGGCTGCCCAAACTCGCCAGTGGCGAGGCGCTGGTGGTGCTGGCGCAGCAGGAGCGCCGCGCGCGCTACCAACTCGATGTTTGCGACGCAAAAGCGGCTCAGGTCGGCTCTGGCTGGTCATTGTCTGCTATTAAAAATGTAGTTCCCGCGGGCGACATGGCCGACGCCTGGCTGGTGCCGGCGATGGTCGGCAGCAAGCTCGCGCTGTTTCTGGTCGAGCGCGACGCTGCCGGCGTCACCACGCGCGGCTACCCCACGCAGGACGCCAGCCGCGCGGCGGACGTCACGCTGAAGGACACGCCGGCCACGCTCATCACCACCGATGGCCTGACCGCGCTGGAACATGCGGTGGACATCGGCATCGCCGCCACCTGCGCCGAAGCCGTCGGCGTGATGGACAAGACGCTGGCCATCACCGTGGACTACATGAACACCCGCAAGCAGTTTGGCGTGGTGATTTCGAGCTTCCAGGCGCTGCGGCATCGCGTGGCCGATCTGAAGATGCAGCTCGAACTCGGCCGCTCGATGAGCTACTACGCGAGCCTGAAACTCAACGCGCCGGCAGCCGAGCGCCGCCTGGCGCTGGCGCGCGCGAAGTACCAGCTGGGCAACTCGATGCGCATGATCGGCCAGCAATCGGTGCAGCTGCACGGTGGCATTGGCGTGACCGACGAGTACATCGTGAGCCATTACTTCAAGAAGCTCACGCAGATGGAAATGAGCTTTGGCGACACGCTGCACCACCTGGGCGAAGTGTCGTCGCGCATGCAGGACACGGCGGGCGTGTTCGCCTGAGCTTGGGCCCACCCCCGAAGCGGCCTGCGGCCGCGACGGGCGGCCGCCACAGGCAGCTGCTCTTCGGGCCGTCCAGGCCTGCGCAGGCAGGCTAGGAGCCGCGGCCCTCAGCCCCCTCAAGGGGGCGCCACCAGCGGCCCGGCAAAGCGGGTTCCGCGGTGGCGCTTGAAAGAAACCAGGAGACATCGTGATTGCTCGCCGCAAGTTTTTCAGCCTGTTGGCCAGCCTGCTGCTGCTGGCCGGCTGCGCCACACCGCCGTCCGGCACCTCCGGCGCGGCCGCGCCGCCCATCGTCTTCGTGCATGGCAATGGCGACACGGCGGCGCTCTGGCTCACCACGGTCTGGCGCTTTGAGTCCAACGGCTGGCCACGCGAGCGGCTGCACGCAATTGACCTGCCCTACCCCTCCGCGCGCGACGACGACAGCAAGCCGCAGCCGGGCCGTACCTCCACCGCCGAACACATGGCGTTCCTGAAGTCCGAGGTCGAGGCCGTGCTCAAGCGCACTGGCGCGAAGCAGGTGGTGCTGATGGGCAATTCGCGCGGCGGCAACGCCATCCGCAATTACATCCAGAACGGCGGCGGCGCGGCCACCGTCAGCCACGCGGTGCTGGGCGGCACGCCCAACCACGGCGTCTGGGCCATCAAGGGCTTTCGCGAAGGCAACGAGTTTTCAGGCACCGGCCCGTTTCTGAGCAGCCTGAACGCGCCCAAGAACGCGGCGGGCGACGAGGTCACCGGCCCGGTCAAGTGGCTCACCGTGCGCTCGGACAATAACGACAAGTTCGCCCAGCCCGACGGCCTGTGGATTGGCATGAAAGGCTCGCCAACCTTTGTCACATCGGCCGGACCTGAACTCAAGGGCGCCACCAATGTGGTGATCCCGCGCATCGACCACCGCGAAACCTCGTATTCGCCGGCCGCGTTCGAGGCCAGCTACCGCTTCATCACCGGGCAGGCGCCGAAGACGCGGGCCATCGCGACCGAAACCACACCCGTGCTCGACGGCAAGATCACCGGCCTGGGCGTGAACCCGACCGACCCCGCCAGCGGCAACTTCAGCAACAACCTGCCACTGCCGGGCGCCCGCGTCGAGGTATTTGCCACCGATGCACCGACCGGCGCACGGCGCGGTGCCGCCGTGCACGCCAAAACCGTAGGCGCTGACGGGCGCTGGGGCCCGTTTGCTGCGAAGGCCGGCGTCGCCTATGAATTCGTGCTGTCGGCGCCCGGCTACGCCACCGCCCACATTTATCGCAGCCCGTTTGCGCGCTCCAGCAACCTCGTGCACCTGCGCGCCGAGCGCCTGGCCGACGCCGACAAAGGCGCGAAGTCGGTGGTGACGTTCGTCCGCCCGCGCGGCTACTTCGACCCGCCGCGCGACACGATGCGCTTCGACGGCCAGTCGCCGCCACCCGGCGTGCCCCCCGGCGCGGGCGTGGCCAGCAGCAAGCTGCGCCTGACCGACGACCGCGTTCGAACCATTGCCGCCGAATTCAATGGCGAACAGCTGGCGGGCCAGACCTGGCCGGCGGAACAGGGCCGTGCGGTGGTGCTGGAACTGCACCACTGATCTCCGCGCCAAACCGCCTGCGTGGGACAAAATGGCAGCGCAAGGGGCGCTTCACCGTTAAACTTGGTACCTTTGCCTTAAGTCCAGATAACCATGCGATTTCCCCTGCTGATTTGCGGCCAGCTCCTGGTGGCAACCATCGCCTGCGCCAATGACCGGGATCCGGCGACAGGGATGCTGCCGCCCGCCGACCCGCGCCCGCCGACCGCAACGCCGTTTTCCGCCGCCCTCACCACACCCGCCGGCCTGGCGCTCGGGCGGGTCACGTGCGCGCCCAACCCCAGCATCGATACCCAGGGCAACTGCGATGCCGACACACGGCCGTCGGGCTGGTGTCTGTCAAACGCCGTGGTCGATCCTGGCCAGCCCTTGCCGTCGGCCCGCACGGCACCGGGCACGACCACCCCACCGCCTGCAACGTGTGCCACGCTGTTGACCGCCGGGTTTACCTTGCCGGCGTTTTGCACAGGTCAGGCCTACCGTCTGACCTACCAGGTCACGGCCACGCGCCCGGCACAAACGCCGGGTGGCGGACAACCCCCCAAGGAACACGACGACAAGGACCGCGACAAGGACGACCGCGAGAAAGGCGATCGCAAGGGCGGCGATGACCGCAAGGACCGTGCTGGCGACGACAAATCGCCGTCCTCCCGGAGCGCGGCGACCACCTCGACCAGCCCGCAGAAGGAACGCAACCGGGGTGGGGAGCGCGAGTCGGATAAAGACAAGGGCGACAAGGAAAAAGAGAAAGAGCGGGACAAGGACCGCGATTACCCAAGCGGCGGCCAGCCTGGGGGCAATCCCGCGCAGGTGGTCCTCACCGTAACGGTGCCGTTTGCCTGCCCGGTTCCCCTTTGATCAGGGCGCGGGCAACCCACGCCCCGGCGTTCTGGCTCACCCACATCAGACGGAGCGCGCAATCGTCGCACCGTCCGAATTGATGCGCAAACCACACATTCATTCCCGAAACTTAGTCATTTAGAACTAAAATTACAACGTGTAAGCCGTTGTATCAGGTCGCAAAGTCGTGCGTCCCGGTATGGTTAACATCGCAGCCTAGCTTTTGTCGTTCACAACACCTATGCCGTTTTTCAAGCGTCTTTTGACCGCGATCATCCGTCGCACAGCCCCGCTGCTGCTGGTGATGGCGGCGCTGCTGGCGGCGCCGCTGCAGGCCCAGACGATTTACGGCGTCGGCGGCATCAACGCGGCTGGTCCGTTTAACCGGCTGTTCTCGCTCAACCCCACGACCGGCGTCGCCACCAACCTGTGCGCGCTGTCGTTTGCCAGCGCGGCCATGGGCGTGGCCAGCCTGGACGGGCGGGTGTATTACGTCGAGCAGACGGTCGCCAACCCGCGTATCAACGCCATCGACCCGGCAACCTGCGTCAACGGCACGCCGGTTGCCACCACCCTGCCCGCCAACACCATCCGAGCGACGTCGTGCCCGGATGGCCGCTTCTATGCGATGTCCAACACATCGGCGTTCTTCGAAATCAATCCCTTCACGGGCACCGTGGTCCGCTCGCTCAACTGGTCCACCACCACGCCAACCAACCTGCCCACTGGTGGCAGCGGTGACTTCTCCTGCACCTCCAATGGTGACCTGTACATCATTGCGCAGGATGGCACTGCCAACTACAACCTGTACCAGGTCCCATCGGCCAGCTTCCAGACAGCCGCCAACGGCAGCACGATCAGCGTCACCAACCGGGGTGATCTCGGACTGGCCGGCGCGCCAAACGGGCTGTCCGAAGCGCCGGCCGGATTGGCCGGCTGTGCGGCTGCGCCCGCCCCGTGCCTGGTCTCCAGCACAGGCGCCACCAGCCAGACGTGGCGGATCAACGCTTTGACGGCGGCAACCGTCAACGCGGGTACCACCGGCTTCACGCTGACCGACCTGTCGCGCTCGTTCCCCATCGATCTGCAATTCAGCAAAGCCGTGTCGCCCAGCACCGCGCTGCAGGGGCAAACGGTGTTCTACACGCTGACTGTCGCCAACCCCGGGCCTGGCGTGGTGAGCAGTGTCACCGTCACCGACACGATCTCGCCCGCCTTCAGCACCGCGTCGTGGACCTGCTCAGTCCAGGCCGCAGGTTCCGCCACGCTGGTCGCCACCAGTTGCGGCACCACACCGACCGGCACCGGGAATATCAACAACACCGTGTCGTTGTCGCTCAACGGCTCGCTGATCTACAACATCACCGCCACCCTGTCGAGTACGTTCACCGGAACGGTCACCAACAACGCACGGGTCACGATGACGTCCCTGGTCACCGACCCCACGCCTTCGAACAACTCGGCCACGGTCACCAGCACGGTCTCGCCCGCAGCTGACCTGCGCATCACCAAGACGGATGCGCTCGGCACCGTCACCGCCGGGCAAACCGTGAGCTACACCGTGACCGTGGGCAACCTCGGCCCGGGCACCGCCACCAATGCGGTGGTGACCGACCCGGTGGCGCCCGGATTGAATTGCACCGCCGTCACCTGCGCCGCCACCACCGGAGGAGCGTCCTGTCCGACCGGCCTGCCGCTGGGGACACCAGTGCTGGCTGGGTCGACCACGTTCTTCTCGACCGGAACGACCATTCCCGCATTTCCGGCCAACAGTACCGTCACGCTCCAGGTGTTGTGTGGCGTGACAGCCACCGGGCAATAGACGGGGGCTACCGCCCCGCTCCAACAAAAAAGCCGTCGGATGACGGCTTTTTTCGTGGCGGATCACGGCGTCACGCGTGCAAGCGTGACGTCTTGGGCAGATGCGACATCAAAAACTCCATCTGGTCGGCCAGGATGCGGCGGTTGCGCAGGATGAAGTCTTCCCACAGGCTGGGCACATAGGGCGCGTACAGCAGCGGCATGTTGGCCTGTTCGGGCGTGCGGCTGCTCTTGCGGTGGTTGCAGGCGCGGCAGGCAGTGACGACGTTCATCCAGTGGTCGCGGCCGTTCTGGGCGAACGGAATGATGTGCTCGCGCGTGAGCTCTTCCTCGTGGAAAAGGTTGCCGCAATAAGCGCAGATGTTGCGGTCGCGCGCGAACAGCTTGCTGTTGGTCAGGCCGGGCTTGAGGTTAAACGGGTTGATGTTGGGCACGCCCTTGGTGCCGATGATGCTGTTGACCGTGATGATCGACTGCTCGCCGGTCATGGCGTTGTGCCCGCCGCGAAACACCGCCACCTCGCCGCCCATTTCCCAGCGCACCTCTTCCGCTGCGTAGTGCAGCACTGCCTGCTCCAGCGAAATCCATGACTGGGGCAGGCCTTGGGCCGACAACTTCAACACCTTCAAAATACGCTCCCCTGAAACAGTCGAAAAACCACTGAACCAAAAAACGCGGATGTCGATGACCACATGCACAAACCAAGCCAGCCTGATGGCACATGCGCTGAGTCACAATATACCCTGTTTTCCATGACAATTTTGCGTCCAGTGCTTGTCAGGTGGGCACCGCCTGCTATCAAAACGATATTGATCCGATGAAGGTTTTCCGCGGTTTCAACCACCCGGGCGTCGCCGACGCCTGTGCCCTCACGATCGGCAATTTCGATGGCGTGCACCGCGGCCACCAGGCCATGCTCGCCCTGCTGAACAACGAAGCGCGCCACCGTGGCGTGCCCAGCTGCGTGCTGACCTTCGAACCCCACCCGCGCGACTACTTTGCGGTGGCCGCGCGCAAGCCCGAGCTGGCGCCGGCCCGCGTGGGCACCCTGCGCGACAAGCTGACCGAGCTGTCGCGCTGCGGCGTGGACCAGGTGGTGGTGGTGCCTTTTGATGCGCGCTTTGCCGCGCAAACGCCCGACGCCTTCATCGCCGATGTGCTGATGCAGGGCCTGGGCGCGCGCTACGTGCTGGTGGGCGACGACTTCCGCTTCGGCGCGCGCCGCGCCGGTGACTACGCCATGCTCGACGCGGCCGGCCGCCACCACGGCTTTGACGTGGCGCGCATGAACAGCTACGAGGTGCATGGCCTGCGCGTGTCCAGTTCGGCCGTGCGTAATGCGCTCAAAGACGGGCGCATGGACGACGTGGCGGCGCTGCTGGGGCGCCCCTACGCGATCTCGGGGCATGTGGTGCATGGCCGCAAACTCGGGCGCGAACTCGGGTTTCGTACCCTCAACTTGCGCTTTTCACACTGGAAACCGGCCGCCAGCGGCATTTTTGCGGTGCGGGTGACGGGCTTGGCCGAGCCGCCGCTGACCGGCGTGGCCAACCTGGGCATACGGCCGTCGCTGGACGCCAACGACGTGAACCGGGGCCGGGTGCTGCTGGAGACGCACTGCCTGGATTGGCCGGCGGCCCTGGGGACCGACGATGCCTACGGTAAAATCATTCGTGTGGAACTGCTGCACAAATTGCATGACGAGCTGAAGTACGACGGTCTGGATGCCCTGAAAGCCGGCATCGAGAAGGACTGCGCCGACGCGCGTGCGTACTTTGCATCGCTGCACGGGCAGACCCACCGCCAGACGACCCGCGACCGAATTTAGCGCTGAGGTTGCCGGTCGCTGCCCTTCGACAGGCTCAGGGCGAACGGTCTCTTTCTTTTTCTCTTCCCGGCTTTTCCGTCCGGGCTGAGCCTGTCGAAGCCCATTCGCTTTCGCAGTTCCACCATGACCGACACCACCGACTACCGCGCCACCCTCAACCTGCCCGACACGCCGTTCCCGATGCGCGGCGACCTGCCCAAGCGCGAGCCGGGCTGGGTCAAGGCATGGCAGGACGAGGGCCTGTACCAGCGCCTGCGCGTCGCCCGGCACGGCGCGCCGCTGTTCGTGCTGCACGACGGCCCGCCCTACGCCAATGGCAAGCTGCACATCGGCCACGCCCTCAACAAGATCCTGAAGGACATGATTGTGAAGAGCCGGCAACTGGCCGGCTTTGACGCGCAGTACATCCCGGGCTGGGACTGCCACGGCCTGCCGATCGAGAACGCGATCGAGAAGCTGCAGGGCAAAAAACTGGGCGCCGCATCCACCGAGGCGGCCGCGCAGGGGCCTGCGGGCGGCGCGGCGCCCCAGCAGTCCCGCGCGGACATCCAGGCCATGTGCCGCGCCTTCGCCACCGAACAGATCGACCAGCAGCGCGAGGACTTTCGCCGCCTCGGCGTGCTCGGCGACTGGGAGCGCCCCTACCTCACCATGAACCCGGCCAACGAGGCCGGCGAGATCCGCGCGTTCAAGCGCGTGATCGAGCGCGGCTTTGTGTACCGCGGCCTGAAACCCGTGTACTGGTGCTTTGACTGCGGCAGCTCGCTGGCCGAATTCGAGATCGAATACGCCGACAAGAAAAGCGAAACGCTGGACGTCGCGTTCGAGGCCGACGATACGGGCAAGCTCGCCACCGCCTTCGGCCTACCCGCGCTGCCCGCAGGCAAGTCCGCGTTTGCCGTGATCTGGACCACCACCGCCTGGACCATCCCGGCCAACCAGGCGCTCAACGCGAACCCCGACTTCACCTACGCACTGGTCGACACCCCGATCGGTGCCTTGGTACTGGCCGAAACGGTGGTCGAGACATGCCTGACGCGCTTCGGCCTGGAAGGCACGGTGCTCGCCACGACGTCAGGCAAGTCGCTCGGCGGCCTGAACTTCCGTCACCCGCTGTTCGATGTGGAGGCCGGCTACCGCCGCCTCTCGCCGGTTTACCTGGCCGAGTATGTGAGCGACGCCGACGGTACCGGCATCGTGCACTCGTCGCCCGCCTACGGCGTGGACGACTTCAACAGCTGCGTGGCACACGGCATGCCGGTGGACGCCATCTTGAACCCGGTGCAGGGCAGCGGTGCCTACGCGGCCGATTTCCCGCTGTTCGGCGGCCTGCATATCTGGAAAGCCGTGCCGGTGATACTGGACGCGCTGAAAGCCGCCGGCCGCCTGCTGGCCACGCAGACCATCACCCACAGCTACCCGCACTGCTGGCGTCACAAGACGCCGGTGATCTACCGCGCCGCGGCGCAGTGGTTCGTGCGCATGGACGAGGGCGAAGGCGTGTTCACCACGGACAAGGCGCCCAAAACCTTGCGCCAGCTCGCGCTGGACGCGATTGAAGTCACCCGCTTCTACCCGGAGAACGGCCGCGCCCGCCTGCGCGACATGATCGCGGGCCGGCCCGACTGGTGCATCAGCCGCCAGCGCAGCTGGGGCGTGCCGATCCCGTTCTTCCTGCACCGGGATTCGGGTGAACTGCACCCGCGCACCATGGATATCCTTGACCAGGCGGCCGACATCGTCGAACGCGGCGGTGTCGAGGCCTGGAGCCGCGTGACGGCCGAAGACATTCTGGGCGCCGAGGACGCGAAGCACTACACCAAGAGCACCGACATCCTGGAGGTCTGGTTCGACTCGGGTTCCACCTTCCAGCACGTGCTGCGCGGCAGCCATGCGCAGGCCTACGACCGCTTGCCCTACCACGCCGACGGCCCCGAGGCGGACCTGTACCTCGAAGGCCACGACCAGCACCGCGGCTGGTTCCACAGCTCGCTGCTGCTGGGCTGCGCGCTCTATGGCCGCGCGCCCTACCGCGGCATCCTGACGCACGGCTTCAACGTGGACGGGCAGGGGCGCAAGATGAGCAAGTCGCTCGGCAACGTGATCGAGATCGCCACCTTTGCCAAGGACCCGGGCGCCGAGATCGCGCGGCTGTGGGTGGCGTCGACCGACTACTCGGGCGACCCGCCGATGGACAAGAAGGTCATCGCGCGCGTGACCGATGCGTACCGCCGCGTCCGCAACACGCTGCGCTTCCTGCTGGCCAATACCAGCGACTTCGACATGCAAAAGGACGGCATTCCGGTTGAGCAGATGCTGGAGATCGACCGTTACGCCCTGTCGCGCGCCGCGCAGTTGCAGGCCGAGATCCTGGCGCACTACGCGGTGTACGAGTTTCACCCGGTGGTGGCCAAGCTGCAGATCTACTGCTCGGAAGACCTCGGCGCCTTCTACCTCGACATCCTGAAGGACCGGCTCTACACCACGGCGCCAACATCGCTGGCGCGCCGCAGCGCCCAGACCGCGCTGCACCACATCACCCAAGCCATGCTGCGCTGGATGGCGCCGTTTCTGAGTTTCACGGCCGAAGAAGCCTGGGGCATCGTGGGCAGCAGTGAATCGATCTTCCTGGAGACCTTTGCCACATTCGATGCGCCCGACGAGGCACTGCTGGCCAAGTGGTCGCGCATCCGCGAGATCCGTGACGCGGTTAACAAGGACATCGAAGTGCTGCGCGCGGACGGCAAAGTGGGTTCCTCGCTGCAGGCCAATGTGGCCCTGCAAGTTGGCACGCAAGACCATGCGCTGCTGGCCAGCCTGGGCGATGACCTGAAGTTCGTATTCATCACATCTGCTATTACTTTAGTAGCAAACAATGGCCTGGCGATAAGCACTACAGCCAGTTCTGATGCTAAATGCGAGCGCTGCTGGCATTACCGGCCCGACGTCGGCCACGACCCGGCTCACCCCACCCTGTGTGGTCGCTGCACGAGCAATCTGTTCGGCGCGGGCGAAGAGCGGAAGGTCGCCTGATGGCCAAGAGTTCATCGGGCAGCCTGCTGCCGTGGCTGGGTCTGGCCCTCATCCTGTTCATCGCCGACCAGTTCACGAAGACGCTGATCCTGGGCTACTACCAGCTGGGCGACAGCACCACCGTCACCAGCTTCTTCAACGTCGTGCGGGTGCACAACACGGGCGCGGCGTTCTCGTTCCTGGCCAATGCGGGTGGCTGGCAGCGCTGGTTTTTTACCGGCATCGGCGTGGCCGCGGCGATCTTCATCGTGTGGCTGCTCAAGTCGCACCCGGGCGAAAAACTCTTCAGCTTTGCGCTGGCCTGCATCCTCGGCGGCGCGCTGGGCAATGTGGTGGACCGCCTGCTGCACGGCTATGTGGTGGACTTTCTGCAGTTCCACTGGCGCTGGCTGCAGCCGGTGTTTCCGGGCGGCTACTTCCCTTCCTTCAACATCGCCGACAGCGCGATCACCATCGGCGCCATCGCGCTGATCCTGGACGAACTGCGCCGGGTCCGCCGAGGCAGGTAGTTGCCAGAGGTTACGGCTTCACGTCGTGGCCCGGGTCTTGCTCGCAGGTACCCGGGTATAGTGAATTCCATCTGACATGAAGCATCTGCTGAATCTGCTGGCCGCCATTGCGCTGCTGGTCTGGGGCACCCACCTGGTTCGAACCGGCATCCTTCGGGTGCTGGGTGCCAACCTGCGCCGCGTGCTCGCGCACAGCGTGGGCAACCGCTTCACGGCCGCGATTTCAGGCGTGGGCGTGACGGCGCTGGTGCAGTCGAGTACCGCGACCGCGCTCATCACCTCGGCCTTTGTGGGCCAGGGGCTGATCGCGCTGCCCACCGCGCTGGCGGTGATGCTGGGTGCCGATATCGGCACCAGCCTGATGGCGGTGCTGTTCTCGTTCGATCTGTCGTGGCTGTCGCCGCTGTTCATTTTTGTCGGCGTGGTGCTGTTCATTGCGCGCCAGTCGAGCACGGTCGGGCGCGTCGGGCGGGTGCTGATCGGCCTCGGGCTGATGCTGCTGGCGCTGCGGCTGGTGACCGATTCGACCGAAGTGCTGACGCAGTCGCCCGCGGTCAAGGCACTGCTGGCCACGCTCACCAGCGACTTGCTGCTGGAGATCACGGTGGGCGCGGTGCTGGCGGTGGTGGCGTACTCCAGCCTGGCCATCGTGCTGCTGACGGCCACGCTGGCGGCCTCGCAGATCGTGCCGCTGGACGTGGCGCTGGGCTTGGTGCTGGGCGCCAACCTGGGCAGCGGGCTGCTGGCCGTGCTGACCACGCTGCGCTCGACCATCGAGGTGCGGCAGGTGCCATTGGGCAACTTCGTGTTCAAGCTGCTGGGCGTGCTGGCTGCGGCGCCACTGGTGGTGCTGTGGATCAAGCTGATGCGCCCCTATATCGGCGAGCCAACGTTGATCGTGGTGCTGTTTCACCTGGCGTTCAACCTGGTGGTGTGCATCGCGTTCATTGGCGTCACGCAGGTCATTGCGCGCTGGGTGGAACGCCTGCTGCCGCGCGACACCAGCAACAGCGCGCTGGAACGCCCGCGCCACCTCGACCCCACCGCGCTGGCCACGCCCTCGCTGGCCATCTCGTGCGCGGCGCGCGAGGCTTTGCACCAGGCCGATCTGGTGGAGACCATGCTGCGCGGCATGCTGGTCGTGATCCGCACCAACGACCTCGAGCTGGCCGGCAAGCTGCGCAAGATGGACGACGTGGTGGACCAGCTGTACTCGGCGATCAAGTACTACCTGACCAAGATTTCGCGCGAGGCGCTGCGCGAGGAAGAAAGCCGGCGCTGGACCGACATCATCAGCTTCACCATCAACATGGAGCAGGTGGGCGACATCATCGAGCGCGTGATCATCGACATCGAGGACAAGAAGATCAAGCCCGGCCGCAATTTCTCCGAAGCCGGCATGGCCGAGATTGCCGAGCTGCACGCGCGCCTGATTGACAACCTGCGGCTGGCCATGAGCGTTTTCCTGAATGGCAGTATCCGCGACGCCCAGAAGCTGCTGGAAGAGAAGGCGCGCTTTCGCGACCTGGAACGCGCCTACGCCACCACGCACCTGAGCCGGCTGACGGTCAACACGGTGCAGAGCATCGAGACCAGCTCGCTGCACATTGACTTGATCAGCGACCTGAAGCGCATCAACTCGCACATCTGCTCGATCGCCTACCCGATCCTTGATTCCGCCGGCGCGCTGGCGCCCAGCCGGCTGCGCGCCTCCAAGCTCGGCGATCTCGAGTAGGCTTCAGGCCACACCCAACGCGTCGGCCAGGATCAGCGCGGCTTCCAGCGTGAAGGCGCCTTGCGCCAGTTGCGGCCCCAGTACCTCACGCTCCAGCAGCGCAAACTGCGCCACCTCGCCGTCCTGATTGACCGGCGCCAGATGGGCCGGCACGGTGGCATGAAACCAGTCGATGCGCTCGACCATGTAGCCTGCGCCGTTGCTGTCCGCACTGGGCCGGCGGATCGTCAGCTGGCCGCCGTGCGCCAGGCCGTGCAGATCATCAACCACCAGGCCCGCCTCCTCCCAGGTTTCACGCGCCAGCGCCTCGGCCAGCCCATCCGCTGCGGGCACCATGCCGCCCACCAGCGTGTCCCACAGGCCGGGGTCGTTGGCCTTGTCCCAGGCGCGCTGCTGCACCCAGACGCTGCCATCGGGGCTGTGGCCGACCAGGTGCACCGCGTGCGTGGCAATGCCCAGAGGGCGCACGGCGGCGCGTTCGACGGTGCCGAGCCGGCGACCGCAGTCATCGGTGACGGCCAGCTGCTCGTCGCGCCACGCGCCCGCCAGCCCGGCGTCGCGCAGTGCGTGCGCCAGGGCATTGAGCGCAGCCGTGACGTCACCTTGCACGGTCCAGGCCGGCGATCCTGAATGCTCTGTTTTAATAGCAAACAATGACCAGAGGGAGCGGACATCCGGCCTATTTGATCCAAAAAACCGGCTTCAACCGATCCAATGACTGCCCCGCCGGCCAGCAGCGGCCAGCGTGCCCGCAGGGGCGCCGCAGCAGCCCGCTCGCGCAGCGCGGCGAGCCAACCGGCATGCGACGCGCTTCCCATGGGACAGGCGCCTACAGCGTGAGGATGGTGCAGCCGGTGGTCTTGCGCGCTTCCAGGTCGCGGTGCGCCTGCTGCACGTCTTCCAGCGCGTAGCGTTGCTCGATCAGGATCTTCACCTTGCCGCTGCCAACCACCGCAAACAGTTCATCGGCCATCTCCTGCGTGCTCTCGCGCGTGGCGATGTGGGTGAACAGCGTCTGCCGCGTCACGTACAGCGAGCCCTTGGCCCCCAGCATGCCCGGTGCGAAAGGCGGCACCGCGCCCGAGGCATTGCCAAAGCTGGCCATCAGTCCGAACGGCTGCAGGCAATCGAGCGATTTGTCCCAGGTGTCCTTGCCGACCGAGTCGTACACCACCTTCACGCCGCGCCCGCCCGTGATCTCCTTCACGCGGGCCGCAAAGTCTTCCCTGCTGTAGTTGATGACGTGCGCCGCACCATGGGCCTTGGCCAGCGCGCACTTGGCGTCCGAACCGGCCGTGCCGATCAGTTGCAGGCCGAGCGCCTTGGCCCACTGGCAGGCGATCAGGCCCACGCCACCGGCCGCCGCGTGGAACAGCACAAAGTCGCCCTCTTTCAGGCCGCCCTGCGGCAGGGTGCGCTTGAGCAGGTACTGCGCGGTCAGGCCCTTGAGCATCATCGCCGCGCCGGTCTCGAAGCTGATGGCATCGGGCAGCTTGCAGACGCATTTGGCGGGCATCACGCGCACCTCGCTGTAGCTGCCGGGCGGGTTGCTGGCGTAGGCCGCGCGGTCGCCCACCATCAGGTGCGTGACGCCAGCGCCCACGGCTTCCACCACGCCCGAGCCTTCCATGCCCAGCTGCAGCGGCATCGGCAGGGTGTACAGGCCGGAGCGCTGGTACACGTCGATGAAGTTCAGGCCCACGGCCTTGTGGCGGATGCGGATTTCTCCGGGGCCAGGGTCGCCCACCGTCACGTCCACGATCTTGAGCTGCTCCGGCCCGCCGTTTTGTTCAATGCACACTGCCTTGGTCATGAAAATCTCCTTTTATAGGTCTGCGTAAAGCGTTCAAACGGCCGCCATCGTGCCACGAATCGGCGTGCGCTGCCGCGCGCGGGCGGCCTTGCGCCAACACCTTCACGGAGCGCCCGCTACAGTTCAGCCATGAACCAACGCCTGAACCCCGCCACCGCCATGCTGCTGACCGTGCCACCTTTGCTCTGGGCCGGCAATGCGGTGGTCGGGCGGCTGGTGACCGATCTCGTGCCGCCGATCACGCTGAACTTCCTGCGCTGGGTGCTGGCTTTCGTGATTTTGCTGCCGCTGGCGGGTTGGGTGCTGCGCGCGAACAGCGGCCTGTGGCCGAGCTGGAAGCGTTTTGCCTGGCTGGGGCTGCTGGGCGTGGGCTGCTACAACGCGCTGCAATACCTGGCACTCAAGACCTCCACGCCGATCAACGTGACGCTGGTCGCCGCCAGCACACCGGTGTGGATGCTGGGCATCGGCGCGATGTTCTTTGGCCAGAGCGTCTCGCGCCGGCAGCTGCTGGGTGCGGTGCTGTCGATTGCGGGCGTGCTGCTGGTGTTGGCCCGCGGCGAATGGACGGCCCTGCTGCAGGTACGGCTGGTGGTGGGCGATCTGTATGTGCTGCTGGCCACCATCGCCTGGGCGTTCTACAGCTGGCTGCTGACACAGCGCAACGAGCCGGCGGCCATTCGCAACGACTGGGCTGCGTTCCTGATGGCACAGGTGGTGATGGGCCTCGGTTGGTCGGGCCTGTTCTCGGCCGGCGAATGGGCTCTCACCGACGCCCGCATTGTCTGGGGCTGGCCGCTGGCGGCCGCCTTGCTGTATGTCGCCGTCGGCCCCGCCATCCTGGCCTACCGCTGCTGGGGTCTGGGCATCCAGCGCGTGGGCCCAAGCGTGGCGGGCTTCTTCAGCAACCTCACGCCCCTGTTCGCCGCGGTCATGTCAACCGCCTTCCTCGGCGAGCTTCCCAAGCTGTACCACGGCGTGGCGTTTGCGCTGATCGTTGGCGGGATCGTGGTGTCGTCGCGGCGGTGAGGCTTCGCGCGGCGCGGGGCTCAACCTTCAAACTGCTTTGCGACAAACGCCCAGGCGGCGCGCGACGCGTCAGGCCCTTGCGCGTCGCCATACGGCTGGCGGGCCGCGCCACCGCTCCAGGCGTGGCCCAGGTCGTCGATTTGCATCAGTGTGGCCACGGTGGTGCCCTTGCGCTTGAAATCAACCAGTTGCGCCGGATACCGCTTGCCGCGCTGTACCGCACGGCCCTGGCCAGCCGCAGCGCCCGCCGCGCTGGCCCAGACCGCTACCGCCGCCTGGCCGTTGCTGACCGCCACCACGCGATCGGCGCCGCCGTGGATCACCATCAAGGGCGGCAACGCCGCGCCCATGGGAAGGACAGCGCCGGCCAGTGGGGCCGTGACGCGGCGCCCGTGCATGGCACCGAGCGCCGACAGGGCCGAATTCGCGGTGCCAGGCGGAATGCCCGAGTGCATGACGACCGCCTTGAAGCGCCCCGGGTAGCGCGTGGCCAGCAGCGCCGCCATGCTGGCGCCTGCCGAGAAGCCCGCCACCGCCACTTGCGCGCGGTCCACCGGGTACAACAGACACACCTGGTCCACGGCTTTCATGATCAACGCCGCTTCGCCGTGGGCGCGCCCGGAACGGGTGTCGAACCAGTTCCAGCAGCCTTGCGGGTTGGCCAGGCGGTCCTGCTCGGGGTAGAGCACGAAGAAGCGCTCGCGTGCGGCAATGCTGTTCATCCGCGTGCTCAGGGCAAACCCCTTGGCATCCTGCCCGCAGCCGTGAAGCATCACCAATAGCGGCAGCCGTTCGCCGAATGCGAGATCGGCCGGGCGGAAGAGCCAGAAGCGGCGCGCGCCCGCAGCCCCCATCGCCACGCCGGAGATCCACCCGCCGGTGCCGGTCGGTACTCGCCGCCTGGCCACCGCCGGCTTGAGTGACTGGGTCAGCGCACGCGTGCTGGCGCGTGTGGTCTTGCGGGTCATCGACGCCAGACTGCGCTTGAACGCCCGGGTCCAGGCGGAGGTGCGGATTGATCGGGCCATTGCGTGCATTTTGCGGGTGGGCCCGCGCACCCTGTTCGCCACAGGGTCATCCCCTGCGGGCTGTAATGGCTTCCAGCTGCGGCCGCTGGCTGGTGTCACTTCAGGCTATGTGCGCCATGCGACAGACGGCAGCGCTCGCGGGGGCTTCAATGGAGGCACTGTCGCGTGCTTGCGCTACCTCGCTGAGGGCCGGCACCGCATCGGAGATCCGCATGTATATCGGTATCGGCACAGTCATCCTGGTCATTCTTCTGTACCTGTTCTTGCGCTAACGCGGCGCTTGGCAGGCCAGCGGGCGGCGCTGCGGCGACGCCCGGAGTGCGCTTGCCTCAGAACGTACCGGAGAAGGCTCCACCATCGGCCAGCACGTTTTGGCCTGTGATGTAGCCCGCCTGCGCGCTGCACAAAAAGGCGCAGATCGCGCCGAACTCTTCGGCGTTGCCAAAGCGCTGCGCAGGAATCGTCTTGCGGCGGGCATCCGCAATGGCTTCAACGCTCTGGCCGGTCTTTTGCGCGGCGCCAGCCATCGTGCCTTTCAGGCGGTCGGTATCGAATGCGCCGGGCAGCAGGTTATTGATCGTCACGCCCTTGGCCGCGATGCTGCTGCGCGCGACGCCAGCCACAAAGCCGGTGAGGCCGCTGCGTGCGCCATTGGACAGGCCCAGGATGTCGATCGGTGACTTGACGGCGCTGGACGTGATGTTGACGATGCGGCCGAAGCCGCGTGCGGCCATGCCATCGACCGTGGCCTTGATCAGGTCGATGGGCGTGAGCATGTTGGCGTCGACCGCCTTGATCCAGGTGTCGCGGTCCCACTGCCGGAAGTCGCCGGGCGGAGGGCCGCCAGCATTGGTGATGACGATATCGAAGTCGCGGCGCAGCGCGAACACGGCGTCACGGCCGGCCACGGTGGTGATGTCCGCTGCAACGGCCTGGACCTCAGATTTCAGGTGTTTTAGCCCGGTTGTCCTTACCAATTGGTCATTTTCTGCTATTAATTTAGTAGCAGATGCTTGCAGCACTTCGGCGCCGCGCGCGACGATGACCACGTTCACGCCTTCAGCCACCAGCGCCTGCGCGCAACCATAACCCAGCCCCTTGCTCGCGCCGCATACCAGCGCCCATTTGCCTGCCAGTCCCAAATCCATGGTGATCTCCGTTGCGTTGAAAACTGTCGTCGGGTCGATGATACCGACGCACCGCCGTGGCACTTATTGCCCTGCGGCAGGGGATGGCGGTGCGCGGCTCGCGCGGGTAAAGACAAAGATGCCGGCGATCACCAGCACGGTGCCTGCAGCCACCCACGCGGTGAAGGGCTCGCCCAGGATCAGCACGCCCATGAGGATGGTGGATAGCGGCCCCACCATGCCGGTCTGCGCGGTCAGGCTTGGTCCGACGCGCTCGATCGCCATCATCACCAGCAGCACCGGCACAGCGGTGCACAGCGTGGCGTTGAGGACCGACAGGCCGATCACCTCGGGCGCCACCGCCGCGGCGGACAGCGGGCGCAGCACCACAAACTGCGCGATGCAGCACAGGCAGGCCACGCTGGTGGCCAGCCCCACCAGGCGCAGCGAACCCAGCCGCTGCACCAGCTGCCCGCTGTACACCAGGTACACGGCATAGCAGGCCGCACTCAGGAACACCAGCAGCGCGCCCCATGCCGCCTGCGGCCCCTGCAGGCTGGCCTCGCGGCCGAACACCAGCACCACGCCGGCATAGCTGATCGCCATGCCCAGGCCCTGGCGTGCTGTCATGCGCTTGCGGTAGAGCAGCCAGCTCAGCAGCATCACCAGCGTCGGGTTGAGGTAGAGAATCAGTCGCTCCAGCGAGGCGGTGATGTACTGCAGGCCCGCAAAATCCAGAAAACTCGACAGGTAGTAGCCGATCACGCCCAAGCCCACCACGCCCAGCCAGTCACGCCGGGTCAGCGGCGGGCGGTTGCGGCTGGCCCACCAGGCCATCACCGCGAAGATCGGCAGGGCGAACAGCATGCGGTACATGATGAGCGTCACCGCGTCCACCCCATGGCGGTAAGCCAGCTTGACGATGATCGCCTTGCCGCTGAACGCCACCGCGCCAAAAAGGGCCAGCAACAGGCCAGGTGCCAGGCTTTTACGAGCGTCTTGCACAGGAATGACGGATACCAGAAGTAGTTTTCAATGAAGAACCGGACCTTTCGCGGCAAGCGAAGCGAAGCCCCTTCGCGAAACACCGCGGAACCGGCTCCGCCGGGCCGCTGGTGTTGCCCCTTGAGGGGGAGGCGGCTACACGCAGTGAGCAAGCAACGGGGTGGTCGTCAAAAACGGGGTGGTCGTCAATACCCCACGGCCTGACCGTCGCGGCGGGCGTCGCTGGCGGCCACATAGCCTTCAACCTTGGGGTCGCCCATGCGCCAGATGAACTGGCCCGCACCGAAATCCTGGTACGAATCGTTGATGACTTCCATGCGGTGGCCGCGCGACGCCAGGCCCTGCACGGTGGCTGCATTCATCGCCGATTCAACATTGATCTCGTAGCCGGCGTTGTAGCGCCAGCGCGGCGCGTCGCAGGCGGCCTGCGGGCTCTGGCCGTAGTCGAGCATGCGCACCAGCGTCTGCATGTGGCCCTGCGGCTGCATGTTGGCGCCCATCACGCCATAGCTCATCACGGGCTGCCCGTCTTTCGTCAGAAACGCCGGGATGATGGTGTGAAACGGCCGCTTGCCGGGCGCCACCGCATTGGGGCTAGCCGCGTCGAGACTGAAGCCGTGCCCGCGGTTTTGCAGGCTGACGCCAAAGGTCGGCTCCACGCAGCCCGAGCCAAAACCCATGTAGTTGCTCTGGATGAAGCTCACCATCATGCCGTTCTCGTCGGCCGCTGTCAGGTAGATGGTGCCACCCTTCACCGGGTTGCCGGCGCCGAAATCCTGCGCCTTTTTCATGTCGATCAGCCGGGCGCGCGACGCCAGGTAACTGTCATCGAGCATCTGCGCCGGCGTCACCGACATCGACGATGGCTCGGCCACATAGCGGTACACATCGGCGAAAGCAAGCTTCATGGCTTCGATCTGCAGGTGCTGCGAGTCCACGCCATCGACCGCGAGGCCAGCCACATCAAATTTGTCCAGGATGCCGAGCGCGATCAATGCGGCAATGCCCTGGCCGTTGGGCGGAATCTCATGCAGGGTGTAGCCGCGGTAGTTCTTGGCGATGGGCGTCACCCACTCGGCCTGGTAGGCCGCAAAGTCGCTGGCTTTCAGGCTACCCCCGTTGGCCGCGGAAAACGCTTCAATCGCCTGCGCAATCTCGCCGCCGTACAGCGCCGCGCCACGGGTTTGCGCGATCGCGCGCAGACCTGCTGCCGCCGACTTGAACTGGAACAGCTCGCCCACATTCGGCGCGTGGCCGCGCGGCAGGAACGCCTGCGCAAAGCCTGGCTGACCCTTCAGCTCGTCGGTGGCGGCCGCCCACTTCTGCTGCACCACGGGGGTCAGCAGGTAGCCGCGCTCGGCAATCTCGATGGCCGGCTCCAGCAGATCGGCAAACGGCAGCTTGCCGAAGCGCTCGCTGAGTGCCACCCAGCTCGCGACGGCGCCCGGCACGCTGACGGAATCAAAGCCCCGCTTGGGCGGGTTGGCGTGGCCCGCGCCGTACTTGCCTGTGAAGTAACCCGGTGTCCAACTCTGCGGAGCGCGGCCCGAAGCGTTCAGGCCGTGCAAGGCCTTGCCATCCCACAGGATGCAGAAGGCGTCGCTGCCCAGGCCGTTGCTCACGGGCTCGGTGATGGCGAGTGCGGCGGCCGCCGCAATGGCGGCATCCACCGCGCTGCCGCCCTTCCACAGCATGCGCAGCCCGGCCTGCGCAGCGAGCGGGTGCGAGGTCGACACGACGTTGCGCGCGAAGACAGGAATGCGGGTGGTGGTGTAGGGGTTGTCGTAGTTGAAGTTCATGGTGGTCCTCAAGCGCTGCCCAACCTGACGCCGGGCAAGCGCGTGTGTCAATCTGCGGTGATCTTGCGCTCGGCGATGATGCGTTTCCATTTGTCTGCGTCGGCCGCCGCCATCTGTGCGAACTGCTGCGGGCTGCCGCCAACCGGCTCGATGCCCAGCCGGGCCAAACGGTCCCGAACCTCGGGATCGGCCAGCGCCTGGTTGACGGCGGTGTTGATCTTGCCCAGCACATCGGGCGGCAGGCCCTTGGGGCCGTACAGGCCAAACCAGGTGTTGGACTCAAAGCCCGGCAGCACCTCGGCAATGGCCGGCAGCTCGGGCGCCAGCGGCGTCCGTTTGGCCGAGCTGACGCCCAGCGCGCGCAGCCGCCCGTCGCGCACATGCGGCAGGCCGGTGGGCAGCGAATCAAACAGCACATCGAGCTTGCCGCTGGCCAGATCGGGGATTGCCAACGCGGTGCCCTTGTAGGGAATGTGCACGATGAACAAGCCCGCCTGGGCCTTGAACAGCTCGGCCGTGAGCTGCACGATGGTGCCGTTGCCGCTGGAGGCGTAGTTGAGCTTGCCCGGGTTCTTCCGGGCAAAGTCGATCCACTCCTTGACGGACTTGGCCGGCGAATTGTTGGGCACCAGCATGATGCTCGGCGCGTTGCCCACGTGCGAGATCGGGGTGAAATCGCGGACCGCGTCGTAGGGCATGCGCGGGTTCAGGCTGGGGCCGATCGAGTGCGTGCTCGACGTCGCCAGCAGCAGGGTGTAGCCGTCCGGCGGCGCCTTGGCGGCCAGATCGGAGCCGATGGTGCCGCCCGCGCCGGGGCGGTTTTCCACCACCACCGAGTTGCCGATTTTTTCGCCGAGCTTCAGCGACAGCACGCGCGCAAACAGGTCGGTTGCGCCGCCCGCCGGGAACGGGACCACCAGGCGGATCGGCTTGGCTGGCCAGGCTTGCGCCCAGGCGGCGCCCGCCGGGACCAGGCCCGTGGCCGCGATGGAGGAAATGAGAAGGGTTCGGCGTTTCATGGTCTTATTCTGTCAGGCAAAAGAAAACGGCGCCCCGCAGGACGCCGAATTCAGCCCCGTTCAGGGGGCAGTCCTCAGTCTTCGACGAAAGCTTCTTCCCGCTTGCTCTTTACGGCGGGCAGCAGAACGATGATCAGCAGCAGAGCCGCCGCCGCCAGAAGACCCGCCGACAGCGGACGGGTCACAAAGACCGTCCAGTCGCCGCGCGACAGCAGCAGCGCCCGCCGCAGGTTTTCCTCCATCATCGGCCCCAGGATGAAGCCCAGCAGCAGGGGCGCCGGTTCGGCGCCCAGCTTGATGAAGATGTAGCCAATGATGCCGAAGATGGCGACCATCCAGATATCGAAGGTGTTGTTGTTGGTGGAGTACACGCCGATCGCGCAGAACAGCACGATGGCCGGGAACAGCCAGCGGTAGGGCACGGTCAGCAGCTTGATCCAGAGACCGATCAGCGGCAGGTTCAGGATGATCAGCATCGCGTTGCCGATCCACATCGAGGCGATCAAGCCCCAGAACAGCTGCGGGTTGCTGGTCATCACCTGCGGGCCGGGCTGGATGTTGTGAATCGTCATGGCCCCCACCATCAACGCCATCACGGCGTTGGGCGGGATGCCCAGCGTCAGCAGCGGGATGAAGGAGGTCTGCGCACCGGCATTGTTGGCCGCCTCGGGCGCGGCCACGCCGCGGATATTGCCCTTGCCGAACGGTACTTCGCCCGGCCGCAGCTTGGTCTTCTTCTCGATGGTGTAGGCGGCAAAGGCCGACAGCAGCGCGCCACCGCCCGGCAGGATGCCCAGCGCGGAGCCCAGCGCCGTGCCCCGCAGCACCGCGGGAATCATATTCCTGAAGTCTTCCTTGTTGGGCAACAGGCCCTTCACGTCGGCGGTGAACACCTCGCGCTCGCTTGCGTGCTTGCTGAGGTTCATGATGATCTCGCCGTAGCCAAACACGCCCATGGCAATCACGATGAAGCCAATGCCATCGGTCAGTTCGGGGATGTCAAACGAGAAGCGCGCCACGCCGGAATTCACGTCGGTGCCGACCAGCCCGAGCAGCAAACCCAGCACGATCATCGCCACCGCCTTGATGAGCGAGCCCGACGCCAGCACCACCGCGCCGATCAAGCCCAGGATCATCAGCGAGAAGTATTCGGCCGGGCCAAACTTGAAAGCCACCTCGGTCAATGGGCCGGCAAACGCCGCCAGGATGAGGGTGCCGACGCATCCGGCAAAGAATGAGCCGAGCCCGGCCGCCGCCAGCGCAGGCCCCGCTCTGCCCTGCCTCGCCATCTGGTAGCCGTCAATGACGGTCACCACCGACGACGACTCGCCCGGCAGGTTCACCAGAATGGCCGTGGTCGAGCCTCCGTACTGGGCACCGTAGTAGATGCCGGCCAGCATGATCAGCGCGGACACGGGAGGCAACGCGTAGGTGGCGGGCAGCAGCATGGCGATCGTGGCCACCGGCCCGATGCCGGGCAAGACGCCGATCAGCGTGCCCAGCAGGCAGCCGATGAAGCAGTACAGCAGGTTGATCGGCGTGAAGGCCACGCTGAAACCGAGGGAAAGATTGGCGAGCAAGTCCATGGTCTAGGTGTCCCTTCAGCCTGAAATGAAGGTCGGCCAGACCGGAAACTGCAGCTTCAACAGCACCACGAAAGCCAGATAGCTGCCGATCGCCAGAATCGTGGACAGGATGAGGGCTTCTTTGAGACTGAACTCATCCCCCGCCATCCCGGCGATGATCACCAGTGCGTATATCGCAACGATCAGGCCCATGGCGGGAATGCCGAAACGGGGTAGCCCACCCAGCAGTACGCCGAAGACCAGGTTGGCGCCAATGATGAAAACCAGCGGTTTCCAACCCAGTTTGCCAATCTTCTCGCCGTCCTCGGTCTCGACGACCAGGGATTCAAAAATGATGCCCAGCCCCAGCAGCGCCAGAATCACGCCCAGCACCAGCGGGAAGTAACCAGGGCCCATGCGGGCGCCCTCGCCCACGTTGTAGGTGGTGGCACCCCATGCAAACGCGGTGCCTACCGCGGTGAACATGAGGCCCGAGACAAAGTCTTTTTGACTCTTGATATTCATGTGTTGTCTCCTCAAAGCAACTGTCAACCGCTGGATTGTGCGACGAATGACCTCATAACAGGATGTGGATTCCACCTACTCAGGCCGCGTGCGCTGCGTCGCGTGCGCGACTGGCCCAAACTGGTGCGCGCCGCGTGGCACCGGGGCGCCCTCATTGCAGGGGCGGCGTGGCGGTCAGCACTTCTTCCAGCGTGGTCACGCCCTCGGCCACGCGTAGCGCCCCGGCCAGCCGCAGCGGGCGCATGCCATCCGTCACCGCCTGGCGCCGCAGCGCGTCGATGCTCGGTGACTGGGTGACCTTCTCCTTGAACGCCTCGCTGACGGTCAGCAGTTCGTACAGGCCCATCCGGCCCATGAACCCCGTCATGCGGCAATCCACGCAGCCCACCGGCTTGAACGGGCGGTAGCCGCCACTGATCTTCCAGGGCTTGACCACCTCGGCCAGCGTTTCGCGGCTGGACGATTCGTCCTTCTCGCGGCACTGCTTGCACAGCGTGCGCACCAGCCGCTGGGCCAGCACGCCCAGCACGGTGGCGTTGATCAGGTAGGCGGGCACGCCCAGTTCCATCAGGCGGGTGATAGCCGACGGCGCGTCGTTGGTGTGCAAGGTTGAGAACACCAGATGGCCGGTCAGCGCGGCCTGTACCGCCATCTCGGCGGTGGCAAGGTCGCGGATTTCGCCGACCATGATGATGTCCGGGTCCTGCCGCATCAGCGCGCGCAGGCCTTCGGTGAAGCCGAAATCGAGCTGGGTCTGCACCTGCGTCTGGTTGAACGACGGCTCGATCATCTCGATCGGGTCTTCCACCGTACTCACATTGACCTCTTCGGTCGCCACCCGCTTCAGGGTGGAATACAGCGTGGTGGTCTTGCCCGAGCCGGTGGGCCCGGTCACCAGGATGATGCCGTAGGGGCGCTTGACCAGCGCCTCCCAGCGCTCGGAGTCGTGCGGGCTGAAGCCCAGCGCGTCCAGATCCTTGACCGCCGTGTCGGGGTCGAAAATCCGCATCACCATCTTCTCGCCAAACGCCGTGGGCAAAGTGGACAGGCGCATCTCGATCTCGTCG
>JANOBJ010000280.1:0-24393 GCA_031411575.1 Betaproteobacteria bacterium | reverse complement strand
ACCCGATTCAATTCGAATTCGTCATGCCCAAGGACGAAGGCCCTGCACTCACGCGGATCACTCCCGTGGCACCACCGCCAGCGGCTGCCCGCGCGCCCCTGGCGGGAGCATCACGATGATCGCAGCACTCATCCGTTGGTCGCTGGTCAACCGGTTCCTGGTACTGCTGTGCACGGCGATGTTGACCGCCTGGGGCGTGTGGGCCGTCGGCAAGACTCCGCTGGACGCCCTGCCGGACCTGTCGGACGTGCAGGTCATCATCCGCACCAGTTACCCCGGCCAGGCGCCCCGCATCGTGGAGAACCAGGTCACCTATCCACTGACCACCACAATGCTGTCGGTGCCCGGCGCCAAAACCGTACGGGGCTATTCATTCTTCGGAGATTCGTTCGTCTATATCCTGTTTGAGGATGGCACCGACCCGTATTGGGCGCGCTCGCGGGTGCTGGAGTACCTGAACCAGGTGCAGTCGCGCCTGCCTGCCAGCGCCAAGGCATCACTCGGACCCGACGCGACCGGCGTGGGCTGGATCTACACCTACGCACTGATCGACCGCAGCGGCAAGATGGACGCGGGCCAGTTGCGCGCACTGCAGGACTGGTTCCTCAAGTACGAACTCAAGACTGTCGCCAACGTCGCCGAAGTGGCGTCGGTGGGCGGCATGGTGCGGCAGTACCAGGTGGTGCTGGACCCGGACAAACTGGCTGCCTACGGCATCGCCCACACCCGCGTGATTGATGCCATCCAGAAAGCCAACCAGGAAACCGGTGGCTCGGTGCTCGAACTTGGCGAGGCCGAGTACATGGTGCGCGCTTCGGGCTACTTGCAGACACTGGATGACTTCCGCCAGATTCCGCTCACCACCTCGAATACCGGCGTTTCCGTGCGCCTGGGTGATGTCGCCCGCATCCAGATTGGCCCCGAGATGCGGCGCGGCATTGGCGAACTGGACGGTGAAGGTGAAGCCACTGGCGGGGTCGTGGTGATGCGATCCGGCAAGAATGCACTGGAAACGCTGGCTGCCGTCAAGGACAAGCTCAAGGCGCTCCAGCCCAGCCTGCCGCCCGGCGTGGAGGTGGTGCCCACCTATGACCGCTCGGGGCTGATCGAGCGTGCCATCCAGAATCTCAGCACCAAGCTGCTGGAGGAATTCATCGTCGTGGCACTGGTCTGCCTGGTGTTCCTGTTCCACCTGCGCTCGGCGCTGGTGGCCATCGTGTCGCTGCCGCTGGGCATCCTGGCCAGCTTCATCGTCATGCACTACCAGGGCGTGAATGCCAATGTCATGTCGCTCGGGGGCATTGCCATTGCCATCGGTGCGATGGTGGATGCCGCGGTGGTGATGATCGAGAACGCACACAAGCACATCGAACGCTGGCGCCACACCCACCCCGGTCAGCCTTTGACGGATGAATCGCAGTGGCGCGTGATCGGCGACGCCGCCACCGAGGTGGGCCCCGCCCTGTTCTTCAGCCTGTTGATCATCACCCTGTCCTTCATCCCGGTTTTTACGCTGGAAGCGCAGGAGGGACGGCTCTTCTCGCCACTGGCTTTCACCAAGACCTATGCCATGGCGGCGGCGGCCGGCCTGTCCGTCACATTGATCCCGGTGCTAATGGGTTACCTGATCTGGGCCGCATTCCCGACGAACGGCGCAACCCGCTGATCCGCGCATTGATCGCGCTGTACCACCCGCTGCTCAATGCGGTGCTGCGCTGGCCGCGCACCACGCTGGTTGCCGCCATGCTGGCGCTGGCCGCGACCGCGTGGCCGATGCTGAACGTGGGCGGCGAGTTCATGCCGCCGCTGGACGTAGGGGATTTGCTGTACATGCCCACGGCCCTGCCCGGCCTGTCGGCCGGCAAGGCAGCGGAGTTGCTGCAACAGACCGACCGGCTGATCAAGGCGGTACCCGAGGTGGCTACCGTGCACGGCAAGGCGGGACGCGCGGAAACCGCCACCGACCCGGCGCCTATGGAAATGTTTGAGACCACCATCCAGTTCAAGCCACGCAGCGAATGGCGCGCGGGCATGACGACGGACAAGCTGGTGGAAGAACTCGACCGCATCGTCAAGGTACCGGGCCTGTCCAACATCTGGGTGCCGCCGATCCGCAACCGCATCGACATGCTCGCCACCGGCATCAAAAGCCCGGTGGGCGTCAAGGTCGCAGGCACGGACCTGGCCGAGATCGACCGCATCACCGCCGATATCGAGCGGGCCGTCAAGAACGTTCCCGGGGTCAGCAGCGCCCTGGCCGAGCGGCTGACGGGCGGGCGTTACATCGACATCACCATCAACCGGGAGGCGGCGGCGCGATTCGGCCTGAACATCGCCGACGTCCAGACCGTGATTGCTTCGGGCGTGGGCGGCGAGAACATCGGCGAGACCGTGGAAGGGCTGCAGCGCTTCCCCATCAATGTGCGCTATCCACGCGAAATCCGCGATTCACTGGAGAAACTGCGCCAGTTGCCGATCATCACCGAGCGCGGTGCACGTCTGGTGCTGGGCGACGTCGCGGCGCTGCGCATCAGCGATGGCCCGCCCATGCTGCGCAGCGAGAATGCACGGCTGTCGGGCTGGGTGTATGCCGACATTCGCGGGCGCGACCTGAAATCCGCCGTGCGCGACATGCAAGAGGCCGTCAGTCGCGACGTGAAGCTCACGCCTGGCTACGCCGTTTCGTGGTCGGGGCAGTTCGAGTTCCTGGAGCGCGCCACGGCCAAGCTGAAAGTCGTGGTGCCGTTCACGCTGCTGATCATTTTTGTGCTGCTGTACCTGACCTTCAAACGCTTTGACGAAGCGCTGCTCATCATGCTGGCCCTGCCATTCTCGCTGGTCGGCGGCTTTTGGTTGCTGTACCTGCTGGGACACAACCTGTCGGTGGCCAGTGCGATCGGTTTCATCGCATTGGCCGGCGTGACGGCGGAGTTCGGCGTGATCATGCTGCTCTACCTCAAGCACGCTTGGGAAGATCGCCTGGCACGGGGTGAGGCATCGGTCGCATCCCTGCTTGACGCCATCCGGGAAGGTGCCGTGCTGCGCGTGCGGCCCAAGGCCATGACGGTGGCGGTGATTCTGGGCGGCCTGTTTCCGATTCTCTGGGGCAGCGGAACGGGCTCTGAAGTCATGCAGCGCATTGCGGCACCGATGGTGGGTGGCATGGTGACGGCGCCCTTGCTGTCGATGTTCGTGATCCCGGCCGCCTATCTGTTGATCCGGTCCCGTGGGCTGCGCAACGGGCCTGCAGCCCCCGCAGCAACTCAACCATCGACCCAACCGGGGCCAGCAGCCCAGGCACCCACCACAGTCCTTTAAGGCAACACCATATGGACCTTCTTGCGCATGCGTTGTGGGTGGGCATCGGCGGCGTGGTGCTGCAGCGGCGTCGCCCGGTCTCACGCGCCACGATCGCCGGCGCGGTCGGCCTGACAATCATTCCCGACCTTGCCCACGCGCTGCCGGTCGCCGCCTGGTTTGTGACAGGCGGGGGATCGCTGGAGGTATTCCTCGCGTACCTGTTCGCGAGCCCCGGCACCGAGCCAGTCCTGCCGGCGTGGATATCCCTGTGGTCGCACCATCTCCATTGCACGTTCCACAGCTTCGTCGTGGCGGGCGTAGTTACGGCGGGCATCTGGCGCGCGCGAGGCGGGTTCTGGCTGCCGCTCGCGGGGTGGTGGATGCATATCGCGCTCGACATGTTCACGCACTCGGCGGATTTCTACCCGGTACCGGTGCTCTATCCGTTCACCCAGCGCGGCTTTGACGGCGTGGCCTGGAACAACCCCTGGTTCATGGCACTGAACTATGGGGTGCTCGCTGTCGCCATGGTCGGCCTCGCGCTCACCCGCCCCAAACGTAACCTGCCGTAGCGGTCGGGTGAGGTACGCGGTAGATAATCAAATGACCATGCCGCTTCGTGTACCGCCCCCTCCAACCTCCCCAACCAGCTTGGCCGACGCCATCACCGATGTGGCCGGCATTGAAGTCGGCCATGACACCGACCCGCGCCGACCGACCGGCTGCACCGTCATCATGGCGCGTGACGGCGCCACCGGCGGGGTGGACGTTCGCGGCGCGGCGCCCGGCACCCGTGAAACCGATCTGCTGGCACCGGGCAATCTGGTCGAAAAAGTCCACGCGGTGGTACTGGCCGGTGGCAGCGCCTGGGGACTGGACGCGGCCACGGGCGCCATGCGCTGGCTGGAGGAACAGGGCATCGGCTTTGATGTCAAGGTCGGCCGCCTGCCGATTGTTCCGGCAGCGGTGCTGTTCGATCTGCTGCTGGGTGACGCCCGCATCCGCCCCGACGCAGACGCGGGCTACCGTGCCTGCACCGCCGCCGGCGCGCACCGCCCGGCCGAGGGCAATGTGGGCGCAGGCGCGGGGGCCGCGGTGGGCAAGCTGTTTGGCATCGCGCGGGCCATGAAAGGTGGCGTTGGCACGGCATCGGTCACCGTCAACGGCATCACCGTGGGCGCGCTGGTGGCGTGCAATGCGCTGGGCGACATCATCGATCCGGACACGGGCGCCGTGCTCGCCGGGGCGCGCACGGCCGACGGGCGATCGCTGCTGGATACCCGCCGCGCCATCTTGGCGGGCGAGCTGCCCCAGCCCCTGCTGCCCGGCACCAACACCACCATCGGCGTGATCGCCACCGATGCGGTGATCACCAAGACACAGGCCCAGAAGCTGGCCCAGATGGGCCATGACGGCCTGGCACGCAGCATCAACCCGGTCCACACGATGTCGGACGGCGACACCCTGTTTGCGCTCGGCACCGGCCGCGCTGGCAGCTCACCGGGCATGGTGGTTCTGGGCACCATGGCGGCGGAAGCGATGGCGCGCGCGGTTGTGCGCGCGGTGCAGGCCGCGTCGAGCCTCACCATCGGTGACCTGACCTTGCCGTGCGCGGGCGATTTGCCCGACCGCCGCCCCTGAAAGCGACCGTGCTTCCCATGCCCAAAGCCATCCGCTACACCTTGCTCTCGGTGCGCGATCTGCTGGTTTCCGCGGGGCCATTGGTGCTGCTGACGGTGGGACTGTTGGTACTCGCCTACTGGTGGCTCGACCCCAACCCGCCGGGCCGCGTGGTGCTCGCCACCGGGCCGGCGCAAAGTGCGTACGACGAGTTCGGCAAGCGCTACGCCAAGGCGCTGGCCGCCAACGGCATCGAGGTGGTGTTGCTGCCCAGCGAGGGTTCATCGGCCAACCTGCAGCTGCTGCGCGACGGCAAGGCCGACCTGGGCTTTGTGCAGGGCGGCAGCGCCGAGCAGGCGGCCGATGACGAGAGCACGCTGCAGTCACTCGGCAGCCTGTTCCTGGAACCGGTCTGGCTGTTCTACCGCGAGGATGCCGCGCGCAAACGCACCGCCACAGCCGTGCTGAGCAGCCTGTCGCAGTTGCAGGGTCTGCGGGTGAACGTGGGTACCGAAGGCAGCGGCGTTCCGAGCCTCATGACCAAGCTGTTCGAGATCAACCGCATCGATCCGGCCACGCTCACGCTGTCCCGGCTGGGGCAAACCTCTGCCACGGTGGCCTTCCTCAATGGCGAGCTGGATGCCCTGGTGTTTGCCTCGGCGCCCGAGTCGTTGATGGTGCAGATGCTGCTGCAGACACCGGGCGTGAAGCTGATGGATTTTGTGCAGAGCGAAGCCTATTCGCGGCGCTTTGCGTTCCTGACGGCGGTGCAGCTGCCGCGCGGCGTGGTGGATCTGGCGGGCGATGTTCCGCCGCGCGATGTGCGGCTGGTGGCATCCACCACGGCCTTGCTGACGCGCGAAAAGACCCACCCCGCGCTGCTGCAACTGTTCTCGCAAGCAGCACAGACGCTGCACGGTGGCGCAGGCTGGTTCAACCGGGCCCGCGAATTTCCCAATGCCACGTTGAGCGAGTTTCCGATCGCGAAGGAAGCCGAGCGCAACCTCAAGAGCGGGCCACCGCTGCTGCAGCGTTACCTGCCCTTCTGGTTTGCGAACCTGGTGGAACGCATGTGGCTGGCGCTGGGCATCATCCTGGCGGTGCTGCTGCCAGCCAGCCGCATCGTGCCGCCGCTGTATGAGTTTCGCATCCGCTCGCGGGTGTTCCGCTGGTACGGTCGACTGCGCGAGATTGAGCAGCGTGCAGATGCCGATCCGGGCAACGCACAGCCGCTGGTCGAAGAACTCAACGAGCTTGAAACCCGGGTGGGCAAGGTCGATGTGCCACTGTCCTACACCGACGAGCTGTACGCGCTGCGCAACCACATTCAGCTGGTGCGCAAAAAGCTGCTGAGAAGCTGATTTTCAAGCCAAATGCGCCCGTTGTCCCCATCGGGTGGTCATAGTTTGCTATATATTTTATAGCGTCCCATGCTGACCACCCGCCAGCCAAGACGGGCTTGGCAATTCGGGCGCGCGCGCGCCGCGTGCCCGCGCAACGCGGTTGTCGCGTTACTTCAGTGCCTTGTAGCGCATGCGCTTGGGCTTGGCGCCCTCTTCACCCAGGCGCTTCTTCTTGTCGGCTTCGTATTCCTGGTAGTTGCCGTCAAAGAACGTCCACTGGCTATCGCCTTCGGCAGCCAGGATGTGGGTGGCGATACGGTCGAGAAACCAGCGGTCATGGCTGATCACCATCACGCTGCCGGCAAATTCCAGCAACGCGTCTTCGAGCGCGCGCAAGGTTTCCACGTCGAGGTCGTTGGACGGCTCATCCAGCATCAGCACGTTGCCGCCCGCGATCAGCGTCTTGGCCAGGTGCAGACGGCCGCGTTCGCCGCCTGACAGCGAGCCCACGCGTTTTTGCTGGTCGCCGCCGTTGAAGTTGAAGCGGCCGCAGTAGGCGCGGCTGGCCATCTGGAACTTGCCCACGTTCAGGATATCCAGCCCGCCCGAGACGTCTTCCCACACGGTCTTCTGGTTTTCCAGTTCGTCGCGGTGCTGGTCCACAAAGGCCATCTTCACGGTCGAACCGATCTTCACCTCGCCAGAATCCGGCTGCTCCTTGCCGGCGATCAGCTTGAACAGCGTCGACTTGCCGGCGCCGTTCGGGCCGATGATGCCGACGATCGCGCCAGCCGGCACCTTGAAGCTCAGGTTGTCGATCAGCACGCGGTCGCCAAACGACTTGGTGACACCCTTGAACTCGATCACCTCATTGCCCAGGCGCTCGGCCACGGGAATGAAAATCTCCTGTGTTTCGTTGCGCTTCTGGTACTCGAAGTCGCTCAATTCCTCAAAGCGCGCCAGACGCGATTTGCTCTTGGCCTGCCGCGCCTTCGGGTTTTGGCGCACCCACTCCAGTTCCTTTTTCAGGGCCTTGGCGCGGGCTTCCTCGCCCTTCTGTTCGGAGGCCAGGCGATCCTGCTTTTGCTCCAGCCAGGTGCTGTAGTTGCCTTTCCAGGGAATGCCGGCGCCGCGGTCCAGTTCCAAAATCCATTCAGCGGCGTTGTCCAGAAAATAGCGGTCGTGGGTGATCGCCACCACAGTGCCTGAATAGCGCTGCAAGAACTGCTCAAGCCAGTCCACGCTCTCGGCGTCCAGGTGGTTGGTCGGTTCGTCCAGCAGCAGCATGTCGGGCTTGGACAGCAGCAGGCGGCACAGCGCCACGCGCCGCTTCTCGCCACCCGACAGCACGCCGATCTGCGCGTCCCACGGCGGCAGGCGCAGGGCGTCGGCGGCAATTTCCAGCTGGTGCTCGGAGTCGGCGCCAGACGTGGCGATCACGGCCTCCAGCCGGGCCTGTTCGGCCGCCAGCGCGTCGAAGTCTGCGTCGGGTTCCGCATAGGCGGCATAGACTTCCTCGAGCTTGGCCTTGGCCGCGAAGACTTCGCCCATCGACTCTTCCACGCTCTCGCGCACCGTGTGACCGGGGTCGAGCTTGGGTTCCTGGGGCAGGTAGCCGATGTTCAAGCCGGGCATGGGCGTGGCTTCGCCCTCGATCTCCTTGTCGAGCCCCGCCATGATCTTGAGCAGGGTGGACTTGCCGGATCCGTTTACGCCGAGAACACCAATCTTGGCGCCCGGGAAAAAGCTGAGCGAAATATCTTTGAGAATTTGTCGCTTCGGCGGGACGATCTTGCCGACGCGATTCATGGTGTAGACGTACTGGGCCATGGTTTTGAGCAGGGTTTGGTGTGCAGGAAAAGCGTCGATTATCGGCTCATGCGACAATACGGGCTGTTATGGACTCCAGTTGTCCTTAACGCCAGCACCCTGCTGGGGCCGAAGTCTTGCGACTTTGCGCCACTCCTGAATCCCATCTGCCTTTGACTGGCTTGGCGGTTTCCACCGCCGAAACAGGCCGATTCCCAGTGCCCCGGACGGGCACCACATCATGAACTTTGACGATCTGAACCTGGCTCCTGCCATCCTGAAAGCCGTGCACGAGCAGGGTTACGAAATCCCCACGCCCATCCAGGCACAGGCCATCCCCGCCGTGCTGGAGGGCCATGACCTGCTGGCCGGCGCCCAAACGGGCACCGGCAAGACAGCGGCCTTCACCCTGCCGCTGCTGCACAAGCTCAGCACAAGCCCGGCCGGCAAGAGCAAATTTGGCGGTCGCGCGACCCGTGCGCTGGTGCTTACGCCCACCCGCGAACTCGCCGCGCAGGTGGAGGAATCAATCCGCACCTACGGCAAGTACCTCGAGCTGAACTCCACCGTGATCTTTGGCGGGGTCGGCATGAACCCCCAGATCGCCCAGATCAAGCGCGGCGTGGACATCCTGGTGGCCACGCCGGGCCGCCTGCTGGACCTGCAGCAACAGGGCTTCCTGGACCTGTCGGCCGTGCAGATTCTGGTGCTCGACGAAGCCGACCGCATGCTCGACATGGGCTTTATCCATGACGTGAAGAAGATCATCGCGCTGATGCCCAAGGACAAGCAGAGTCTGCTGTTCTCGGCCACCTTCAGCGACGATATTCGTGACCTCGCTGGCGGCTTGCTGCGCAACCCGCAGAGCATCCAGGTCACGCCGCGCAACACCACGGTGCAGCGCATCACGCAGACCATCCACCCGGTGGGCCGCGGCAAGAAGAAAGCCTTGCTGGCGCACATCATCCAGCAGCACAACTGGAGCCAGGTGCTGGTCTTCACGCGCACCAAGTTTGGCGCCAACAACGTGGCCGAGTACCTGAGCAAGGCCGGCATCAACGCCATGGCCCTGCACGGCAACAAGAGCCAGGCTGCCCGCACCCAGGCGCTTCAGGGCTTCAAGAGCGGTGACATCCGCGCCTTGGTCGCCACCGACATCGCCGCCCGCGGCATTGATATCGACGATCTGCCGCATGTGGTGAACTATGAAATCCCCAACGTCAGTGAAGACTACGTGCACCGCATCGGCCGTACCGGTCGCGCCGGCGCCAGCGGTGAAGCCGTGAGTCTGGTGTGCCTGGACGAAGAAGGGTTCATGATGGACATCGAGCGCTTCACCAAGCAGCAGATCGGTGTGACCATCGTGGAAGGCTTTGGTCCCGAGCCCGGCGAGCGGGCCGAGCCCATCGCGATGGGCCGCCAGACCATCTGGGGTGGCGCTGGCAAGCCGCCCAGCCGCGACGTCATGGCTGCCGCCGCCAAGGCCGCGCGCACCGAAATGATGCAGCGCATGCGCGACAACAAACAGCGCGATGGAGCGCCTCGGGGTGGCCAGCCGCAAGGCCAGCGCGCCGCCGCTCCAAAACCGGCGCAGGGGCGCGGGCGCCCACCGCAGTCGCAGCCACGGCACAATGGAGGCGGAGACACGGGCAACAGCCCCAGAAATATCAATTCCAACACCAATGGCAATGGCAATGGACAACAGCGACAGCCCGACCCCCTTCGCACCAGCGTCGACAGCATGGCCGACCGCGGCCGGGGCGGCGGCCGGCCGAACCGCTCTGGTGGCGGGGGCTTCGGGCCTCGTGGGCCAGGAAATTCTCAAAGGTCTTTTGGCCGATGAGCGGTATGCGGCGGTCCATGCCATTGGCCGCCGCCAACTGGCCACGCGCCACCCCAAGCTGACCAGCCACACGGTCGATTTCGATGCGCTGCCCGCGCTGCCCGCGGTAGACGATGTGTATGTCGCGCTGGGTACCACCATCAAGGCCGCCGGCAGCGAAGAGGCCTTCCGTGCCATCGATTTTGGTGCTGTTGTGGCGGTAGTCCAGGCCGCACGGTCTTCAGGTGCTACTAATTTAGGAGTAGTGAGTGCCATGGGCGCCAACGCGCGCTCGGGCGTTTTCTATAACCACGTCAAGGGCGAGATGGAGAACTGCGTGGCGAGTCTGGGCTTTGACAGTCTGGTCGTCGTGCGGCCATCGCTGTTGACCGGCGACCGTGGCGCCCTCAAGCAACCCGCCCGTATTGGCGAGCGGATCGCACAAGCCGCCATGGCGGTCACCGGCCCGTTGATTCCCGCCAACTACCGCGCCATTCCGGCCAGCAAGGTGGCACGCGCCCTGTTGGTCAACGTACCGGCCTCGCAGCCCGGCAAGCGCGTCCTGCTGTCCGGCGAGTTGCAGCACTACTGAGACAGGCGCCGCCGTGCAAGAACCTGTTGCCAACTACGCAACCCTGATGGTGGCGACCTGCAATGTGCTGAATCTGGCCAACCCGGGTCGCAGCTTCTACATCAACCAGGAGGCGTACACGCAGACCGAGTTCGAGCGCAAGCTGGACTGGCTCGGCGGCCGCTTTGCCGCCCTCAACGCCGATGTGCTCGCGGTGCAGGAAGTCTGGGACGAGGCGGCCCTGAAGGGCGTGGTCAGTCGCAGCGGGCTGCACTATCAATCGGTTGCAGCACCAGGTGCCGAGAACAGTGCCACCAGCCACGGCGCGCAGGGCACGCCCCGGGTTGGCGTGGTGTCGCGGTTGCCGGTGTTGCAGCTGCGCTCGTTCACTGAGTTTCCGCCGAATCACACAGTGGAGGTGCCGGAAATCGGCACACACAACCGCTTCGAGCGCCCGCCGTTGCTCACCACCCTGCGCATGAAGCACGGCCAGACGGTGCACATGCTGACGGCACATCTCAAGTCCAAGCGTCCCAAGCTGCTGCAGGACGCGCTGGGCAACCCGCTGGAAGACCGGGACGACCCGCGCGTCACCGCCCGCGCGACGTTGCGCTCGCTGATCATGCGCGCCTCGGAGGCCGCCGCGCTGCGGACCATCGTGATCGATCTGCTGCACCGTACCAACGAACCGCTGGTGGTGATGGGCGATTTCAATGACGGCCCCCACAGCGTGACCACGCAGATGATCGCCGCCACGGCAGAAGTCGCCTACGACAAGTCGGCGCGCGACGTGGCCCTGTTCAACGCCTACGAGATTCAGGGCAACGGTGCGCTCAAGCGGGACGTGGCCTACTCGCACATCCACCAGGGCTATCCGGAAGTGCTGGATCAAATTTTTGTGAGTGAAGAGTTCGTGCCTGGCAGCCGCTTCAGCCTGGGCGACGTGAAGCGGGTGGACTACTTCAATGACCACCTGAGCGAAGGGCGCGACCGCGTCCGCTCAGACCACGGTTTTGTTCGCGCGCTGCTGCGCCTGCGAATGCCCGACTGAGCGGTCAGCCCCTCAGTCAGCCCTCTCAATCAGCCTCTGACAAACAACGTGACCAGTGGGTCAGCCCCAACCTGCCGGCTCCAGTGCCCATGCAGCGCGGGATCAAACACCGCGCCGTCCGGCAAGGTATCGGCAGAATAAAAGTGCTCCCCAGGTTTGAACACGCGCGAAACGCCACCTTGCAAGCCGATCTCCATTTGACCGCCCAGAATGAACACCCACTGCGGCGTGACCGTGCAGTGAAACTGGCTGCGAAAACCCAGCGGACTGTGGCGCAGCTGGTAGCCCCCCGAAGCAAATACCTCTGACAGCATGGAACCGGGCGTTCCTTGCCGTAGCGCAAGCTGCTCCTCGCGAAAGCGGGCGCGGCCGTCGGCATCGGTGAACAGGATCACTTTGGTGAAGTCGGACACAGGGGCTCCCTTGAAAGGTGGTGCAATGCCGGGTCAGGACACGGGAGCGCCATCGAACGCAATCTGGACCTTCATGGCCTGCCGCTTGTCGCCCGCCAACTTGAACGCGTCATTGGCCTGGTCAAAATCGACAACATGGCTGATCACCGGCCGGCCATCAATCAGCCGCTGGTTGAGAAAGGCAACCGCCACGGCGAACTCTTGATGAAAGCGGAAGGTGCCGCGCAAGTCAATCTCCTTGCCCACCAGCTGGTTCAGCGGCAGCTGCACATCGCCACCCAGCCCGATCGTCACGATCACACTGCGCGGCGAAACCAGATCCAGGCCACTGCGCAGAGCCTTCTCGCTGCCAGAGGCCTCAAACATGACGTCAAACATCCCCTTGTTGGCTGCGTAGGGCGCCAGCTCATCGGGATGGGTCAGCAGGTTGACGGTTTCATCCGCCCCCATCTTGCGCGCGCATTCCAGCGGCAAATCGGCCAGGTCGGCGGCCACGATGTGCGCAGCCCCCGCGCGCCGCAGCCCCGCAATCAACAAGGCACCGATCGGGCCGCAGCCCGTCACCAGCACGCGCTTGCCAAAGACCGAGCCCGCGCGCGAAATCGCATGCAGGCCTACCGATAGCGGCTCGGCCAGCGCAGCCTCCGTCAGCGGCAGATCGTCTGCTACCGCGTGCGCCTGGCTGGCATCGATCACCAGTGTCTGGCGGAAGGCACCCTGCACATGCGGAAAGCGCATGGCGCTGCCGTAGAACCTCATGTCCATGCAGTGGTTGTGCAGGCCCTGCTGGCAATAGCGGCACAGGCCGCAGGGCCGTGACGGCGAGATGGCAATGCGATCCCCCGCCTTGAAACCCGTCACACCGCTGCCCAGGCTTTCAACAATGCCCGACACCTCATGCCCCAGCACCATGGGCTCCTTGATGCGCACGGTGCCAAAGCCTCCGTGCTGGTAGTAGTGCAAATCCGAGCCGCAGATGCCGCCGAACGCCACGCGTACCCGCATCTGGGCAGGGCCTGGCACCTCGGATGCAAACGCATCGAGCCGCAAATCAAGTGGGGCGTGGCAAACGAGTGCGCGCATGGAGGTCTCCTGAATCGGTTGGACTGAAGGCGTGGGAGCGGTGGTGCTCAGAGCGTGGCCGTCACGCCACCATCCACATAAAGAATATGCCCATTGACAAAGCGCGAGGCATCGCTCGCCAGAAAAACAGCGGCACCGGCCAGCTCTTCAACGTCACCCCAGCGCCGGCTGGGCGTGCGACCCACCAGCCAGGCGGTGAACTGTTCATCGGCCACCAGTTTTTCAGTCAGTTCCGTTTTGAAGTAACCCGGCCCCAATCCGTTGACATTCAGGCCGTGCGGACCCCAGTCAATCGCCATGCCCTTGGTCAGCATCTTGACCGCTCCCTTGCTCGCCGTATAGGGCGCGATCCCCGGACGACCGAGTTCGCTCTGCACCGAGCAAATGTTGATGATCCTGCCCCTGCCGCGGGGAATCATCTGGCGCGCAACCGCCTGCCCGACCAGGAACACGCTGTCCACATTGGTTCGCATGAGTTCATGCCAGTCGGCCTCGGCGAATTCGTGCAGCGGGGCACGCCGCTGCATGCCGGCGTTGTTGACGAGGATTTCAATCGGGCCGAGTTCATGCTCAATGGCTGCGACAGCAGCCTGCACCTCAGCTCCCTGGGTTACGTCAAACGCCCTAGTGTGGACAGACAATCCCTCGGCACGCAACGCGGTTGCCGCAGCCTCAAGCTTGGCCGGGTTCCGCCCATTCAACACCACGCTGGCGCCGGATTGCCCCAGACCACGCGCCAGTGCCAGGCCAATACCACTGGACGAGCCGGTGACGAGCGCCAGCCGAGCATCGAGTCGAAACGTTTGTGGTGTGATCATGGCAGGCGGCTTTCAGCTGCGGCGCTCTGTCCAGCGGCCGACAAGATGGATTGCACAATAGTTTCCGGTGCCAGCGCCACATCCACCGTGACCGCATGTTCATCGGGGCCGGGGATCTCGAGGATGGCGAACTGGCTGTCAAGCAACGAGGCGGGCATGTAATGCCCCTCGCGCTCTGCCATGCGCTGAGCGAGCAAATCGTAGTCGCCATGCAGATGCACAAACCTGAGTTCAGGCGCGCCCTGGCGCAGGATATCCCGGTATGAGCGCTTCAGCGCGGAGCAGGACACCACCAGCCCCCTGCCCGTCGCCATGGCGCCAACGAGCGCACCAGAAATCGTCTGAAGCCATTCCTGGCGGTTCTCGTCCGTCAGGGCCGTTCCAGCCGCCATGCGTGCGATATTTTGCGGGGAATGCAGCTGGTCGCCTTCGAGAAAGTCAACGCCTAGCGCGCCCGCCAAGAGGCGGCCTACGGTACTTTTTCCGCAGCCGCTGACACCCATCACCACCCACGCACGCGATTCCATGGTTACCGGACTGGCCTCACTCCATTCGGGCGCCACTGGCCTGGTCGAAGACATGCGCTTTCGCTTCATCAATTTCCAGCAGGATGGTCTCATCGGGTTGCACCGACGTCCGCCCGTGCATGACGACGATGATCTGCGCGTCACCGACCTGCACCAGCAATTCGGTCTCAGCCCCCGTTGGCTCCACCACAATGACCTTGGCCTCAATGCCATCGCCACTGGTGGAAATCGAAAGATCGCCGGGCCGCACGCCGTAGTGCACCGCCTGCCCGTCCTTCGCGCTGGCCAGCGCGCGCAATGGCCAACGAGCCCCCTGTGACTCCACCCACGAGTGCACGCCATCGCGCCGCAGTGTTCCCTGCATCACGTTCATGGCTGGCGACCCAATGAACTGGGCAACAAACAGATTGCAGGGCCGGTCATAAAGCTCAAGCGGCGTTCCGATCTGCTCGATCAGCCCGTCGTGCATCACCACGATGCGGTCGGCCATGGTCATCGCTTCGATCTGGTCATGCGTGACGTATACCGTGGTCGTCTTGAGCCGTTGGTGCAGCGCCTTGATCTCGGCACGCATCGCCACGCGCAGCTTGGCGTCGAGATTGGACAGCGGCTCGTCGAACAGGAACACCTTGGGGTCGCGCACGATGGCGCGGCCCATCGCCACGCGCTGGCGCTGGCCTCCCGAAAGTTCGCGAGGATAGCGATCCAGCAACTTGTCCAGGTTGAGAATCTTCGCGGCGTTGTCCACCCGCTGCGCGGTGACGCCCTTGTCAGCATCACGCAGGCGCAGGCTGAAGGCCATGTTCTCGCCCACGGTCATGTGCGGGTACAGCGCGTAGCTCTGGAACACCATTGCGATGTCGCGGTCCTTGGACTCGAGGTCGTTCACCACCCGCTTGTCGATCAGGATCTCGCCGCCGGTGATTTCTTCCAGGCCCGCCAACATGCGCAGCAGCGTCGACTTGCCGCAACCCGACGGGCCCACCAGCACCACGAACTCGCCATCGGCGATGTCGAAGCTCAAGCCATGCAGGATAGCGACCTTGCCGTAGGACTTCTTGATGTTGTTGAAGGAGACGGATGCCATTTCTATTCTTCCTTAGCTTTTCACGGCGCCCGCCGTGAGGCCACCGACCATGTAGCGCTTGAATGCGTAGTAGATCGCCGCCGGCGGCAACGCATAGACGAAACCCGTTGCCATCAGCAGTTCCCATGGCGAATCATCAGCTGCCAGGAAATTGCCCAGCGCCACGCCGAGCGTTATGTCGGTTTCGTTCGACAGCAGCAGGAAGGCATAGAGGTACTCGTTCCACGCCAGCAGCAAGGCATAGGTACCCACCGCCACCATCGAAGGCACCATCAGCGGGAGGTACACCAGCCGGAACAGCTGCACCGGCGTAGCACCGTCCATGCGCGCCGCCTCGTCCAGTTCGTAGGGCAGCTTGTCAGAGGCCTGCTTGAGCACCCAGATGCAGTAGGGCGAAGCGATCGTGACCATCGCCAGGATCAGCGACCATTGGTTGTTGAGCAGACCGTAGTTCGCCATGGTCTTGTACATCGGCACCGCCAGGAACGCAGCGGGGATGAAGTACGTGAACAGAGCCATGTTGAGCACCGTACGCCCGCCCCGCACCCGCAGCCGGCTGATGGCGAACGCGGCCGTGGTGGCCACAATCAGGGTAATCAGCCCCACGGCTACGGCGATGAACAGCGAGTTGCCCAGTTGTTGCCAGAAGTGCCCGAGATAGAAATGCTTCTGGTTGAACACGGTGTCGAAGTTCTGCAGCGTCGGGTTTTTGGGCCACAGCCGGCCAGAGGTGGCCGAATCGCGCTCGGAGATCGCGAACAGGAACATGTGGTAGACCGGAATGATCGTCCACAGGAACACCGGGATGCCGATCAGCAGCAACTTGGCTTCGGCGGTGACCGAGCGCCAGGTGATGCGCTTGCTCATTTCGACAACCTCTTCATCATGAAGTAGACCAGCGGCAAGACCAGCGGCAGCGCCACCACAATAGAGGCCATTGCCACATCAATCTGGTCGAGACGCAGATAGCGAATACCCAGGGTGGCCAGCACGTGCGTCAGGTCGGCCGGTCCACCGCCGGTGAGCAGGTAGACACTGTTGAAATCACCCAGCGTCCAGATCGCCGACAGAATGGTCGAGGTGATGTAGAGCGTACGCATGGATGGCCAGGTGATGAACCGGAACTTCTGCCAGTTGCTGGCGCCATCGACGGAAGCGGCCTCGTATTGCTCGCCAGGAATCGACAGGCGCCCGGCCACCAGAATCAACGTCCAGAACGGCAGCGACTTCCAGATGTGCATGACCATCGACAGCGAGAGTGCCAGCGTGGGGTCATTGAGCCAGTTCGGGCCGTCAAGGCCCGTCAGGCGGAAGATCAGCGAGTTGATGACGCCCCACTCCGGGTTGAGCATGAAACGCACCGACAGGATGGTCGGGATCGAGGGCACTGCCCAGGGCAGGATAAACAGCACCGACAGCGCCTTGATCCACCACCGCGTCTTGATAAAGAAGCCCGACAGCACCAGCGCCATGATCATCTTCACATTGATCGCCACCACCAGGAACACGATCGTGTTGATGGCGCTGCGCAGGAAAATCGGGTCGTCGAAAAGCTTGCTGTAGCTGGCCGGATGACGCGCCAGCCACAGGCCATAGCCGACCGGGTAGACCACGAAGATCACAAACACCAGCAGGTAGGGCACCACGAACAGGCGGCCCCAGAACTCGTAGCGTGAAAGTCCACGCGATGCCGGCGCCGGGGCGCGCGGCAGGGTGTTTGTTGCAGCGGCCCCGGTCATATGCTCAGCCCGCCACAGCCTTGATGCGCGCGATCATTTCGTCGGCGGCTTTGTCGACCGGCATCTTCTCGTTGAGGATGCGGTTAGCGGCCTTGGCCCAGACGTTTTCGTTGTTGAGCACCGTAAACTTGTAGTTCTTGGTGAACTCGAACGGCGTGGTGCCGGCCATGAACTGGTTGTAGACCGCTATACGGTGTGGATCCTGCTTCCAGAACGGGCTTTGTTGCGCAGCCTTGGTTACCGGGAACCAGCGACCTTGCGAACCCTCAACGTAGGGCGTGAGGTTGGCCTCGTCCAGCATGAAAGCGACAAACTGCCGGGCGCCGGCCTTGTTCTTGGCATCCTTGAAGATCACGCCGGTTTTCACCGCGGCGCGGTAGACCATCTTGGAGCCGTCCGGCTTGTTCGGAAATCCCGCCGTGGCGATTTTCTCGGTGTAGTTGGCCTTGGCCGTGGCACGCTGTGCATCGGTCAGCGTGGCATTGTTCATGTCGTCGAGCCATTTGGCCGCGATCGAGATGGTCGCATTGTGCGTGAGCACCGTGGTCTTGTTGTGAAACGCCACGTTGTTGTCCGGGTCCTTCCAGTTGGTCGACGACGGCGGCGTGCAACCCCTCGCGTAGATCTGGGTGTAATCGGTCAGGGCATTGATCAGGCCCTGGCGCACGGCGGGGTCATCGACCAGCAGCTTGCCTGAATCGTTGACCAGCTTGACGTTGTACGCATCCATGAAGGTCAGGAACGAGTAGAACGAGTCGCTCGAGTCCACTCCCAGCGGTTGCCCAATGCCGAAGCTGCGGGTGCCGGTCTTCTGGCGGTGTGCGGTTTGCACCTTGTCGCACCAGAAGTTCCAGTAGCCCTTCCAGTCAGTGGGAATATCGCTGTCCTTGAAGCCTGCTTCGGCCAGCATGTCCTTCCAGTACTGGATGTGCATGGTCTGCTGCTTGATCGGGTAGGCGTAGTAGGCGCGGGTCTTGGTCGCGTCGTTGTAGAGGAAGGTGGTGGCCAGCGCGGAAGGCTCGAATTTGCCGCGCAGCGGGTCGATGATGCTGGACACATCCTCGAGTTTTCCGTCGAAGGCCCATTTGGCCGTCACCTGGAAGTCATAGACATCGCCATAGGACACGTCGGGCGGGTTGCCGGCGTCGAGCGCGGCGACCGACTTCGGAATCATTTCCTGCGGCGCGTAGAGCGACAGGTCCACCTTGTACTTGGGATACTTGGCCTCGAATTTCTTGATGGCAGCGAAGAGCGCGTCGTCCTCACCTTTGTAAAAGCCCTTGCCCCACCAGACGGTGAGCTTCTCCTGAGCCATCGCATGGCCGCTCGCAAGCATGGCCGCGACAGCAAGCGCCGATGTGACAAACAACTTCGTTTTCATCTGACAGTCTCCTTTGGTGGTAGTGAACAAGCGAACAGCGGCCTACGCGGCCTTGAGGCGAGAAACAGGTTGATCGAGCCGTGGCAGGCGCCGCCGGGAATTGAGGACCAGCTCGATATCGTCGCGGGCGCCATCGATCAGCACCAGGATGGCGGCCTCCGCGAGCACGGGGTCCCGCGCGATCACGGCATCGAGCACCGCGCGGTGCAGGTGCAATGAACTGCGGGGCCCGTCTTTCTTGCTGGTTGATATTTCGAAACTGGTGCGCAGCAGCGCACCGAGTACTTTGCTCATCTGTACCAGCATGACGTTGCCGGAAGCCCGCAGCAAGCCCTGGTGAAAACGCAGGTCATGGGTCACGTAGTCGCCCCCTTCCATGACGGCGCGCGTCATGCCGGCGAAGGCTTCTTCAATGCCTGCGATATCCGCCTGGGTCGCGCGCAGGGCCGCCATCTTGACGGCGGCGGGCTCCACCACCCGGCGCAACTCTTGCAGGTCACGGATGAATTCATGCGACAGCCCGATCGTCGATTGCCAGGCAATCACGTCCGGATCAAACCAGTTCCACTGCTCGGACGCCATCACCCGCGTACCCACCTTCGGGCCAGTGTGCAGCAGCCCCTTGGCCACCAGCGACTTCACGGCCTCACGCACCACGGTGCGGCTCACGCCCAGTTCCGCACACAGCGTCGGCTCTGGTGGCATGGACCCGCCCACCGGATACTGACCCGCTACGATGGCGGTACCGAGGAAGTCAACAGTGCTGCCGTGGATGTTCTTGATCATGGGGGAGCCGGATCGAGCGGAGCGTGGTCTGTCAGCCCGGCAACGGGGTCAGCAGCGGCTTGCCTGCAAAGTGCGCCTGCAGGTTGCCGAATGCGAGGTTGGCCATGGCTCGCCGGGTCTGCCAGGTGGCGCTCGCCATGTGCGGGGTCAGCACCACGTTGTCGCACTCACGCAGGGCTGCGGGCACATTCGGCTCGTCTTCGAACACATCGAGCGCGGCACCAGCGATCAGCTTGTTCTGCAAGGCATGCACCAGCGCGTTTTCATCCACCACCGAGCCGCGCGCCACGTTGATCAGGTAGCCCTCCGGGCCGAGCGAGCGCAGCACCTCGGCGTTGATGAGGCCCTTGGTGCCTGCACCACCCGGCGTGATGACCATCAGAAAATCGACCTCGGCGGCCAGCGCGGCAGCCGAGGAGTAGTACCGGTAGCCACTGTCCGGCCGTTCATGGCGCGTGGTGTAGGCAATGGACATGCCGAAGCCCTCGGCACGCCGTGCAATCGCCTGCCCGATGCGTCCCAGGCCGACAATACCGAGCTTCGCACCGCTGACTTTGCGGGCCAGCATCAGCGGCCCCTTGACCCATTCACCCGCACGCACAAACCGGTCGGCATGCGGGATACGCCGAGAAATCGACAGCAACAGCGCCATGCCGAGATCGGCGACGTCATCGGTCAGGACATCTGGCGTGTTGGTGACGGGAATGCGCCGCTCGTGAGCTGCCTTGACGTCGATGCCGTCATAGCCGACGCCAAACACAGAAATGATTTCCAGCGACGGCAAGGCCCTCAGGAGCTCGCGCGGCACCTTGGCTTCGCCGCTCGCGGCAATGGCCCGCACGGCCGGCGCCACCTTCGCAAAAGCAGTCGGATCTTCCAGGTGCAGCCGGTCGTGCACGACGAATGCCTCGCGCAGCATTTCCATGTAGGGCGGCCACAACTTGGCGGCAACCAGAATTTCAGGCTTGGACAAACGGTGCTCCGGGCAATATCCTGCGTGTATTCCAACGATCCAAGCGGGCTTGTCCGGATCGGTGACGGGTTGGCTTTATCGTATGACCATAATATGATTAGAAAATGCGGACAAACCCTGAACGCACCCAAAAAGAGGAAGACAACGTGACCCAACCCCCGCAGCAACCCTCCAGAAAAAAGCCCGAAGAACTCCGCAGCCAGCAGTGGTTTGGCCGGCAGGACCGCGACGGATTTGCCTACCGCAGCTGGGTCAAGGGCAAGGGCATCCCGCATGACCAGTTTGACGGGCGGCCGGTCATTGGCATCTGCAACACCTTCAGCGAACTCACGCCCTGCAACAGCCACTTTCGAACGCTGGCCGAGCAGGTGAAGATTGGCGTGTACGAGGCCGGCGGCTTCCCGCTCGAGTTTCCGGTGATGTCGCTGGGCGAGACCCTGCTGCGCCCTACCGCCATGCTGTACCGCAATCTGGCCAGCATGGATGTCGAGGAAAGCATCCGCGGCAACCCCATCGACGGCGTGGTGCTGCTGATGGGCTGCGACAAGACCACGCCCGCGCTGGTGATGGGTGCGTCCAGTGCCGACCTGCCCACCATCGGCGTCTCTGGTGGCCCGATGCTCAACGGCAAATGGCGTGGTCAGGAACTCGGCTCGGGCACGGGTGTGTGGAGCATGAGTGAGCAGGTGCGCGCCGGCACGTTGAAGCTGGCCGACTTCTTTGAAGCGGAGTCTTGCATGCACCGCAGCCACGGCCACTGCATGACGATGGGCACCGCCAGCACGATGGCCAGCATGGTCGAAGCGCTCGGCATAGGCCTGCCCGGCAACGCCGCCTACCCGGCAGTGGACGGACGGCGCAACGTACTGGCGCGCAACGCCGGCCGGCGCATCGTGGAGATGGTGCACACCGACCAGAAACTCTCGTCCATCCTCACCCGCGAGGCCTTCGAGAACGCGATCCGCACGCTGGCCGCCATCGGCGGCTCCACCAACGCCGTGATTCACCTGATCGCGATTGCCGGGCGCATTGGCGTCAAGCTGACGGTGGATGACTTCGACCGCCTCGCCAGCGAGTTGCCGTGCCTGGTGAACCTGCAACCGTCGGGCGAGCACCTGATGGAGGACTTCTGCTACGCGGGCGGCCTGCCGGTGGTGATGAAGGAAATCCAGCACCTGCTGCATGCCGACATCGTGACCGCCAGCGGCAAGACCGTGGCCGAGAACATTGCCGACGCGCAGAACTACGACCCCCGCGTGATCAAGACCTTTGCCGCGCCGTTCAAGGCCAAAGCCGGCATCGCGGTGCTGCGCGGCAACCTCGCGCCACGCGGCGCCGTCATCAAGCCCAGCGCTGCCTCGCCCGAACTGATGGTGCACAAGGGCCGAGCCGTGGTGTTCGAGAACATCGAGGATTTTCATGCCCGCATCGACGACGAGAACCTGGACATTGATGAAACCTGCGTCATGGTGCTCAAGAACTGTGGGCCCAAGGGCTACCCGGGTATGGCAGAGGTCGGCAACATGCCACTGCCCCCGAAGGTGCTCAGAAAGGGCATCACCGACATGGTGCGCATCAGCGATGCGCGCATGAGCGGCACGGCCTACGGCACCGTGGTGCTGCACACCGCACCAGAAGCGGCAGCCGGTGGCCCGCTGGCACTGGTGCAAAACGGCGATATCGTCGAACTGGATGTGCCGAACCGCAAACTCCACCTGCACGTGAGTGACGAAGAACTCGCGCGCCGACAGGCCGCCTGGAAAGCCCCAGAACCCGCGCTGTCTTCCGGCTACTGGAAGCTCTACGTGGACCACGTGACACAGGCCGACGAAGGCGTGGACCTTGATTTTCTGCGCGGCAAACGGGGCGCGTTCGTGCCGCGCGACAACCACTGAATGCCGGTACCTCACGTTCCGTGAACCATCTCGTTGCCATCGATTGGGGAACTTCGTCTCTGCGCGCCGCGTTGCTCGACCGGCGCGGCCAGGTGCTCGAAGAGCGCTCATCAGCCGATGGCATCCTGTCGATTGCACCGAATCAGTTTGCTAGTTTTTTTATAGCACACTTTGACCACTGGAAGCGGACCCCAGGCACTTTTTGCCTGATTTCTGGCATGGCGGGCAGTCGCCAGGGCTGGGTGGAGGCGCCCTACTGCCCGTGCCCGGCGAGCATGGCCGATGTGGCGCGCCACGTGGCCTGGATCGAGCGTGGCCGCACAGCCATCGTGCCGGGCCTCACGTGTGAGCAGCCACTGCCCGCTGCCGGTCTGGCAACCGTGCCCGATGTGATGCGCGGCGAGGAAACGCAGGTGTTTGGCGCGCTGCAGTTGCTGAAGCTGGACGATGCGGTGGTGGTGCTGCCCGGCACGCACAGCAAATGGGTGCGCGTTGAAGACCGTCGGGTCACAACGTTTCGCACTTTCATGACGGGCGAGTTTTATGCGTTGCTGCGCCAGCATTCGATCCTGGCGCGCACCCTGCCCCCTGACGATGGCACGCTGGACCCGCAGGCGTTCGATGCGGGCGTGGCGATGGCCGGGCACGACGCTGGCCTGTTGCACAACGCCTTTCAGGCGCGCACGCTGGGCCTGTTTGGCCGCATGCCGCCGCAAGCTTTGCCCAGCTACCTGTCCGGTCTGTTGATTGGCGAAGAACTGCGCCACCAGTCGCTGGAGGCTGGTCAAACGGTGGTCATCGTAGGCGCCCCGGCCCTGACGCTGCGCTACGAACGCGCGCTGGCGTTACAGGGTGTGGCCGCCACAACCCTGGGCTCCGAGGCAACGTGGCAGGGGCTCCACGCCATCGCGCAGCATCTGGCTACCGACTGAACGCACCTGATACAACCGCACCATGAACGCCCACGACAAATTCACCGTCGCCCTGGAATCCAACCCGCTGATCGCCATCCTGCGCGGCCTCGGCCCTGACGAGGCGCTACCTATTGGCGAGGCGCTGACGAGCAGCGGCTGGCGGCTGATTGAGGTGCCGCTCAATTCGCCGCAGCCGCTCAAAAGCATCCAGACAATGGCCGCCGCGTTTCCCGACGCGCTGGTCGGCGCGGGCACCGTGCTCACGGCCAACGATGTGCGCGCCGTCCATGACGCAGGCGGGCAACTGGTGGTGGCGCCCAACTTCAACGCGGCCGTGGTGCGCGAAGCAGTGCGCCTGCGCATGGTCTGCCTGCCCGGCGTCATGACGGCGACCGAGGCGTTTGACGCCCTGGATGCGGGCGCCACCGGCCTCAAGCTGTTTCCTGCCGAGATGGTCACGCCCGCGGTGGTCAAGGCCTTGCGCGCCGTGCTCCCGCCCGAATGTCTGTTGTTTCCCGTGGGGGGCATCACCGCGCACAACGTGGGCGCCTGGCGCGCGGCCGGCTCCAACGGTTTTGGCATCGGTTCAGCCCTGTACAAGCCCGGCATGACGGTGCAACAGGTGCAGGTAAATGCTATTGAATTTATAGCATCGTATAACGGTATCATGCGGACATGAGCCTAAATACACCTGAAAATGCCGCTCCCATCCGGTTTGGACTGGAGGGCCGCATCTGTGTGGTCACGGGTGGTGCGCAAGGCATTGGCGAAGCTTGCGCCCGGCGGTTTGCACGCGAAGGCAGCCATGTGGTCATCTTCGATGTAGACGACGCACGCGGCCAGGCGCTGGCGGCCGAGTTGCAAGCCCTCTATGTGCACGGCGATGTCGGCAATAAAGCTGATGTCGATGCGGTGGTGGCACACACCGTGGCCGCGCACGGCCGCATCGACGTGCTGGTCAACAACGCGGGCATCTTCAAGGCCGCGGACTTTCTGGATATCACCGAAGAAGACTTTGACGCGGTGCTGCGCGTCAACCTCAAGGGCGCGTTCCTGATGGGCCAGGCGGTGGCGCGCGTGATGGCCAAAGCCGCTCCAAGCGCCAGTTCGACCGGGCACGTCTCGCGCGGCGCGATCGTGAACATGAGTTCGGTCAACAGCGTGCTGGCCATTCCCACCATTGCCAGCTACAACGTGAGCAAGGGCGGCATCAACCAGCTCACACGGGTGATGGCGCTGGCGCTCGCCGACCACGGCATCC
>JANOBJ010000279.1:0-2070 GCA_031411575.1 Betaproteobacteria bacterium | reverse complement strand
CAGCACGGGAACCCTGGTCATCCACCGCACCGGCCGCCTGCCGGACAAGGAATCCATCGTGCTGGCCAACTGGAGCCAGGGCAAATTCGGCATCACGCTGAGCGCCGAGGCGGCCCTGCCGGTCAGCCCCGCGCAAATCCGCGGCAAACTGGGGTCAGGTCTTGGATTCCAACATCTCTTCCTTCAAAGTAAATCACCATGTCCCGACCGCTACGCCTTGAGTTTCCGGATGCGCTGTACCACGTCACCTCGCGGGGTGACCGGCGGGAGGCGATTTATCACGAGGATGGTGATCGAGAGGCGTGGCTGGCGGTGCTGGGGCAGGGTTGCCTGCGCTTCAACTGGGTGGTGCATGCCTACTGCCTGATGGACAACCACTACCACTTGCTGGTGCAAACGCCGCAGGGCAATCTGTCGGCGGGGAGGCGGCAGCTCAACGGCGTGTACAGGCAGCAGGTGAACCGGGCGCACGGGCGGGTGGGACATGTGTTCTAGGGGCGGTTCAAGGCGGTGCTTGTGGATCAGGACGCCTACCTGCTGGAGCCGGCGCGCTACATCGTGCTCAACCCGGTGCGCGCGGGCATGGTGGCTGACGCGCTCGCCTGGCCGTGGTGTTCATACCGCGCCGTGGTAGGCGAATGCGCCTTGCCGACGTGGCTGGCGACGGATGCGCTGCTGGCGCAGTTTGCCGCCACGCGGGGCCGGGCGCGGCAACTCTACATCGACCACGTGCGCGCGGGCGTGGGGCTGCCGTCGGCGTGGGAAGGTCTGGTGAGCCAGATGTTCCTGGGTGGCGAGGTGTTTCTGGAGCGTATGCAGGCGCTGGCGGCGCGGCAGGGCGACGTGCTGGAAATCCCCCGTGCCCAGCGGCGGCCCAACGCCGAGCCGCTGGCCCGGTATGCCATGACCTGCCCCCGACCGGGACGCCACGATGACTGCGGCTTACGCGTCGGGCGACTACACGCTGGCGCATATCGCAGCGCATTTTGGCGTGCATTCCGCAACGGTCAGTCGCGCGGTTGCAGCAGCCGAAGGCGGCTCGACTTGAGGCACCTTCCCGCAGTCAGTTGCTATAAAATATATAGCAAACTATGACCACTGGGCGAGCACCACAGCCGTATTTGGCTTCAAAAAATGGAAAAGCGCCGGATTGCGGCGCTTCTCAAAAAAAACACGGTGCCATGGATGGGCGTGTGTCGTGGTCGTTCTTCTTGCTCTCGATTGTCTCCTCGGCCCCTCGTCCGCACGGACGGCGAGGTCCGTTTGCGAGTGGGCAGACTGTATCGACCGCACTGCTTCGGTGCATTGGGGTTTTCCCATCCGTCAGGGCAGCCGTGCAAAAAAGGTAGCCAATCGGGGCGGCCCATCATCGAAGCGGTGCCTCAGCCGGCGTCGGCCACAATCCACTGCGCGGCCTTCTCCGCCACCATCAGCGTCGGGCTGTTGGTGTTGCCGCTGGTGATGGTGGGCATGGCGCCGGCGTCCACCACACGCAGGCCGGCGATCACGGCGGCCGGCCCGCCGCGCGGGTTGCGCACCCGCAAACGGGCATCCAGCACGGCCATCGGGTCGTCATCGCGCCCCATTTTGGTGGTGCCGACCGGGTGAAAGATGGTGGTGGCGATGTCGCCGGCCAGCTTGGCCAACTCATCGTCGGTCTGGAACTGCACGCCTGGCTTCCATTCCTCGGGGTTGAATTTCGCCAGCGCGGGCTGCGCCACGATTTTTCGCGTCACTCGCAGGCTGTCGGCCGCCACGCGCCGGTCTTCGGGTGTCGAGAGATAGTTGGGGGCAATCGCCGGCGCGTCTTCAAAGCGAGCGCTTTTGATCTGCACGGTGCCGCGACTGGTCGGGTTCAGGTTGCAGACGCTGGCGGTGAACGCGGGAAAGCGGTGCAGCGGTTCGCCGAACGCGTCCAGACTGAGCGGCTGCACGTGGTACTCGATGTTGGGGTACGGCTGGTCGGGCGTGCTGCGCGTGAAGGCGCCCAGCTGGCTGGGTGCCATGCTCATGGGCCCGCTTTGCTTGAGCAGGTATTCCAGCCCGATTGCTGCCTTGCCCCAGAGTGAG
>JANOBJ010000278.1:0-9227 GCA_031411575.1 Betaproteobacteria bacterium | reverse complement strand
GGCCACCGCGACACGAACAGGACCTGATCTTGAGCTTTGAAACCGAAACCCGGCGCCGCCGGACCTTTGCCATCATCTCCCACCCCGATGCGGGTAAAACCACGCTGACCGAAAAGCTGTTGCTGTTCTCCGGCGCGATCCAGATTGCGGGCAGCGTGAAGGCGCGCAAGGCAGCCGCCACGCCACCAGCGACTGGATGGAGATCGAGAAGCAGCGCGGCATCTCGGTGGCCTCGTCGGTGATGCAGATGCTCTACCGTGACCATGTCATCAACCTGCTCGACACACCCGGCCACAAGGACTTCTCGGAAGACACCTACCGCGTGCTCACCGCGGTGGATTCGGCGCTGATGGTGATCGACGCGGCCAATGGCGTGGAAGCGCAGACGCGGCGGCTGATCGAGGTCTGCCGTCAGCGCGACACCCCCATCATCACCTTCGTCAACAAGATGGACCGCGAAGTGCGCGACCCACTGGATATCCTGGACGAGGTGGAGCGCGAACTCGGCATGCCGTGCGTGCCCATGACCTGGCCAGTCGGCCAGGGCAAGACGTTCGGCGGCATCATCAATCTGCGTACGCACGCCATGACGGTCTTCGAATCCGGGTCCGAGCGGCTGCCCCAGGATTTCGAAACCGTGCCGTTGTCGGACCGCGACAACCTGCTCAACCGCTTTGGCCATGAATTCGAGGTGGCCACTGACAGCATGGAACTGGCTACCGGCGCCTCGCCGACCTGGGACCGCGAAGCCTTTCTGGCGGGCAAGCAGACCCCGGTGTTCTTTGGCTCAGGCGTCAATAACTTCGGCGTGATGGAGGTGCTGGAAGCGCTGGTGGATCTGGCGCCGTCACCGGGGCCGCGCAAGAGTTCACTGCTGGTCAACAAGCAACCTGTGGAGCAAACCATCCACCCGGAAGACGCGGCGTTCTCGGGCGTGGTCTTCAAGGTCCAGGCCAACATGGATGCGAACCACCGCGACCGTATTGCCTTTGTGCGCATGGCCTCGGGCAAGTACACCCCGGGCATGAAGCTCAAGGTGCAGCGCACCGCCAAGGAGTTGCGACCCACCTCGGTGGTGACCTTCCTGAGCCAGCGGCGCGAATCGGTGGACGAGGCCTACGCCGGCGACATCATCGGATTCACCACCCATGGCGGCGTGCAGCTGGGCGACACCATCACCGATGGTGCCAACCTGCAGTTCACCGGCCTGCCCTTCTTCGCGCCCGAACTGTTCATGACCGTGATCCTCAAGAACCCGCTGCGCACCAAGCAGTTGCAGCAGGGCCTGGCCCAACTGGGTGAGGAAGGGGCGATCCAGGTGTTCCGTCCGCACGTGGGCGGGCCCATGCTGCTGGGTGCTGTCGGTCAGCTGCAGTTTGAAGTGGTGCAGCACCGGCTGAAGGCCGAGTACGACGCCGATGTGCGCCTGGAAGGTTGCCAATACACCGGCGCGCGCTGGATCACGGCCGACACACCGGCCGAACTGCGCGCCTTTACCGACGCCTACCCGCAGCGGCTGGCCCACGACGCAGCCGAGACGCTGGCCTACCTGTGCACCTCGCCCTACGATGTGCGGCTGGCGCAGGAGCGGTTTCCGAAGATCCATTTCCATCCGTTGCGCGAGCATGCGGGCCTGGCCCTGCAAAGCGCGGGGTGAACGGGCTGCTCAGGCTGGCCATGCCCTCGTCATAATTCGCACACCCTGTCACTGACCCGCAGAAAGTCTGTCCATGCGCCCAGCGTTTCGTTCTTGTGCGCAGCCACTGGCTGCCTTGGTCATTGGCTTGCTCTGTGTCGTGCTGTCGGCTTGTGGCGGAGGCGGCGGAAGCAGCAGTGGGTCTGCACTGGTGAATGCCGGAACCACGGCTGATCCGAGTGCGCCATCATTCAGCTTCGCCAACAGTTGCACCGTGGACAACGAAAAGCGGTTTGCCCGTTCCTACCTGAACGAAAACTACCTCTGGTACAGCGAGATTCCCAACATCAATTTCGGCGCGTTCAGCAACGTGCCGGACTATTTTTACAGCCTGCTGGTCACCACGCCTGATGCCAACGGATTGCCGAAAGACCAGTTCAGCTTCGTCGCCACGCTTTCCAACGCCGACAGTTTTGCCAGCGGCAGCAACATCGGGTTCGGCGTGGAGTGGCAGGAAGACCAACTGGGTCGGGCGCGCGTGGCCCAGGTCACGTCGGGCTCACCGGCGGCGCTGGCGGGCATGGCGCGCGGGGGCGAGTTCCTGGGCGTGATTGCGAGCAACACAACCGGCTGGTTCCCCAACGTGGCGGGCGCCTTTGTGACCTTCAACTACCGCGACACGCCAGCGGCGCCGGTGCGCACCATCAGACTGGATGCCGCGCCTCTGGTTGAAAATCCGGTACCTCAATTCAGCACCCTTGTACGCCCGAGCGGCCGGCGCGTGGGTTACATCCTGTTCAATGACCATTCCAGCACCGCGCAAGACCCGCTGATTGATGCGATCACTTCGCTCAGGACGGGCGGCATCAATGATCTCGTACTGGACATGCGGTACAACACCGGCGGCTTCCTGTATGTCGCGCTGTCGCTGGCCTCGATGGTCACGGGCCCGGCCAGCGAAGGGCGGGTCTTTGAGCGGCTCCAGTTCAACAACAAGCGCGCCGCCGATTCGGCGTCCGCCGTGTTCAATTACTTGCCACGGGTACAGTTCAGCGACAGCGCGCGGCCCGCAGGCAGCCCGTTGCCCCAGCTGGCGCTGCCCAAGGTCTATGTCCTGACGTCAGAGTTCACCTGTTCGGCCAGCGAATCGGTGGTCAACGGCCTTCGGGGGATTGACGTCGAAGTGGTGCTGGTGGGTCAGGCCACCTGCGGCAAGCCGTATGGGTTCTCGCGGCAGGACAACTGCAGTCTGGCCTTGTTCCCGATCGAGTTCGAGGGCTTCAACGCCAAGAACGCGGGCGGCTACACCGCGGGTTTTGCGCCCACCTGTGCGGCCGCCGATGATTTTGACCACGCCCTCGGCGACATCCGAGAAGGCCAGCTGGCCACCGCGCTGCACCACATCGACAACGGCATTTGTCCGCCGGTGGCAACGGCAACAGCGCGCGGCGCGCTGTCGCTGCGCAAGCAGGCAGCGGGCGGCGGGCTGTCGGTATCCGGCAGGCCCACGCGCCCCGGCAAGCTGCTGACGCCGCGCAAACCCTGACGCTACCCGGCATGCACACGCGCCATACCCGGTGGGAAGTACCGTGCTACCGCTGAGCGAAGCCCCCGACCAGGCCTGGCGCCATATGCTCGGCGTCCTCACCGACATCGACGACACCCTGACCACCGATGGGGCCATCACCGCGGACGCGCTCGCTGCGCTGCAACTGCTGAAGCAGGCAGGCCTGAGCTGCATCGCGATCACCGGACGCCCGGCGGGCTGGAGCGAACCCTTCGCCGTCGCCTGGCCGTTGGACGCCATCGTGGCCGAGAACGGCGCAGTAGCGCTGTCACGTTATCCAGCCCTTTTTTTGAGCAAAAATGGCCTGAGGTCGTCGCCCGATGGTCATAGTTTGCTACAAAAATCATACTGCCAGGATATCGCCACCCGTGCCTCCAATGCGCTGCGCCTGCTGCAGGTGGCGCAGCGGGTGCTGCGCGAGGTGCCCGGTGCGAAGCTGTCCGAAGACAGCGCCGGCCGCGAAACCGACATCGCCATCGACCACAGCGAATTCAGCCATCTGCCGCCGGAAGCCATCGCGCAGGTCGTGCGCATCATGCAATCCGAAGGCATGAACGCCACGGTCAGCTCCATCCACATCAACGGCTGGTTCGGCGCGCACGACAAGCTGGCCGGTGCTCGCTGGATCGTACGCGAGCTGTTCGGGCGCGACCTCGACGCCGAGATCGACCGCTGGGTTTACGTGGGCGACTCCACCAACGACCAGCTGATGTTCGAGCACTTTCCGCAGAGCGTGGGCGTGGCCAACATCCAGCGTTTCGAGGCCGAACTGGCTTGCAAGCCACGCTACATCACACGGGGCGAACGCGGAGCAGGGTTTGCCGAAGTGGTAGGCAGGTTATTAACTCAAATACCAGTCAAATAGGCTTAAGGTCCGCTTCCAAAGGTCATAGTTTGCTATAATTAATATAGCATTCAGATCCGTGCCAGCACAGCGCCAAGAACGCGGCCGGTATGCGTGTCGCGCCGCACCACGTCCTCGGGCGTCGCCGCCGCCACGATTCGGCCGCCCGCGTCGCCACCATCGGGCCCGAGGTCAATGATCCAGTCGGCCTCGGCGATCACGTCGAGGTCGTGCTCGATCACCACCACACTGTGGCCGCCATTGACCAGACGGTGCAGCACCTGGATCAGCTTTTCCACGTCGGCCATGTGCAGGCCCACGGTCGGTTCATCGAGCACGTACAGCGTGTGCGGCACCTTGTTGCCGCGCCGCGTCACATCGTCGCGCACCTTGGCCAGTTCGGTCACCAGCTTGATCCGCTGGGCCTCGCCGCCGCTGAGCGTGGGCGAGGGCTGGCCCAGGGTCAGGTAGCCCAGCCCCACATCTTTCAGCAGCTGCAGCGGGTGGCTGATACTGGGCATGGCGGCAAAGAAATCGACCGCCTCATCAACCTCCATCTGCAGGATGTCGCCGATGCTTTTGCCTCGCCACGTGACAGCCAGGGTTTCGGAATTGAAGCGCGCGCCGTGGCAGGTCTCGCACGGCACCTTCACGTCCGGCAGAAAACTCATGCCGATGGTGCGGATGCCCTGACCTTCGCAGCTGTGGCAGCGGCCTTCGCCGGTGTTGAAGCTGAAACGATTGGCCGCGTAGCCACGTGCGCGGGCCTCCAGCGTGTCGGCGAACAGCTTGCGGATGGTGTCCCAGAAGCCGATGTAGGTGGCGGGGCAACTGCGCGGTGTCTTGCCAATTGGGGTCTGGTCCACTTCGAGCACGCGGTCGATCGACTCGTAGCCGGTGAGCCTGCTGCAACCTACCAGGGCCGGGCCCTTGCCAACAGCCATGGCATCCCGGCCCGCCTTGGTTGAGCGCTGCGCGACCAGCGCCTGCACATTGGTCAGCAACACGTCGCGCGCAAGTGTGGACTTGCCGGAGCCCGAGACACCGGTGATGGCAACCAGTCGCTTGAGCGGGACGATGGCGGTCACGTTTTGCAGGTTGTGGAGGTTGGCGCCCTGCACGTGCAAGTGCCCCGCGAACTCGGGGTCAGAGCCCGATTTCGTCACAGGTTTCTCGCTCTGGCCAGGCCGCTGTCCTGAATCGGGATCTGACCCCAAGTTCGCTACGCTCCTTCGCGCCTGTAACGGGTGCTTCATCGCGTGCAGCAGGTAGCGGCCAGTGACGGATTCGGCGGCGCCCGTGATGTCGGCCACCACGCCCTCAGCCACCAGCCGCCCGCCGCGCTTGCCCGCGCTGGGCCCGATGTCGATGATGTGGTCAGCCCGGCGGATTGTGTCTTCGTCGTGCTCGACCACCACCAGCGTGTTGCCCTTGTCGCTCAGGGATTTCAGGGCATTGAGCAGGATCTGGTTGTCGCGCGCATGCAGGCCGATGGTCGGCTCATCCAGCACGTAGCAGACGCCCTGCAGGTTGCTGCCCAGCTGCGCCGCCAGCCGGATGCGCTGCGCCTCGCCGCCCGACAGGGTGGGCGCGCCACGGTCCAGCGTGAGGTAGTTCAGGCCCACTTCCTCCAGAAACTCCAGCCGGCTTTTGATCTCGGGCACGAGGTCGCGCGCGATCTCGCTCTCGCGCCCGGCCAGCGCGAGCGACTCCACCCAGCGCCGCACATCGGTCACGCTCAGCCGCGCGACATCGGCAATGCCCACCGCGAGCCGCCCTGAAGACGGGTGCGCGCCAAAGCGCACGGCACGCGCCGTCGCATTGAGCCGCATGCCGTGACACGCCGGGCAGGCGGTGTCGGTCACATCGTCGATCTCGGGTTCGCCGAAGGTCTGCTCGCGGCCCTTGTTGTCATCGTCACGGACCGAGTCATCGAGCGCCTTGCGCTGCTCCTTGGTGAGCTTGACTCCGGTGCCCACGCATTCCGGGCACCAGCCATGCTTGCTGTTGTAGCTGAACAGCCGCGGGTCGAGCTCGGCGTAGCTGGTGCTGCAAACCGGGCAGGCCCGTTTGGTGGAGAACACGTCGAGCTGGCCAATGCCCGCCGTCGGCACGCCCGCCATCATGGCCGCACGCAGCCCGGTAAGATTGCTGAGCACATGGACGACGCCTTTGCCGTGCTCCAGCGCGCTGGCCAGCACCTGGCGCAGCAGCGCCTCGTTGTCGGGCGTGACATCAAGGCTGGCGACCGGCAGCTCAATGGTGTGTTCCTTGAAGCGGTCAAGCCGCGGGAAGCCGGTGGTTGGCAAAAAATTGCCGTCCACGCGCAGGTGGGTGTAGCCACGCGGCCGCGCCCAGTCGGCCAGTTCGGTGTAGACGCCCTTGCGGTTGATCACCAGCGGCGCCAGCAGGCCGATGTGCTGGCCGCGAAAGGTTTTCAGCAGTTGCGCGGCGATGCTGTCGGGCGTTTGCGGCTGCACGGCGGCACCGTCGTGGATGCAGTGCTGCACACCGAGCTTCACATACAGCAGCCGCAGAAAGTGCCACACCTCGGTGGTCGTGCCCACCGTGCTCTTGCGGCCGCCGCGCGACAGCCGCTGCTCGATCGCCACCGTGGGCGGAATGCCATACACCGCATCGACCTCGGGGCGCCCTGCCGGTTGAACGATGCTGCGGGCATAGGCGTTCAGGCTCTCCAGATAGCGCCGCTGGCCTTCGTTGAACAGGATGTCGAAGGCCAGTGTCGATTTGCCGGAGCCGCTGACGCCGGTCACCACGCTGAACTTGCCGCGCGGAATATCCACCGACAGGCTCTTGAGGTTGTGCTCCTTGGCATTGACGATCTGAATTGCGTGATTGCCCTTGTCGGGCTGGGCCCGCCGGTGACGCCACTCCGAGCCACTTGCCCAGCCCCCGGCGAATGCAGGCTGCGCGCCCTCTTCGGCCGCGTGCGCTCCAATCCCGAGTGCCCGCTCATAGTCCCGCAAGGCCTTACCGGTATGCGAGCTTGCGTGCTGGCGCACGTCTTCGGGCGTACCTTCGGCCACCACCATCCCGCCAGCATCGCCGCCTTCAGGCCCCATGTCGATCAGCCAGTCGCTGGCGCGGATCACATCCAGGTTGTGCTCGATCACCACCAGCGAATGCCCCACGTCCAGCAGCTTGCGCAGGGCGCGCATCAGTTTGGCAATGTCGTCAAAGTGCAGGCCGGTCGTCGGCTCGTCAAACATGAACAGGGTGCCTTTGCGCACCAGGGGCTGGCGACTCGCCGAGGCGCTTTTGGCGGCATCCGCCAAAAAGCCCGCGAGCTTCAGGCGCTGCGACTCGCCACCCGACAGGGTGGGCACCGGTTGGCCCAGTTTCACGTACTCAAGCCCGACATCGATGATCGGCTGCAAAGCACGGACCACGTCGCGGTCGTTCGCGAACAGGGCCACCGCCTCGCTGACGGTTCGATCCAGCACATCCGCCACATTCAACTGAACCGGGCGCACGGAACCCGCCACCGGCCGCTCAATCATCACCTCCAGGATTTCCGGCCGGTACCGCTTGCCGTCGCAATCCGGACAGCGCAGGTACACATCACTCAGAAACTGCATCTCGACGTGCTCGAAACCCGATCCGCCACATACCGCACACCGCCCGTCACCGCTGTTGAAGCTGAATTTGGAGGAGGTGTAGCCGCGCTGGCGCGCCAGCGCGGAATTGGCAAACAGTTCCCGGATGGCGTCCCAGGCGCCGACGTAGCTGGCCGGATTGGAGCGCGCGGTCTTGCCAATCGGGCTCTGGTCGACAAACACCACCTCACTGAGATGATCGGCCCCCAGCAGCCGGTCATGAGCACCCGGCGTTTCGGTGGCCTTGCCAAAGTGGCGCATCAGCGCTGGTGCCAGCACGTCCTGGATCAGCGAGGACTTGCCCGAGCCACTGACCCCGGTCACGCAGACCAGGCGCTGCAGCGGAAACTCGACCGCCACGTTTTTCAGGTTGTGTTCACGCGCGCCTTCCAAAATCAGGCGCGGTGTGTTGTCCGACACCATGCGCTTGAAGCCCATGCCGACCTGCTTGCGCCCGCCCATGTAGGCGCCTGTCAGCGTGTCGGCATTGCGCAGATCGGCGGTACTGCCGTCAAACACCACCTGCCCGCCACGCTCACCCGGTCCTGGCCCCATATCAATCACACGGTCAGCGGCCAGCATCACCGCCGGGTCGTGCTCTACCACCACCAGCGTGTTGCCGGCATCGCGCAGGCGCAGCATGGCTTCGATAATGCGGTGCATGTCACGCGGATGCAGGCCGATGCTCGGCTCGTCGAGCACGAACAGCGTATTGACCAGCGAAGTGCCCAGCGCCGTGGTGAGGTTGATGCGCTGCACCTCGCCGCCGGACAGGGTGCGGCTCTGGCGGTCCAGCGTCAGATAGCCGATGCCGACATCGCACAGGTAGCGCAACCGGGTCGTGATTTCTTCATACAGCAGCTTCAGCGCCTGGCGTTCACCTTCGTTGCCAACAGCCACTGAGTCCGGGCTCAGCCGGTCGAAAAATTGCCGGAGGCGATCGATGGGCATTAACACGAGGTCATGCAGACACAGACCCGGCAGCGCTTGCAATTGGTCGTCGCTCCACTCCACCCCACGGGGCATGAAGCGCGCAGTCGGCTCGCGCACAGCATCTGCGTCGGCCTTGCTGCCAATGCGCCAGAGCAGGCTTTCGGGCTTCAGGCGGGCGCCGCCGCAGGTTTCGCACGGCGTGTAGCTGCGGTACTTCGACAAGAGCACGCGGATGTGCATCTTGTAGGCCTTGCTCTCCAGGTATTCGAAGAAACGTTTGACGCCGTACCACTGCTTGTTCCAGTTGCCGGTCCAGTTCGGTGAGCCATTGATGACCCAGTCACGCTGCGCTTCGGTGAGCGCCGACCAGGCGGTGTCGCGCGGGATGCCGGCTTCGCCGCCGTACTTGAGCAAATCGTCCTGGCACTCTTTCCAGGCGGGTGTCTGCATCGGCTTGATGGCGCCGTTGCGCAGGGTCTTGCGTGCATCGGGAATCACGAGGCCGTAGTCGACGCCGATCACGCGGCCGAAGCCCCGGCATTTGTCGCACGCGCCGACCGCCGAGTTGAACGAGAACAGGCCCGGCTGCGGATCGGCATAGCGGATGTCGCTGTCGGGGCAGTGCAGGCC
>JANOBJ010000277.1:0-8278 GCA_031411575.1 Betaproteobacteria bacterium | reverse complement strand
GCTGAACGGCGAGTTGTAACAGCGGGCTGAATCGCAGGTCGCCACGCCGGGCTGTCACATCATTCTGGTGACAGTTGCTACCGTCTGTTTGCTATTATTTATATAGCAAACTATGACCAGATGATGCTCACATCAGCCTGTTTTGACTATGAATTGGCGGTTTCGGTGCCGTCTTCGGGCGCCTTGGTGTGCTTGATGAAAATCTGCGCCGCCCAGATGCCCACCTCGTACAGCAGGCACATCGGAATGGCCAACGCGAGCTGCGACACCACATCGGGCGGCGTCACGATGGCGGCGATCACGAACGCCAGCACCACGAAATAGCCGCGGAAATCCTTCAGCTTCTGGATGGTCACGATGCCCATGCGCGCGAGCACGATCACCACGATCGGCACCTCAAACGCCATGCCGAACGCCAGGAACATGCTCAGCACGAAGCTCAAATAGGCCTCGATATCAGGCGCCGCGGTGATGCTCTTGGGCGCAAAGCCCTGAATGAACTTGAACACCTGGCCAAACACGAAGAAATAGCAGAACGCCACCCCGATGAAAAACAGCAGCGTGCTGGATGCCACCAGCGGCAGCACCAGCTTCTTCTCGTGCGAATACAGGCCCGGCGCGACAAACGCCCAGACCTGCCACAACACCACCGGCAGCGCGATCATGAAGGACGCCATCAGCAAGATCTTCAGGGGCACGAGGAACGGCGAGATCACCGAGGTGGCGATCAGCGTGGCGCCCTTGGGCAGCGTGGCCACCAGCGGCGCGGCCATGATGTCGTACAGCGCGCCGGGGCCGGGGTAGAACGCCAGCACGGCGGCCACCACGGCCACCGCGATCACCGCCTTGATCAGCCGGTCGCGCAGCTCCACCAGGTGCTGCACAAACGGCTGCTCGGTGCCGGCGAGTTCGTCTTCTTTGTTCTGGGGGTCGGCCATGGAGGGGAAAAGGGGGTTGCGGGCGCGAAAGCGGTATCAGGGTTGAAGGTTGAAGGGGGCGGGCATCACAGGCATCAGGGGCGTCAAGGGCATCGCGCGAGGCGGAAGGGCGCCGCCCCTGCGGGCAGCCAGCGCCTCAGCCCAGCCGGGTCGGCCGGTAGCGCGCCACGCGGGCCGCACCCGACAGGGCCTTGGTGCGCACGCCGTTGCGCGCCTTGTACCACTGCGGCATCGCGCCTTGCTTGATGCGCCACTTTTTCTTCGGATTCTTGTACTCGGGAACGCTGACAAAACTGTTGTCGGACAGGGCGGGCGACACCGCATCGCCGGTCACCTCGGACCACTGCTTCTCGAAGTCAGCGGCGCCGGTCTGGACCGATTGCTGCACATCGCGCGCCGCGGTTTCCATCGTGTCCTTCATCTTCTTGAGCTCATCCAGCTCCATCGAACGGTTGACTTCGGACTTCACGTCGGCCACGTAGCGCTGCGCCTTGCCCAGCAACGTGCCCACCGTGCGCGCCACGCGCGGCAGCTTTTCAGGCCCGATGACGATCAGCGCCACCGCGCCGATCAGCATCATTTTTTCAATGCCGAGGTCAAGCATTTGAGCGAACGCCAGCCATCAGTCCCGCTGCCGGGCCGCCCCGAGGCGAGACGCGGCCCCTTGTGGGGCAGCGACCCGCGAAGCGGCGCAGCGTGGGGGCCAACATGATGTCACGACTTCTGCTTGGCTTCGACGTCGATCGTCGTCTTCTCGGGTGCGGCCGTGGCATTGGCGACCTGCCCGGCGGGCTTGTCCTCGGCTGCGCCGGACGAGCCGTCCTTCATGCCGTCCTTGAAGCCCTTGACGGCGCCACCGAGGTCAGAACCCATGTTCTTGAGCTTCTTGGTGCCAAACACCATCACCACGATCAGCAGCACGATCAGCCAGTGCCAGATTGAAAATGAACCCATGAATCTCTCCTGTCGAATTAACCTGATTCTAAGTGCCCGGCCAACCCTACGAAACCACAGGTTTTGAGGGGCGTCGCGCAGCTGCGCGGGTGGCGCATGGCTGCCGCGCAGCAGCCTTGCCCGTCAGCCGCGCAGCCAGGGCCTCGGGCCGCCCATGACATGGATGTGCAGGTGGTGCACCTCCTGCCCGCCCTCGGCGCCGGTGTTGGTCACGATGCGAAAACCGCCTTCCGGGTACGGCCGGCAGCCCTGCTCCATCGCCAGCCGGGGCGCCAGCGCCATCATGCGGCCCAGCAGCCCCGCGTGCTCGGGGCCCACCTGCGCCATCGACGGGATATGCAGCTTGGGCACCATCAAAAAATGCACCGGCGCCCAAGGGTGAATGTCATGAAAGGCAAACAATTCCTCGTCTTCGTAGACCTTTTTGGACGGAATCTGCCCCGCGATGATCTTGCAGAACAGGCAGCTACTTGCCTCGCTCATGCCACCACCCCCGACGCGCCGTCGTCCATCGGCTTGTTCTGGTTCATGCGGACCAAGCCCTTGACGATGCGGTAGAGGAACCAGATGGAGATCAGGCCCCAGGCGATCCAGCCGGGCGCGATGAACAGCAGCCACAGCGGAATCGTCACGATGTACAGCACCGCCGCCCACAGCACCGAACGGATGCGGTAGCTGAAGTGCGAGGCCATCCACGTGCCTTCGGCGTCGCTTTTCTTCACCAGGTCAATCACCAGCGCCACGATCAGCAGCGCGGGGCCCCATTGGCCGCCGGGCACCACGGCGCCCACCGCCACCACCAGGTGCAGCAGGTAACTGACCAGGCTGACGGTTTTCAGGGAATCGGCGGTGTCGTTGCTCATGGTGGCTGCTCCTTCAGGCGGGGTCAATGTCGCGTGCCTGCGCCTTGCGCAGCGCTTTTTCCTCGATGCCGCTGGTGCCCTCGCGGCGCTCCAGTTCGGCGATCACGTCGGCTGGCTTCAGGCCGTAGTGCGCCAGCGCAATCAACGTGTGAAACCACAAATCGGCTACTTCGCCGACAATTTTTTGTTGCAGCGCCGGCGTGTGGCCGCCGTGATCGGCGTCCTTGGCCGCCATCACCACTTCGGTCGCCTCTTCGCCGATCTTCTTCAAGAACGCGTCGGGTCCCTTGTGCAGCAGCCGCGCCACGTAGCTCTTGTCCGCGTCACCGCCATTGGCCCGCTTGCGGCTTTCGATGACCGCCGCGAGGCGCGAAAGTGAATCGTTGGACATATCCGCCTATTTGTAGATGGATTCAGGGTCTTTCAAGACCGGCTCGGTCACCTGCCAGGCGCCGTCCTTGTAAAGCTGGAAAAAGCAGGTGTGACGGCCGGTGTGGCACGCAATCCCGGGAGTGTGCCCAAGCTGCGTCACCTTCAGCATCACCACGTCGTTGTCGCAATCCAGCCGGATTTCGTGCACCGTCTGCACGTGGCCTGATGCTTCGCCCTTGAACCACAATTTGCCTCGCGAACGGCTGTAGTACACCGCCCGGCCCAGCTCGGCGGTCTTTTGCAGCGCCTCGCGGTTCATCCAGGCGAACATCAGCACGTCGCCCGTGCCGACTTCCTGCGCAATGACCGGAATCAGCCCCTGCGCGTCCCACTTCACATCGTCCAGCCAGTTCATCCGCAGGATTGTCGCTGATTGGTGCTTGCCGCCCGAATCAGGCGGAGGCGGTGGCACGCCAATTCCCAGACGAACAGTCGGGTAACACGATCGCATTGACCAAACAGATCAAAACACTACTATTCGGTCGTGTTTATACCGATTGGTAATTTTACAGAACAATCAGTATGTAACACGGCCGCGCCCCATGGCGCCCCTTTGATGCTCGCCCATACAGGAGATTGACCATGCTTCGCAGACACGCCCTCATCCTCACCGGCACCGCCGCCGCCAGCGCCCTGCTCACCGCATGTGGTGGCAGCGACCACCCGGCGCCGCAGCCCGACATCGTGCAACTGGCCCAGGCCACACCCAGCCTCAGCATTCTGGTCGAAGCCGTGGTGGCGGCCGATCTGGTGACGACGCTCAAGGGTCCAGGCCCCTTCACCGTGTTCGCGCCCACTGATGCGGCGTTCGCCGCGCTGCTGACCGAGCTGGGCCTGACCAAGGCGCAGTTGCTGGCTGACAAGGCACTGCTGACCCAGGTACTGACCTACCACGTGGTGCCCGGCAAGGTGCAGAAAGCCGATATCCCGCTCGGCCGCGCCATCACCAGCGTGGAAACATCCATTTTCAAGATCGACGCCGTTGGCGCCGACGTGGTGATCACCGACGGGCGCAACCGCACTTCGCGCATCACGGCCACCGACATCCAGGCCAGCAACGGCGTGGTGCATGTGATCGACAAGGTGATCCTGCCGGCCAACCGCAACATCGTGCAGACGGCGCAGGCGCTGGCTGCCAGCACGCCGGCGGAATTCACGGTACTCGTCGAGGCGGTGGTCGCCGCAGGTCTGGTGCCCACCCTGTCCGGCCCCGGCCCGTTTACGGTGTTCGCGCCGACGGACGCCGCGTTTGCCGCTCTGCTGACCGAGTTGGGCTTGACCAAGGCCGCCTTGCTGGCCAACACGACACTGCTCACCTCGGTGCTGACGTACCACGTCGTGCGCGGACGCGTGCTCAAAGCCGACGTGCCGGTGAACACGCCCATCACCACCGTGCAAGGGCAGAGCTTCACGGTCAGCCCGGCGCTGGTGATCACCGACGCACTCGGCCGCACGTCGAACATCCGCGCGACCGACGTGCTGACCACCAACGGTGTGATTCATGTGATCGACACCGTGCTACGGCCGGCGCCTTGACACCCCGGGCTACCCCAATGGTGCGACGGCGGCGGCGCTAGAGGCGCACGGCGATGCCCGCTGCCGCAAGCGTTGCCTTGGCTTGCTGCACGGTGAACTCGCCGTAGTGAAAGATGCTGGCCGCCAGCACCGCGTCGGCGCCGCCGATGCGGATGCCGTCGCTCAGGTGCTCCAGCGCGCCCACGCCGCCCGAGGCGATCACCGGCACGCGCACCGCGTCGCTGACGGCGCGCGTGAGGGCCAGGTCAAAGCCGGATTTGGTGCCGTCGCGGTCCATGCTGGTCAGCAAAATCTCGCCGGCGCCGCGCTGCGCCATTTCGGTCGCCCAGGCCACGGCGTCCAGCCCGGTGTTTTTGCGCCCGCCGTGGCTGTAGACGTCCCAGCCGGGGCCGATGGCGCTGCCGGTGGTGGTGTCCACGCGCTGGGCATCTGCATCCGAGCGGCGCTTGGCGTCGATCGCAACCACGATGCACTGCGCGCCGTACTTGGCCGAGGCGTCGTTGATCACCTGCGGATTGGCAATCGCCGCCGAGTTGAAGCTGGTCTTGTCGGCGCCCGCGTTCAGCAGGCGGCGCACGTCTTCCACCGTGCGCACGCCGCCGCCCACGGTGAGCGGGATGAACACCTGCGAGGCCACCGCCTCGATGATCGGCAAGATCAAATCTCGCCCATCCGATGTGGCGGTGATGTCCAGAAACGTGAGTTCGTCGGCGCCCTGCTCGTTGTAGCGTGCGGCAATTTCCACCGGATCGCCGGCGTCGCGCAACTCCACAAAGTTGATGCCCTTGACGACCCGGCCGCCAGTGACGTCGAGGCAGGGAATGATGCGTTTGGCTAGCAAGTTGGCCCCCACGGTCGCCCACTGCGTGTGGCTCCCTGCCCCCCGAGGGGGCCGCGTTTTGCCTTGGGGCGGCCCGGCGGCAAAACGTTCGTCTTCACACGGCGCCCAGTTCGTCGGCGCGCGCTTGAGCGGCCGCGAAATCGAGGTCGCCGGAATAGATCGCACGCCCGCAGATCACGCCTTCAACACCCTCTTCTTCGACCGCGCAGAGTTTTTCAATGTCGGCCATGTTGGACAGGCCACCCGAGGCGATCACGGGGATGGTGAGCGCCTGCGCCAGTTTGACGGTGGCGTCGATGTTGATGCCCGAGAGCATGCCGTCGCGGCCGATGTCGGTGTAGATGATGGATTCGACGCCCCAGTCCTCGAACTTCTTGGCCAGATCGACCACCTCGTGGCCAGTGAGCTTGCTCCAGCCGTCGGTGGCGACCTTGCCGTCTTTGGCGTCCAGCCCCACGATGATGTGGCCGCCAAACGCGGTGCAGGCGTCTTTCAGAAAACCCGGGTTCTTGACGGCCGCGGTGCCGATGATGACGTAGCGCAGGCCGCCGTCGATGTACTTTTCAATCGTGTCCAGATCGCGGATGCCGCCGCCCAGCTGAACCGGGATGTCGTCACCCACGGCCCGCAAAATCGAGCGGATGGCCGAGAAATTCTGCGGTTTGCCGGCAAACGCGCCGTTCAAATCGACCAGGTGCAGGCGCCGCGCGCCCTTGTCCAGCCACGCCCGGGCCATCGCGGCGGGGTCTTCGCTGAAGACCGTGGATTGATCCATATCGCCTTGTTTGAGGCGCACGCAGTGACCGTCTTTCAGGTCAATCGCAGGAATGAGAAGCATGGTTCGCGGTGGGCGCCGGGCAGGACCGGCGCGTGTCGGAGACAGGTTCAGGGGTTCCAGTGAAGGAAGTTGCGGTAGAGGGCGAGGCCGTGGTCTGCGCTTTTTTCGGGGTGAAACTGCGTGGCAAAAATATTATCGCGTGCAATCGCGGCGGTAAAGCGTCCGCCGTAGTCGGCTTCGCCCGCATTGTGGCGCGCATCTGACGGGCGTGCATAGTAACTGTGCACGAAATAAAACCAGCTGCCATCGGGCACGTCGCCCCAGACCGGGTGCGGCCGCGGCGTATGGGGCAGATCGGGGAGGTTTTGCGGCTGCCAGACCTGGTTCCAGCCCATCTGGGGCACCTTGTAGCGGCTGCCGTCGGGCTGGAGCATGCCGTCGAGCTCGAACTTGACGACGCGGCCGGGAATCAGGCCGAGGCAGGGCGTATCGAGCTCATCGCTGTGGTCCAGCAGCATCTGCATGCCCACGCAGACGCCCATCAGCGGCTTGTGGGCGGCCGCGTGCAGCACGGCGGCCTGCATGCCCGAATCGCGCAGCTCGCGCATGCAGTCGCGCATGCCGCCCTGGCCGGGCAGCACCACGCGCTCGGCGGCCATCACCTCTTGCGGCGAGCGTGCCCACACCACCTCGACCCCCGAACCATGCGCCGCGTGCAGCACGGCCTGCGAGACCGAGCGCAGATTGCCCATGCCGTAGTCCACGACCGCGACGGTTTTTGCTATCATAAATATAGCAAACTATGACCAGTGGATGAGCACAACAGCACTAAAACACCCAAAAAAGCCTACAAAGAGCCCTTAGTGGACGGGATGGTGCCGAGCGCCCGCGGGTCCATCTCCAGCGCGGCGCGCAAGGCCCGGGCGAAGGCCTTGAACACGGTTTCAGCCTGGTGGTGGGCGTTTTCACCCTTGATATTGTCGATGTGCAGCGTGACAAACGCGTGGTTCACAAAGCCCTGGAAGAATTCGTGCATGAGTTGCGTGTCAAACGTGCCGATCATGCCGCTCTTGAACGGCACGTTTTGCGCCAGACCGGGGCGCCCTGAAAAATCGATCACCACGCGGCTGAGCGCCTCGTCCAGCGGCACATAGGCATGGCCGTAGCGGCGAATGCCCTTTTTGTCGCCCACGGCCTGCGCCACCGCCTGGCCGAAGGTGATGCCCACGTCTTCCACGGTGTGGTGGCCGTCGATATGCAGGTCGCCATTGGCCTGGATGTCCAGATCAATCAGCCCGTGGCGCGCGATCTGGTCGAGCATGTGGTCAAAAAAACCGATGCCGGTGGAAAGCTTGGCCTGCCCCGTGCCATCCAGGTTGAGCTTGACGGTGATTTGGGTTTCGGCGGTGTTGCGGGTGACTTCTGCGGTGCGGTTCATAGGGAGGCCTTGAGGGCAGCCATCAATTGTGCATTCTCGTCGGCGGTGCCAACGGTCAGGCGCAGGCAATTGGCCAGCAATGGGTGCATTTTAGAAACGTTCTTGACCAGCACCCGGCGCGACTTCATTCCCTCGAAGGTTTTTGCCGCATCGGGCACACGCACCAGCATCATGTTGGCATCGCTTTTCCAGCACTGGATGCCGGACATTTGCTGCAATGCTTCAAAAATAATAGCACGCTGCGCAATCAAATCAAGGGCTTGCTGCCGAAAAACCTCGGAATGTTCCAGCGCAAACAGCGCGCACTCGTAGTTGAGAACACTGATGTTGTAGGGCGGTCGCACCTTGTCAATCTCGGCTACCAATGCTTTGGGGCCCATCATGTAGCCCAGCCGCACACCGGCCAGGCCAAATTTGCTGAGCGTGCGCATCAGCAGCACATGGGTATGCTGCTCAGGCGCTTTGCGAAGGGTGTCGATGTAGCTGCGCGAGGCGAAG
>JANOBJ010000276.1:0-2432 GCA_031411575.1 Betaproteobacteria bacterium | reverse complement strand
AGCCGCTACCGCGACATGAGCGAGGGCTGGGCCAAGGTGCAATACCGGGCGCTGCGGCTGAACCCGGCGGAACTGCGCCACAACCTGGTTTTAATGCCGAATTAGTGCTCTGGTGCTCGTCGGGTGGTCATAGTTTGCTATTTATAATATAGCATCATCTGGCGGCGGCTTCCGGCCTGGCTGGACCAACCGGGGCATCTGGACCATCGGCTCCTTCCGGCCCATCAGGTCCTTCCGGCATCAACCTCGCCATCACCGCCAGCGCCAGCGCCTCGACCGAGCGCGGTGCCGAGCCCTCGGCCTTGTTGTTGATCGTCACGTACGCTCGGTAGCCGGCCGCTGCCGTAGCCACGATCACGCGCGCCAGTACGTCGCGGGTGTCCGGGTCGGGGTCCACCAGCTGGTCGAACGGCTCGTACAGGCCCTTGGCCTCGCTGTAGCCAAAGGCGCCGTGCTTGCGGTGCAGGTTCCAGCGGCACACCAGCGGGCCGGGCCAGAGCGCGCGCAGCACCGGCAGTTGCGCTTCAATCGGCGGCAGCTTGGCGTGCAGGCCCAGGCAGTAGGTGGCGCCGGTGTCGCGCAGCAGGGCGGCGAAGTCCTGCGTCAGCCATTCGGCGTTGGGCACCTCCACGGCCAGCGTGCTGTCGGGCGCCACGGCCTTGAGCGCGGCGGTGGCCGGCGCCAGCGCGCGCAGCATGGCGTGCAGCCGCTCCAGCACCTCGGGCAGCCGCTTGATCATCGGGCCGGGCAGGGGGCTCAGCTGGAACACCAGCGCGCCGGCTTTGGCGCCCAGGCCCTCGGTCACCGGGGCGATAAAGGTCTGTTCGGCCAGTTCCGCACTCAGGAAGGCCGGGTTGGGCTGCAGGCCGGCGCCGCCCTCGCCGCGCACCACGGCATCGGCCACCAGGCTCGGCGCCTTGACGACAAAGCGGAATTCGTCGGGCACCTGCGCCGCGTAGGCCGCGTATTGGCTGGCGGTCAACGGGCGGTAAAACGCGCGGTCCAGGCTGACGCTGCGCAGCAGCGGGTGCCGCGCGTAGGCGGCCAGGCCCTCACGCGACAGCCGCGCCTCGGGGTAGTCGGCATCCCACACCAGGCCGCGCCAGCCGGGGAAATTCCAGGACGAGGTGCCCAGGTGCAGGCCACCCGGCAACCGCTCGGCCAGCGCCTGCAGCGCGTCGCTGGGCGCTGCCGGGCCAACATCCGTGCGGGCGGCCTTGCTGCGGGCGGGCTTGCGGCCGGGCGCGTCCGGGCCGGCGGCGGCGCCATCTGGCGCCAGCCCGTCGTCAAACAGCAGGTTCTGGTTGGGATGCATCGATTGACATGATGCCCGGAACGCGGAGAAGGTACGGCCAGCAGGCGCCGCCGGAAAGCCGGCGCGGCGTCAGTCCATCAGGCTCACATGCGCGGCCACCACACGCCAGCCGTCGGGCAGGCGCACCCAGGTCTGCATCTGGCGGCCGATGCGGTCGGTGCCGCTGCGACGGAACTCGATGCTCGCGGTGGCGGTGTCGTGGCCAAAGGTGGTGATCACGGTGCGCACGATCTCGCGTGACAGGCCCCGCGCCGGGCGCGCCAGACGAAACGCCTGGATCTCGGCAAAACCATACAGATTCTCGCCAGCGCCGTAGCGCACCGTGTGCGGGCTGTCCCAGAACAGCGCGTCCAGCATCGCCACGTCGTTGCTGACCAGCGCCTGTTCATAGGCCCGGAAGGCGGCAGTGACTTCTTCGAGCACGGGGGGAAGGTTGATGTCCATGGCGGTGCGGGCGGATTGGGGGTGGGTGGGTAGAGATGTTCAGTCAGCGCAGGGTTGGACACGCTTGGTCGCTGAACGCTGACAACTTTCAGGACTTCCCATGTTACTTAACATAATATACATCGTATGAAGTTAAATCAGACTCCACAGTGCGGGCGGCTGGACGCCGTCCCGCCCAAACCGCGCTCATCTCACCACTGGCCTCACCACTTGCCCTTGGGCGCGCGACCGCGCACGAACGCGGCGATGATCTCGGCGGATTCGGTGCGGTTGGCGCGTTGGGCGAAGGTGATGGCGGTCAGGCCTTGCTTGTTGGCGATCAGCGGGTCGGCGCCTTCTTCGAGCAGCAGCTTCACCGCAGACGCCGTGCCGTAGCCGGCGGCCATCATGAGCGGCGTGCTGCCGTTGGGCGACTCGGCGTCGATGTAGGCATGGTGCTCCAGCAGCAGCCGGATGATCTCGATGTGGCCGTGGGTGGCGGCGTAATGCAGCGGCGCCCAGCCGGTCTTGTTGACGTCGGCGCCCTTGGCGACCAGCTTTTCGGCGATCTCGCGGTGGCCCTTGAGCGCGGCCAGCATCAGCGGGCTTTCGTCTTCCTTGGTGCGGGCTTCGACATCTACCTTGGGCGACGCCAGAATCGCCTCGGCGGCCTTCAGCGACGGCTCGCGCAGCG
>JANOBJ010000275.1:0-1548 GCA_031411575.1 Betaproteobacteria bacterium | reverse complement strand
ACCGCATCGGCCTTGCCGTCGCCGTCGCCGCCCTTGCCCACCTGCCGCACCGAGCCGGCATAGCTGCCCAGGCCGTCGGGCGTGGGGAACTGCACCACGTCGCCCACGCGGTACTGCTCGTCGGGGTCGCCCAGCTCGCTCAGCAGCTTTTTGGCCACCCACTGGACCATGCTGGGGTTGCGCTCGCCAAACGCCTCGCCGGCCGGGATGTCAAAGCGCTCGCGGGCGCCCTCGGGCAGCCCGAGCAGGCGCTGCTCGACGGCGGGCGACAGCTCGCCCGCGCCCAGTGACAGCGTGGCCGGCTTGTCGTGAAAGGTGTTGATGATGTCGCCCTGCGGCCCGGCCAGCCGGTAGTGCAGCGTCAGGAACGAGCCGCTCTGGACACGCGGGGGCTCCGACACGGGGGCCGAAACGGTGGAAACGGAGGTCATGGAAGTCCCGATAAACTGGTCTCCATTGTAGAAACCTTGGGGCCAACGCCCTCGCCCCCGCCCGATGCCCCTGAAAGACCTGCCGCCCGACGCCCGCCCGCGCGAGAAACTGCTCGCGCGCGGCCCCGGCGCACTGAGCGACGCCGAATTGCTGGCGCTGCTGCTGCGCACCGGCATGGCGGGCAAGGGCGTGCTGCAACTGGCGCAGGAGCTGGTGGACCCGCCGCCGTCGGGCTTTGGCGGCATCGCCGGCCTGTTGCACGCCAGCGCCGATGACCTGAAGCGCATCAAGGGCCTGGGGCCGGCCAAGCGCGCCGAGCTGGTGGCGGTGCTGGAACTGGCGCGCCGAGCGCTGGCGCAGCAGCTCAAGGAGCGCGAGGTGTTCAGCAACCCCGACGCCGTCAAGCACTACCTGCAGCTGCACCTGTCGCAGCGCGGCCATGAGGTGTTCGCGGTGCTGTTCCTGGACACCCAGCACCGGCTGCTGGCGCTGGAGGAGCTGTTTCGCGGCACGCTGACGCAGACCAGCGTGTACCCGCGCGAGGTGGTGCTGCGCGCGCTGCACCTGCAGGCCGCGGCCGTGGTGCTGGCGCACAACCACCCCAGCGGCACGGTGCAGCCTTCGCGCGCCGACGAAGCCCTGACGCAGACGCTGAAGGCCGCGCTGGCGCTGGTGGACGTGCGCGTGCTCGACCACGTGATCGTCGGGCCGGGCCAGGCGCTGTCGATGGCCGAGCGTGGTCTGCTATAGGTTAGATAGCATGAAAGCACGATCTCTCAAGGACTTGAAGGCGATTCAGGCCGAAATTGCGGCGACGCAGGCGCGCGCGGCCGAGGCGCTGGCGGCGCGGCGTGCGGCCGAGCGCCGGGCCCGTGCCGAGAAGGAACTGTTCGTGCGTGCGGTTGGCATCGTCAAGCCTCTGGCGGCACACCCGCGTGCCGCGCTGGCGCCGGAGCCGGCCGCGCCGATCGCGGTGCAGCACCAGTTGGACGAGCAGGCGGTGCTGCGCGAAGCCATCAGCGACGGGTTTGACGCCGCCTCGCTGCTGGACACCGACGACGCCCTGAGCTTTCGCCGGCCCGGCATTGGCGCCGACGTGACGCGCAAGCTGCGCAA
>JANOBJ010000274.1:0-7584 GCA_031411575.1 Betaproteobacteria bacterium | reverse complement strand
GCGCAGCACTACATCGGCGTGCCGGTGCCGCCTGCGCTGATCACCAGCCACGCGGTCAGCAAGACGCTGATCGAGGCGCTGTCGCTGCAAAGCGGTGTCAGGGTCAGCGCGGTGCACAACCCGCGCGAGCAGCGCCGCATCTGGCTGGAGATGGCGCAAAAAGACGCCGACATCCAACTCGCGCGGCTGCTGGCCGAGGAGGGCTCGCAGCAGGCGCGCACGCGTGCCCTGGTGGAGGCGCTGGATCTGGCGTCCGATGACCTGGACACGTTTCGCATTGAATGCTTTGACATCTCGCACACCGCGGGCGAGGCCACGCAGGCCAGCTGCGTGGTGTTTCACCACCACAAGATGCAGAACAGCGAGTACCGGCGTTACGGTATCGACGGCATCACCGGCGGCGACGACTACGCCGCCATGCGCCAGGTGCTGACGCGGCGCTACAGCAAGCTGGCTGAGGCGGCCCGCAACGGCGACGGGCGTCTGCCCGACCTGGTGCTGGTGGACGGCGGCAAGGGCCAGGTGTCGATGGCGCGCGAGGTGTTCACCGAACTCGGGCTCGATCTGGGCCTGATCGCGGGCGTGGAGAAAGGCGAGGGCCGCAAGGTCGGCCTGGAAGAACTGGTGTTTGCCGACGGCCGCGACAAGGTGTACCTGGGCAAGGATTCGGCCGCGCTGATGCTGGTGGCACAGATCCGCGACGAGGCGCACCGATTTGCCATCACCGGCATGCGGGCGCAGCGCGCCAAGGTGCGCGTCGGCGGCAGCAAGATCGAGGAAATCCCCGGCATCGGCCCCAAGAAGCGCGCGCGCCTGCTGCAGCGCTTCGGTGGCATTCGCGGCGTAGCGTCAGCCGGGGTGGAAGACATTGCCACCGTGGAAGGCATTTCGCGCGAGTTGGCCGAGGAGATTTACCGGGCATTGCATTAGGCCCCCACGTTCGCCCACTGCGTGTGGCTCTCTGCCCCCCGAGGGGGCGCGTTTTGCCTTGGGGCGGCCCGGCGGCAAAACCTGCCTTGGCGTGACCGTTGCGGCCCCGAGCGCGGTGCCACAAGGGCTCGCTAGACGCCATGACACAATAACCGCATGTTCCTGACCATCCCCACCCTCATGACCTGGACGCGCATCGTCGCGATTCCGCTCATCGTGGGGGTGTTCTACATCTGGCCCGACCGGGCGGTGAGCAACGTGGTGGCCACGGTGATGTTTGTGGTGTTTGCCCTGACCGATTGGCTCGACGGCTACCTGGCCCGCAAGCTCAACCAGACGTCGGCCTTCGGTGCGTTCCTGGACCCGGTGGCCGACAAGTTCCTGGTCTGCGCGTCGCTGCTGGTGCTGGTGCACCTGAACCGCGCCGACGTGTTCGTGGCGCTGATCATCATCGGGCGCGAAATCGCCATCTCGGCGCTGCGCGAGTGGATGGCGCAGATCGGCGCGTCCAAGAGCGTGGCCGTGCACATGCTCGGCAAGGTCAAGACGGTGGTGCAGATGGTGGCCATCCCGTTCCTGCTGTTTGACGGGCAGTTGTTCGGCGTCATCGACACCCGCCTCTGGGGCATCTGGCTGATCTGGCTGGCGGCCATTCTGACCGTCTGGTCGATGGTGTACTACCTGCAAAAAGCGCTGCCGGAAATACGCGCCAGAGTGAAGTGAGCGCGGGTTCGGGCGATGACGCCCGCAACGCTGCGCTGCTGCGGGCAATGCCCGCCATCTTCGTGCTGATCTGGAGCACCGGCTTCATCGTGGCGCGCTACGGCATGCCGCACGCGCCGCCGATGTCTTTTCTGGCCGTGCGCTACTCCTTGTCAATCGCCTGTTTCCTCGCGTGGATCGCGCTGGCGCGCGTGGCGTGGCCGGCTACACGGGCGCAGTGGCTGCACCTGGCCGTGACCGGCGTGCTGATGCATGCAGGTTACCTGGGCGGCGTGTGGGCGGCCGTCAAGGCGGGCATGGGGTCGGGCATGTCGTCGCTCATCGTCGGTTTGCAGCCGGTGCTGACCGCCGTGTGGCTGTCGTCCACTGGCGCGCGCGCCACCCGGCGGCAGTGGGTCGGGCTGGTGCTGGGTTTTGCGGGGCTGGTGATGGTGGTGTCGCGCAAGTTCGGCCAGGGCGTGGCAAACGACCATGTGGATCTGTGGAACCTGTCGCTCGCCGTCGGGGCACTGCTGTCCATCACGGTGGGGACGCTGTACCAAAAGCGTCACGTGGCGCCGTGTGATGTGCGCACCGCCAACGTGGTGCAGCTGGCCGCGGCATTGGCCGCAACGCTGCCGCTGGCGTTGCTCGAACCCGAACCGATGCGCTGGCTGCTGCCTTCGGGTGGGCTCAACACCGAACTCGCCGGCGCGATGGCCTGGTCGGTACTGGCGCTCACGCTGGGCGGCAGTTCACTGCTGTATCTGCTGATCCAGCGCGGTGCCGCCACCGCCGTCACCAGCTTGCTGTACCTGGTGCCGCCGTGCACCGCGCTGCTGGCCTGGCTGCTGTTTGCCGAGCCGGTCACCCTGACCACGGTGCTGGGCACAGCGCTTACCGCTTTTGGGGTGAGCCTGGTCGTGCGGGCCGCGAAGTAACGGCCGGGGCAGCTTGCTTCCACGGCTCGCCGCGGAACTGCTCGGCCAGAAAATCCACCAGCAAGCGGATGCGCTTGGGCGTTTGCGGGCGGTAGGGCGCCAGCCAGTGAATGTCGGCGTCGGGCATGGCGTAAGCCGGCAGCACCCGCACCAGTTCGCCACTGGCCAGCTGCGGGGCGATGTCCCACAGGCTGCGCAGCATGATGCCGTGGCCGGCCAGGCACCAGTCGCGCACCAACTCGCCCGAGTTGCTGGACAGTGGGCCCTGTACTGGTGCGCGCAACACCTGGCGGTCGCGCTCGCGCTGCAGTTGCCAGTGGTCAAAGCGCTGGCCTGGCTCGTTGCCATTCTCGCGCACCACCAGGCAGGTGTGCCGGGCCAGGTCTTCCGGCGTGTCTGGCACCCCGTGCGCGTGCAGGTAGGCGGGGGCGGCCACCAGCACGCGCTGGTTGCGGGCCAGCCGGCGCGACACCCATTCGGCCGCGCGATCGCCCGGCGCGTTCCAGAGCCAGATCGCGCCGTCAAACCCCTCCACGGCCAGATCGGGCAGCTGTTCGGTGAGCTGCAGTTGGACCTCCAGCCGCGGGTAGCGCGCCTGAAAAGCCGCCAGCGCAGGACCCAGCCACAGCCGCCCGAAGCCGAAGGTTGCCGCCAGCCGGACCAGCCCGGTCGGCTCGGCCTGGCGTTCGCGCAGCTCCGCTTCCACATCCTTGAAGGCGCGCAACAGCACATCGGCCCGCTCGCACAGGGTCTCGCCGTCCGCGGTGGGGCTGACGCGCCGCGTGGTGCGCTGGAACAGGCGCAGTCCCAGTTGCGTCTCCAGCGCCGCCAGCCGCTTGGTCACGACCGATGGCGCCACACGGAGCGATTTGGCGGTGGCCACCAAGGTGCCATGCTGGCGAACGGCGATCACCAGCTCCAGATCGGCACGGTCCATTTGTTTCCTCCAGAGAAACAATCAATTCGCTCATTATTGCCCAAGGCGCGGCTATGCTTGTACCCATGCTGCAAGACTTTCAAGTCCACCCCGTTGAGCGCGCTGGCGTGCGGCTCCATACCCGTGCGGGGGGCAGCGGGCCACCGCTATTGTTGCTGCACGGGCACCCGCAGACGCAGGTGATGTGGCACCGCGTGGCGCCACAATTGGCGCAGCGGTTCACCGTGGTGCTGATGGATCTGCGCGGTTATGGCGACTCCGGGCGGCCGGCGGCGACGCCCGACCACGCCAGTTACAGCAAACGCGAGATGGCGCTGGATGCGCTGGCGGTCATGACGCACCACGGCTTCACGCAATTCCAGGTGCTGGCGCATGACCGGGGCGCACGGGTCGCGCACCGTCTGGCGGCCGACCACCCGCAGGCCGTGCAGCGGCTCATGCTGCTGGACATTGCGCCCACGCTGGCGATGTACACCCACACCACGGAAGCCTTTGCGCGGGCCTACTGGCACTGGTACTGCCTGATCCAGCCGCCGCCGCTGCCCGAGACAATGATCGAGGCCGACCCCGCGCAGTACGTGCGCAGCGTCATGGGCAAGCGGTTTGCCGGCCTGGCCGCGTTTGAACCGGCGGCACTGGCCGAATACGAGCGTTGCGCCGGCCTGCCGGGCACGGCCACGGGCATTTGCGAAGACTACCGGGCGTCTGCGACGATCGACCTGCAGCATGACCGGGACGATGTGGCAGCCGCCCGCCGCCTGATGCAGCCGCTGCGCGTGCTGTGGGGCGAGCACGGCGTTGTCGCGCAGTGTTTTGAGGTGATGGCGTTGTGGCGCGAGCGGGCGGCCGATGTGTCAGGTTGCGCCTTGCCCTGCGGTCACTACATCGCCGAAGAAGCGCCGCAACGCCTGACCGAAGAAGCCATGAATTTCTTTCAGCAGTGATCAACCCACCGAACCTACCCACGCTCCCCACCCCAACCAGATAAGGACCCAACCATGAGCAAGAAACGTATCGCCGTCATCGCCGGTGATGGCATTGGCAAGGAAGTCATGCCCGAGGGCATCCGGGTGATGGATGCCGCGGCGCGCAAGTTCGGCATCGATCTGCATTTCGACCATTTCGATTTTTCCAGCTGGGACCACTACGAGCGGCACGGAAAGATGCTGCCCGACAACTGGAAAGACCAGATCGGCGGTCACGACGCGATCTACTTTGGCGCCGTGGGCTGGCCCGAGAAGATCGCCGACCACGTGTCGCTGTGGGGGTCGTTGCTGCTGTTTCGCCGCGAGTTTGACCAATACGTCAACCTGCGCCCCGCGCGCCTGATGCCGGGCATCATTGCGCCGGTGGTGCGCCGCGATGGGTCCCGGCGGGATCCCGGCGAGATCGACATGTACATCGTGCGCGAGAACACCGAGGGCGAGTATTCCAGCATCGGCGGGCGCATGTATCCGGGCACCGAGCGCGAGATCGTCATGCAGGAGACCGTGATGTCGCGCATCGGGGTGGACCGCGTACTCAAGTTTGCGTTTGAGCTGGCCCAGTCGCGCCCGAAAAAGCACCTGACCAGCGCCACCAAATCCAACGGCATCGCCATCACCATGCCCTACTGGGACGAGCGCGTGGTCGAGATGTCAAGAGCGTATCCAGGCGTGAACGTGGACAAGTTCCACATCGACATCCTGACCGCGCATTTTGTGCAGCGCCCCGATTTCTTTGACGTGGTGGTGGCGAGCAATCTGTTCGGCGATATCCTGAGCGACCTCGGGCCCGCGTGCACCGGCACGATCGGCATCGCACCCAGCGCCAACCTCAATCCGGACCGCAAGTTTCCCTCGCTGTTCGAGCCGGTACACGGTTCGGCCCCCGACATTGCGGGTCAGAACATCGCCAATCCGATCGGACAGATCTGGTGCGGCGCCATGATGCTGGATTTTCTCGGCTACCGCGAGGCGCATGACGCCGTGCTGACAGCCATCGAGAAGGTGTTGCATCCCCAAAGCGGAGCGCCGCGCACGCCGGATATCGGTGGCCGTGCGGGTACCGGCGATGTCGGTCGCGCCATTGCAGAGGCCATCTGACGGGATCCTGCGCGCGGCGCTTGTGTAACAGTTGGTGGGCACCAAAAGCGCGTTGGGGTTTACGCGCTTGCGCGCGAAAATCGTTGGGCAGGGGGCGGGCGTCCTCCACAAAAGAGCATAGAATCCGGCACCGCGCTGTCGTAAACCTGCTGCCCGTATTGACACCATGAAGCACCATGGCTTTAATCATCGCAGCAGCGCACACTGCCGATACATGTCTCCCGAACACATTCCGCGCGTAGAAGTTTTGCGTGATGTCTCGGGAGAATTTTTTGACGAGACAACCCGATCAACACCATTTCTCACCGAGGGGCTCCTTGTGAACAAAACAGAACTGATTGAGCACATTGCCAAGCATGCCGACATTTCCAAAGCAGCCGCCACGCGCGCGCTTGAGTCCACCATTGGCGCTGTCAAGACGACCCTGAAAAAAGGCGGGTCCGTTTCGCTGGTTGGTTTTGGTACCTTTACCGTTGGCAAACGGGCCGCGCGCAGCGGCCGCAACCCGCGGACCGGCGTAGCGATTAAAATCAAGGCTGCCAAGGTGCCCAAGTTCCGTCCGGGCAAAGCGTTGAAGGATGCTTTGAACTGATGACCGTAATCAGGTGGGGTGCTTAGCTCAGTTGGTAGAGCGGCGCCCTTACAAGGCGTAGGTCGGCGGTTCGAGCCCGTCAGCACCCACCACCCGAAGCAAAGGCGAACAGGTTGTTCGCCTTTTTTGTTGCAGTTGCCATAAGAGTACGAGCATGTTTGATTTCATCCGCAAGCACACCAAATGGACCATGGTCCTGCTGTTCGTGTTGATCGTTCCGTCGTTCGTGCTGTTTGGCATCGAGGGCTACACGCGGGGCGACCAGCAGAGCGAAGCGGTGGCCAAGGTAGATGGCCAGAAGATCACCAAGACCGAGTGGGACGCCGCGCACCAGAACGAGGTCCAGCGCGTGCGCGAATCCATGCCGACGCTGGATGCCAAACTGCTCGACTCGCCCGAAGCCCGCTACGCCACGCTGGAGCGCCTGGTGCGCGACCGGGTGCTGGTGGCCGCCGCCGACAAGTCGCGCCTGGTCACGAGCGACGCGCGGCTGGCGCGCGACCTCAACGAGAACCCGTCCATCGCCGCGCTGCGCCGCCCCGACGGCTCGCTCGATGTGGAGCGCTACCGCGAACTGGTGGGTCGCCAGGGCATGTCGCCCGAGATGTTTGAAGCCCGGGTGCGCAGCGATTTGTCTTCACGCCAGGTGCTGGAAGGCGTGGCCGGAACCGCCTTTGCCTCTGCCGCTCAGGCCGATGTCGCGCTGAACGCCTTTTTTGAGAAGCGCGAGGTGCAGCTGGCCCGGTTCAACACCGCTGACTTTGCCGCCAAGGTGACGCTGACCGATGCCGATATCGAAAACTTCTACAAGGCCAACCCGGCCCTGTTCCAGGCGCCCGAGCAGGCCAATATCGAATACCTGGTGCTGGACCTGGACAGCGTCAAGGGCAGCATCACGGTGAACGAGGCCGATCTCAAGACCTACTACGAGCAAAATTCCGCGCGTCTGAGCGGCCAGGAAGAGCGCCGCGCGAGCCACATCCTGATCAATGCGCCGGCCAATGCGCCCGCGGCCGACCGCCAGAAAGCCAGGGCCAAGGCTGACGAGTTGCTCGCCGCCGTGCGCAAGGCGCCCGACAGCTTTGCCGAGGTGGCCAGGAAGAACTCGCAGGACAGCGGCTCGGCGCCCAATGGCGGCGACCTTGATTTCTTTGCGCGCGGCGCCATGGTCAAGCCATTCGAGCAGGCTGCGTTTGCCCTCAAGAAGGGCGACATCAGCGACGTGGTGGAGTCCGAGTTCGGCTACCACATCATCAAGCTGACCGACATCAAGGCGCCGAAACAGCGCAGCTTCGAGGAGATGAAGGCCGAGATCGAGGCCGACGTCAAGAAGCAGCAGGCGCAACGCAAGTTCTCGGAGTCGGCCGACGCGTTCACCAATGGCGTCTATGAGCAGGC
>JANOBJ010000273.1:0-8858 GCA_031411575.1 Betaproteobacteria bacterium | reverse complement strand
GGCCCATATCGTCCAGCTGCGGCTTGTACACCTTGGTCTTGGCGAGCGAGGCCGAATACTGCGAAAAGCACAGCTGGTTGTCCAGCAGCTGGGCTTGGCGGGCGGGGTGGGTGGGGGTGGTTGGCGATGCCATGGCTAAATTATAGGGCACAATTAAATTGTGTGCAATGTAAATGGTGACGGCATGTTTCAGATATGGGAAAGGGCGGTGTGGAGGCGGCGTGGCGGGCTCGCGCTGCCGTGACCTGCGGCTCAGCGCCCCGAAAAGCGCGCGGGCCGCCGTTCCACGAATGAGCGCACGCCTTCGGCTGCGTCGTCGCTGGTGGCCAGTTGCCGTTGCACGTCGATGAACTCCTGCATCGCCACCACGGGGCCGTGCTCCACCGCCTTGAGCGCGTTGAGCCGGCTCGCTACCACGGCCAGCGGCGCCTGCGCGGCAATCGCATCGGCGATGCGCAGCGCCTCGGCCAGCTCGTCGCCGGCCGGTAGTACCTTTTGCACAAAATTCAGCCGCAGAGCTTCGGCGCTGCCAAATTCGTCGCCCGTCAGCAGGTGCAGCAGCGCGTTGCCCAGGCCCGCGCGCTCGGCCATGCGCAAGGTGGCGCCGCCGGTGGCCATGATGCCGCGCTTGACCTCCAGCTGCGAGAAACGGCAGTTGTCGGCCGCCACCACGATGTCGGCCGCCAGCATGAGTTCGATGCCCAGCGTGTAGGTGATGCCTTTCACGGCCACCACCATCGGCTTGACGCGCCGGCGGTAGCCTTCCATGCCCAGGTTCAGCGGGTCCACCAGCCCCAGCGGCACGGCTTTTTCGCCGCGCTGCATCAGCGGCGCGATGGTGGGCAAATCCAGCCCCGCCGTGAAGTGGTCGCCGAAAGCATGCAGCACGCCCACGCGCAGCGCGGGGTCGTCGTCGAGCCGGGTGTAGGCCTCGCCCAGTTCGCGGAACATCTTCGGGGTGAAGCCGTTGCGCTTGGCCGGCCGGTTGATGCCGATCAGCAGCACGCCGCCCTGGCCGCTGTCGCGAACCTCGCAGTCAATGCTGCCTGAGTGATCCGTGTTCATGTGATACCCCCGGTGAGTGAAAACGCCCGTCGGCCGGCGGCACGGTGTCGGCTCCGTGTCTCCTCCGATTGCAGGAGATTTTGCCGCGTTTAAGGTTTGCTTAGGGTTGCGCTAAGTGAAATTTAGGAACGGATTGACCGCGGTCTTCCTAGACTTCCCGGCATGGCTTCACTGCATCTGGCGGTTGGGCCATGACCCGAACCAAAACCGGGGCCCACGCCCCTCAACAGCCCAAAGGAAGACCATGAAATTCGATACCCAGGAAATTGCCCACGTCACCGCTGCCGACGCCACTCCGCGGCTGGACCTGTATGCCGGCATCCACAAGGCGCTGCGCGCGATGATGGCCGATGTGCTGGTCAGCGCCGGCCGCACCGACCCCCAGGACCCAGTGGCGCTGCTCGGCCTGGCCGGCCGGGTCCACACCCTGCTCGACCTGTGCACCGCGCACATCGCGCATGAAAACGGGTTTGTCCACGCCGCCATCGAGGCCCGCGCACCGGGTGCCAGCCAGGCCGTGGCGCACGACCACAACGATCACGTGGCGGCCATCGCGGCACTGCGCAGCGCGGTCAGCACCCTGCCCACGCTGGAGGGCGCGGAGCGCGCGGCGTCTGCCCAGGCCTTCTACCGTCAACTGGCGGGGTTCGTGGCGCACAACTTCGAGCACATGGAGGTGGAGGAAGCCGCGCACAACGCCACGCTGTGGGCGCACTACAGCGACGCCGAGCTGGTGGACATCCACAACGCGCTGGTCGGCTCCATCCCGCCGGCCGAGATGATGCTGGTCGCGCGCTGGATGATTCCGGCACTGAACCCGCAGGAGCGCGTGGCCGTGCTGTCGGACATCCAGCAAAAAGCGCCCGCGCCAGCTTTCAGCGCCATTGCCGAGGTGGCACGCGAAAACCTGCCGCTGGTCGAGTGGGTTCCGCTGGCGCGTGCCCTGGGCATCACGCCCGTGCCGGGGCTGTTGACGGTCTGAGCGATCAGCAGGCGGCCGTGTGGAGCTCCACCGGCCGCGTGACCACCAGCCGGAAGCGCCCGCGGCCGGTTTTCTCCAGCGCGATATGCGGGCTGTGCTCGGCCAGCCGGCGCTGCAGCAACAACAGCCGCGCCTCCAGGTTGTCGGTGATCTCCGGCAGGCGGATCGACGGGTCCAGCCGCAGTTCGCGGTTGGAAAACTCGGTCCGGCCCAGCTGCACATAGTCGGTCAGGAGCTTCCAGCAGATCGAGCCGGCGACCCCCTTGATCAGGTAGCTGTCGTTGATGAACACGCTCTCGGTGCCCGGGTAGCGGCGCACGCGCAGGGGTTGACCGACTGCCGCGACGGGCGCCACGTCTCCCGGCAGCACGCTGTCGGGCGCCTCGCTCGCGGCGTGCACCAGGTCCATGGCGGCCCCCAAATGCCCGGCAAACGCCACCAGCAGGTCCTCGTCCTCATGGCTAAAGCGCAGTTCCTGCGGGCTTTCCGCGAACAGCACGCCCAGCAGCCGCCCGGCCGAGGCGATGGGAACCGCCAGCTGGCTGTGCGGCTCGCTCAGCCCGGGGTAGGGAATGGTGGTGGCCAGCTCAAGATCAGGGGTGTCGTCGCGCAGGCTGCGCCGCACGCTGCGGGTGTACAGGTAGGCGTAGGTCATGTGCATGATGCGCACCGGGATGCGCTCGCGCGCGGCAACACCGATCACACCATCGCCCATCTCGATCTCCGAGCCGACGCCGGATTCGGAATACCCACAGCTCCCCACCGTGTACAGCCGCTGGGTGGCGGGATCGAGCATGAGCACCATCGCATGCTCGATCTGCAGCATGTCTGTCATGGTGGAGATCGCGGCGTTGACCAGTTCGCCAAAGTTGGCACAGCGGGCCAGCCGCTCGCTGCCCCGGCGAAGACTGCCCAGCAGGCCCCGGCGTGGCTCGGGCGTGGCCATCGGCTCGCCGGGCAGGGCTTCCACCTGCTGCACCGCGTAAACATCCGACCCCTGCAGCTTGAACACTCCGGCCATGCCGGTGTGCGAGGCGATGCCGGCCAGCTGCGCTTTCATGCCTTCAAACAGCGGGCCGCTGGTTTCGGTGCGCCGGTAGTGCAGGTGCAGGCGATAGAACAGGGCGGTCTGGGGGTCGAGCAGCAACACCGTGGCGTACGGGTTCGACAGGATGTTCTGGCGGGTCTTGTTGAAGAACTGGAACGACAGCGCCACGTGCTGCTCGTCCACGTAGAACACCTGGGAAATGTAGGCCACGTTGGGCGTCCCATCGGCATGACAGGTCGCCATGATGGCCGGAATCACGCCTTCCAGGCAGGCACGGATATCGCAGAGACGCGTGCTCACGGGATCGCTCCCGAAAGGTTGGGCAGGGCGGCGCCTGCTTTCGGGCCGGGCGTCTGGTCGAAGGCGGCGGATGGCGTAAAGCTGATGGCCACCAGATCGTCCGGGTGGTGCCGCAACATGGCATGTGCATAGATCGGCGGATAGCCAATGCGGCCCAGCTCGTGCTCCATCGAGGCCAGGTAGCGGGCCAGGATCGGCTGGTCGCTGGTTGTGCCGTCGCGGATGACGGCCGCAACGCCCTTGACCTGGATGCTGCGGTGCGACGACGGCTCGCTGAAGACGACCGCGAGCATGCCGGTTGCAGTCACATCCTGGATGAGCTGCTGCGATTGCGGTCGTGACAAATAGACCGTGATCTGCGTGCCATCGGCGCTGACATGGCTGCCCACCGCGCGCATGATGCTTGGCTTGTTGCGGGCGTCGCGGGACGCCGCGATCACCGAGACGCCCCGCGCCATCAGCGCGATGTGGTCATCCGACAGCAAGGCGACGGGCGATGGGGCTGGCATGCCCCCAACTGTATAAAAAAACGGCAGCCTTGTGCAGGGGCTGAATCGCCTTCAGGCGCGAAACCGCTTGCGCGTGAGCGCCAGCGCCACCCAGAACGACAGCCCGGTATAGACCACCAGCACCACCAGATGGCGCACCGGGTGTTGTGGCCACTGGTCCATGAACAGGGGCCGTACCAGCTCGACGGCACTGGTCAGCGGCAGCCACTCGGACACGATGCGCACCGGGCCGGGCAACTGCTCGCGCGGGAAAAACACGCCCGACAGGAACATCATGGGCGTGAGGAACAGGGTGAAGTAATAGGTGAAGAAGTCGTAGCCCTTGGCCAGCGCATTGAAGATCAGCGCGATGCAGCTGAAGGTGATGCCGGCAAACAGCAGCACCGGCCACGCCACCAGCAGCTTGGGGCTGTAGCTGATGCCCAGCACCAGCATGACGCCCAGGATGGCGGTGACGGTGAACAGCGCCTTGAAGGCCGCCCAGAGCATCTCGGCCAGCACCACGTCGTCCAGCGCGACCGGCGCGTTCATGATGCCGTCCCAGGTTTTTTGCACGTGCATGCGCGAGAACGCCGAATACAGCGCCTCGAAGCTGGCGGCGTTCATCGCGCTCATGCAGATCGAGCCGCTGGCCAGGAACAGGATGTAGGGCACCCGGGTGTCGCCCCCTGCGCCGCCGATGTTCACCTGGCCCACCAGCGCGCCCAGGCCGTAGCCAAACGCCAGCAGCCACATCAGCGGCTCGGCGATGTTGCCCAGCAGGCTCGGGATCGCCAGCTTGCGCCAGACCAGCAGGTTGCGCAGGAACACCGGCCACCAGCGCATGGACAGCGCGGGGGCGCGCCAGATGGACGGTGCGGCAACGCCAGCCGCCGGCAGGTTGTCAGGGAATGGGGTGCTCATGGGTCAACCGTCTTCACGGATTTGTCGTCCGGTGAGCTTGAGGAACAGATCTTCAAGGTTCGCCGGACGGTGCAGGGTGCGCAGGTGCGGGTACGCCTCCAGCGCGGCCAGCAGCGGGCGGGCACTCTCGGTGTAGAAGAAAACTGTTTCGCCGCTGACCTCGACGCGCGCCGCGTGCGCCTTGAGCGGTGAATCGACCAGCGCCAGCGCGCCCACGCCATACACCTCCACCACATCGGGCTCCAGGTGCTGGGCGATCAGCTCGCGCGGCTTGCCTTCGGCGATCTTGCCGCCGTGGTCGAGCACCAGCAGGCGGCTGCACAGGCGCTCGGCTTCGTCCATGAAGTGGGTGGTGAGCAGGATCGACTTGCCTTGTTGCAGCAGCAGTTGCAGCCGCTCCCACATCAGGTGGCGCGCCTGCGGGTCAAGCCCGGTGGTGGGTTCGTCCAGCAGCAACAGGCGCGGGTCGTTCACCAGCGCGCGTGCCAGGCTCAGGCGCCGCCGCATGCCGCCCGACAGCTCGCCCGGTTTGGCATCGGCCTTGTGCGACAGCGCCGCGAACTCCAGCAGCTTCCCCAGCCGGGGCCGGATCGCAGCCGCCTTGATGCCGAAATAGCGGCCATACACCAGCAGGTTTTCGGCGCAGCTGAAATCGGGGTCGAGCGTGTCGAACTGGCTCACCACGCCGAGCTGCGCCTTGATGGCCAGCGCATCGCGCGGCATCTGCATCGCCGAGTCGGCCGTGCCGTTGGCAAAGTAGGCAATCGAGCCGCTGTCCGGCTGGGTGAGCCCCAGGCACATGCGGATGGTGGTGGTCTTGCCCGCGCCGTTGGGGCCGATCACGCCCAGGCATTCGCCCGGCGCGATGGCAAACGACAGGTCCTTGACGACCGCGGTGTTGCCGTAGCGCTTGGTCAGGTTGGATACAGAAAGCAGGTTGCCGGGCATGCGCGCATTGTGTCGCATCGCCCCGCAGGAGCCGTGGCCAGGGGCTACTGCTGGGGCCGGATGCGGTAGATCGCGTTGTTCAGGTCGGCCGACAGGTAGATGCTGCCGTCACCGCCCACCGCCACGCCAGTCACCACATACGGCGGCGGCAGGCCAGGGCCGGCGCGCAGGCCGATCGGCAGCTTGTCGGCCACCACGCGTTTGCTGCCCGTGGCGGGGTCGATCTCCACCAGCCGTTGCGCCGCGCTCTCGGCCACGATGAAGCTGCCCCAGGGTGTCTGCGCCACGCCCTCGGGCAGCGCCAGGCCTTCGGCCACCGTGGTTTTGGCGCCGGTGGCCAGGTTCACGCGGGTGAGCTTGCCGGCCGCCTCGGTGACGTACAGCGCGCCGTCCTGCCCCAGCACCAGCTGCACCGGCCCGCCCAGACCGCTGGCCACCACCTTGCGGGTCTTGAAATCCGCGCCGCTGGCCTGCGTGATGCTGCCGGTGGCGATCTCGGCCACCAGCAGGCTGCCGTCGGCCATCGGGATCGCGTCATACGGCGCTTTCCAGCCGTGCAGCATGGCCACGGTTTTGCGCGTGGTGCGGTCGAGCAACTGCACCGAGCCGGTGAACCACGAGGTCAGCGCCACCAGCTTGTCAGAGAGGCCGACCGCGAACGGGTATTCCATGTCGGACGCCTGCATGCGCATCACGTCGGTCACGGCGCCGGTGGTGAGGTCGACCGTGCGGCAGGCAAAGATATCGGCCACCCACAGCGTATTGCCAGCCACCTTGATGCCGGCCGGCACCGCCACCTTGCCGCTGGTGAGCACGCGCACGGCGCCGGTACGCGGGTCATACGCCTCGATCGAGTTGTCGGCCATGTTGGACACATACACTGTGCCGTCGGGCGCGATGGCCAGGTTGTCCACCGCGGTCTTGAGCCTGGCGGCCACGGTCTTGCGGCCGGTGGCCAGATCGACGCGCGACAGCTCGCCGGTGGCGGTGTCCACCACGTACAGGCTGCCCTTGCCGTCCAGATTGGCGGCGGCGGGAATCTTGAACTCGCTGCTGATGACGGTCATGTCGCCGTTGGCGGGGTTGATTTTCACCACCTGGCCCTTGTACCACAGCGGGCCGTACAGCATGCCGTCGGGACCGACTTCAAAGCCGTTGAAGCCCCCCATGTCTTTCTTGATGAGGCGCGGCGGCGCCTTGCCCGCTATATCAATCTCCCACAGCGCGTCGCCCAGGAACACCTGCGACGCGTAGAGCTTGCCATTCTTGCGGTCGAAATCCAGCGAGTTCAGGCCGGGCAGGTCTTGCGCCAGCACGCGCAGCGGCGCGGTGTCGTTCTCGCGGTAGCGCAGCATGCCCATCAGGTAGTTGGTCCACGCGAGTTCACCCTTGGGGCCGATCGCGATGTCGTCAGCCTGGCCTTCGGGGCCGCCGATCAGCACACGTGCCGCGCCGGTGCTGCGGTTGACCTCCCACAGCGCGTTGCCGACCACCGAACCCGCCAGCAGCCGCCCCTGTGTGTCGACCGCCAGCCCATGCACGCCGCTGAACGAAGACGGCGCCACCAGCACCTCGGGCGCCGACCACGCGGCCGGTCGGCTCGGCGGCGGCGATGCGCATCCGGCCAGCGCAAGGGCGACGGCGAGCAGGCCGCCGAGCAGGGTACGGTTCATGGTGGTCTCCAGCCCGTGGTGGGAAACGTTGTGGTGCAAATTCAGTCTAGGAGCGGCCCTGTGGAACGCAAGTCGCGCGCGGGACAAACCATGGTCGCGGCGCCTGGTTCCGCTGCGAACGCCGGCCGTCCCACCCGGCCAGCTAAAATCCGCCGTCGCTGACTACCGGTAGTTCCCTTGTCTGACCGTCTCGCGGTACTGCCGCAGTATCTGATGCCCAAGCAGGCCATGACCCTTCTGGCGGGCGTGATCGCGCGCAGCGAGGCCGGCGGCCTGACGCACGGCATCATCCGCCGTTTTGTCGCGCGCTACGGTGTCAACATGGCCGAAGCCGCCAACCCGCAGATCGAAAGCTACGCGAGCTTCAACGCGTTTTTCACGCGGCCGCTGCGCGAGGGTGCGCGGCCACTGGCGGACGCGCCCTGGCTGTGCCCGGTGGATGGCGCGATCAGCCAGTTTGGCGCGATCGAGCAAGACCAGATTTTCCAAGCGAAGGGCCACCGCTATTCCACGCGCGCGCTGGTCGGCGGCGATGCGCAACTGGCGGCGCGCTTTGACAACGGCGCCTTTGCCACGCTGTATTTGAGCCCCAAGGATTACCACCGCATCCACATGCCGTGCGACGGCACACTGGTGCGCATGATCCATGTGCCGGGCGCGCTGTTCTCGGTCAACCCGACCACCGCACGCGGCGTGCCGGGGCTGTTTGCGCGCAACGAGCGCGTGGTCTGCGTGTTTGAATCGCCGCACGGGCCGTTTGTGCTGGTGCTGGTGGGCGCGACCATCGTGGGCAGCATGGCTACCGTCTGGCATGGCGTGGTGAACCCGCCGCGCCCCGGCAGTTTGCGCGAGTGGCGCTACGACGGCGAGCCACGCGTGACGCTCAAGCGCGGCGACGAGATGGGGCGCTTTTTGCTCGGCTCCACCGTGGTGCTGCTGTTCCCCAAGGACACGCTGCGCTTCAACCCCGCGTGGGCGCCGACGCGCGCCATCCGCATGGGTGAAGCCATGGCCGATGCCTTCCACTGATTTTTTCTGGACGATTGCCCCATGATCACGCTCGGCACCCCGCTTTCTCCTTCGGCCACCAAAGTGATGCTGCTGGGCAGTGGCGAACTCGGCAAGGAAGTGCTGATCGCGCTGCAGCGCCTCGGCGTGGAAACCATCGCGGTGGACCGCTACGACAACGCGCCCGGCCAGCAGGTGGCGCACCACGGGCGCACCATCACCATGAGTGACCCGGCGCAGCTGAAAGCCCTGATCGAGAAAGAGCGGCCGCACCTGGTGGTGCCCGAGATCGAGGCGATTGCCACGCCGATGCTGCAGGAGCTGGAAGCCGCCGGCACCGTGCGCGTGATCCCCACCGCCCGTGCCGCGCGCCTCACCATGGACCGCGAAGGCATCCGGCGGCTGGCGGCCGAAACGCTGGG
>JANOBJ010000272.1:0-1625 GCA_031411575.1 Betaproteobacteria bacterium | reverse complement strand
CGGCGGCAGCACGGGCGCGCCGCCATCGGCCGCGTCTTCGGCCTTGTCCATGGCGCCGCGCAGGAACGCGAACGACAGCCGGTCGGTGGTGGGCCAGTAGAAGGCCTCGGCGCCCAGGCGCACCTTCAACGTGGCCAGCAGGGTGGATTTGCCCGCGCCATTGCGCCCGCGCACCAGGATGCGCCCGGTGGGCCGCGCCGCGATCAGGCGCAGCGCCTCGTCCACGCTGGTGCAGGGCAGCTGCTGCTCGCCACGGCTCAATTGCAGGCCGTCAAACTCGACCCGGCCGTCAAAGCCGCTGTCGGGCCGGGGCTGCATGGCGTGGCACACGCCGCTGATGCGCGTCCACACCGCCAGCAGGTCGTTCCAGCCCGAGGCCAGGCCGTGCATGTTGGACGACAGCTCGATCTGGCGCGGCAAGGTGGCGGCCAGCGCCACCAGCAGCGTGGTGTTGGTGACGTCGCGCGCGGCAATGATGGCCAGGTAGGTGAACACCACCGCCAGCGCCAGGATGCCGCTGATGGCGGCCAGCCCCTCGCGCGCCAGGATGGCGCGGATGGTGGCGCCCAGCGCGTCGCGCAGCCGCTGCTTGAAGCCCGCGTGCCACAGGCGAAAGTTGTACGGGTTGCCGCTGAAGATGTTGTCCCACGCGGTGTAGGTGTGCGCGGTCATGCGGTTGGTGGTGCGTTGCTGGTTCAGGTAGGCCCCTGCCACCGGCCGGCGCACCGACCACTGCAGCGCCAGCAGCACCACAAACACCGCGCCATACACCGCCGGCAGGCCGGCATCAATCGCCACGCCCAGCACCACCATGTTGAAGATCAGGCCGAAAAAGAGCTTCAGGTCAGCCTCCAGCTCGTAGATCAGCTCAAAGATGATGTGGAAGGTTTCGTTGGTGAGAAACGGCTCGACCTGCTCGCGCTGGTCGCGGTCGGCCAGCAACGACGCCTGCGAGCGGTTGGTGCGTGCGAAACGCATCATGTAGCGGCCAAAGGCGCCAAAGCCGGCGCGCTCGGCAAACACCCAGCTGGTGGCGCCCACCGCGTAAGAGGCCGACTGCGCCACCACGATCCAGATGAAGTCCGAAATCAGGAATTCCTCCTGCGCCACGTCCTGCCCGGCCTTGATGATGAGCGCGGTGGAGGCTGCGGCCAGCGCCGCCTCCACCACCAGGAAGGCCAGCATCCAGTAAAACGGCGCGCACAGCAGCAGGCGCAGGAAATCGCGGTTGTTGTAGGCCCCCAACGATTGGCGGGCAGGGTTGGCAGTTTTCATGGGTGGGAGCGCGGGATGAGTGCCTTTCAGGGCGCTCAGTCAACGCGGGACGCGGGTTGATCGTTATCATTCGAACTTGCTGTTGATTGGAACATGTTCCCTGAAAGCGGCAGGCAGGAAGCGGCCCGCCAGAAGTTTTGGCGACAGCTACATCACGTCAATCCACCAATGAGGAGAACATCCATGGCAACGAAACCCAAGAAGAGCAAGAAACCCGCAAAGAAGACGCCCGCCAAATAAGGCTCGCGCATTTGCAACCAAACCCCGCCTTGCGCGGGTTTTGTCGTATCCGGCCCGCCTCGTGCGGGCTTTGTCGTATCCGGCCCGCCTCGTGCGGGCTTTGTCGTATC
>JANOBJ010000271.1:0-5086 GCA_031411575.1 Betaproteobacteria bacterium | reverse complement strand
CACAAGATGGACGTGGTGCGTGAACTGGCCGACCGCATCATCGTGCTGCACAACGGGCAACTGGTGGCCGATGGCGAGCCAGCAGAAGTGATCGCATCGCCCGTGGTTCAAGAAGCCTATCTCGGTGTGAGCCAGGAGGCCGCATGAGCGAACCATTGCTGCATCTGGAAGGCGTCCACACCCACATCGGGGCATACCACATCCTGCACGGGGCGGATCTGGCCGTGCCGAAAGGTCAGCTCACCATGCTGCTCGGCCGCAACGGCGCCGGCAAGACCACGACGCTGCGAACCATCATGGGGCTGTGGAAGGCGTCTGCCGGGCGCATCACGTTTGCGGGGCAGGACATCACGCTGCGCGACACGCCGCAGATCGCGGCCCTCAACATTGCTTATGTGCCCGAGAACATGGGCATTTTTTCCGATCTCACGGTCAAGGAAAACATGCTGCTGGCCGCGCGCGGTGCTCGGCGCGCGGCCGAGATGGACGACGGCCGGCTCAAATGGATTTTCAAGCTGTTTCCACCGGTCGGAAAATTCTGGAACTACCCCGCGGGCAAGCTCTCCGGCGGGCAGAAGCAGATGCTCGCGGTAGCGCGCGCCATTATCGAGCCACGCGAGTTGTTGATCGTGGATGAGCCCAGCAAGGGCCTGGCGCCCGCCATCATCAACAACATGATCGACGCCTTCGGTGAACTCAAGTCGCAGGGCGTCACGCTGCTGCTGGTCGAACAGAACATCGGTTTTGCGCAACGCCTGGGCGACAGCGTCGCGGTTATGGACAACGGTCGCGTGGTGCACAGCGGGCGCATGGCCGATCTGGCTGGCGATGAAGCGCTGCAAAAGTCGTTGCTGGGGCTGGCGCTATGACGGTCAATCAGGATTTTGACGTCAAGCCGCTCTTGCTGGTGCCGCTGCTGGCGCTGGTGGCGCTGCCACTGGTCGGGTCAGGCTCGACCTGGCTCACGCTCACCGTGGCGGGGCTGGCGATGGGCATGATCATCTTCGTCATCGCCTCGGGCCTGACGCTGGTGTTCGGTCTGATGGATGTGCTCAATTTTGGCCACGGCGTGTTCATCGCGCTCGGTGCTTTCGTGGCGAGCAGCGTGCTGGGGCTGATGAGCGACTGGACCGGCTCGCAGGACCTCTGGCGCAACCTGCTGGCCGTGTTTCCCGCGATGCTGGTGGCAATGGGGGTGGCGGCCGCGGTGGGGCTGGCGTTCGAGCGTTTCATCGTGCGCCCGGTCTATGGCCAGCACCTGAAGCAAATCCTCATCACGATGGGCGGCATGATCATCGGTGAAGAGCTGATCAAGGTGATCTGGGGGCCGGGGCAGATCCCGCTGCCGCTGCCCGAAGCGCTGCGCGGTTCGGTGCTGGTCGCCGATGCGGCCATTGGCAAGTACCGCATTCTGGCGGTGGTGGTGGGCGCGGTGATCTTCGGCTTGCTGGCCTGGACGCTGGGCCGCACCAAGATCGGCCTGTTGATCCGCGCCGGCGTGCAAGACCGCGAGATGGTCGAATCACTCGGCTACCGCATCCGCCGCCTGTTCGTCGGCGTGTTCGTGGAGGGCAGCGCGCTCGCGGGCCTGGGCGGCGTGATGTGGGGCCTGTTCCAGCAAAACCTGGTGCCGCAGATGGGCGCGCAGGTCAATGTGCTGATCTTCATCGTGATCATCATCGGCGGCCTGGGCTCGACCGGTGGTGCGCTGATCGGTGCATTGCTGGTGGGGCTGATGACCAACTATGTCGGGTTTTTGCTGCCGGTCGCGACGCAGTTCGCCAGCATCGTGCTGATGGTGACAGTGCTCCTTTGGCGGCCGCAAGGCGTCTATCCCGTCGCGAACCGCTAAATATGACACCCACCCCCGTTACTTGCTCACTTCGTGTAGCCGAATCCCCCCTCAAGGGGGCAACACCAGCGGCCCGGCAACGCCAGCTCCGCGGTGTTCCGCGAAAAGGCGCCGACCTTCTATGCTGTTGACCCGCCTACTTTCCAACGACCTGCCGCGCAGCCGCCTGCTCGCGCTGCTGCTGGCCGCTTTGCTGCTCGCGCTGGCCTTTGCGCCCTTTCTGTTTCCGGGCGTCAAGGCGCTCAGCGTGGCGGCCAAGGTGCTGGTGTTTGTGGTGCTGGTGGCGAGTTTCGATTTGTTGCTGGGCTACACCGGCATTGTGAGTTTTGCGCACACCATGTTTTTTGGCATTGGCGCCTATGGCATCGCGATCGCCTCCACACGCCTGGGGCCGACCTGGGGTGCGCTGGCCACGGGGCTAGCGTGCGCGCTGCTGCTGTCACTGCTGTTGTCGCTAGCCATTGGTCTGTTCTCGCTGCGCGTGCGTGCTATCTTCTTCGCGATGATCACGCTGGCGGTGGCGTCAGCGTTTCAGACGCTGGCCTCGCAGCTGTCGGACATCACGGGCGGTGAGGACGGCTTGACTTTCAAGGTCCCCGAGCTGCTGTCGCCGAGCTTCGAGTTTGCCGAGCAGCCTTTTCTTGGTGTCACGCTCGATGGCCGCTTGCTCGGCTACTACGTGCTGTTTTTCGCGGCGCTGGCGATGCTGCTGGCGCTGCTGCGCATCGTCAACTCGCCGTTTGGCCGGGTGCTTCAGGCGATCCGCGAGAACGAGTTCCGGGCCGAGGCCATTGGCTACCGCGTGGTGGTGTACCGCACCCTGTCGAGCGTGCTGTCGGCGCTGTTTGCCTGCATGGCCGGTGCGATGCTGGCGCTCTGGTTGCGCTACAACGGGCCTGACACGTCGCTCTCATTCGAGATCATGATCGACGTGCTGTTGATCGTGGTGATCGGCGGCATGGGCACGGTCTATGGCGCGGCCATCGGGGCGGCGCTGTTCGTGGTGGCACAAAGTTATCTGCAGGACTTGCTCAAGCTGGGCAGCGAGGCCGCGTCGGCGATACCGTGGCTGTCGGCACTGCTGTCACCGGACCGGTGGCTGCTCTGGCTGGGCCTGCTCTTCGTGCTGTCGGTGTATTACTTTCCAACCGGGGTGGTGGGGCGGTTGCGTGCCCGAGCGCTGCTCGCCGCACCTTCGGGCGCCGCGCAACCCGTTCGCCCGTCTCCTGTTGCCAAAGACCGTTCATGAGCTTCACCTCCCATTACCTGCGTTGCGCCGGCCGCGAGAATCACTACACCGACTGGGCGCCCCAGGGCACGCCGCGCGGCACCGTGATCGCCTGGCACGGTCTGGCGCGCACCGGTCGCGACATGGACGAACTGGCCGCGCACCTGAGTACGCGCGGCTGGCGTGTGGTCTGCCCCGACACGATTGGCCGGGGGTTGTCGCAATGGAGCCCCGATCCGAAGCACGAATACTGCCTCGCGTTCTATGCCCGGATCGCGGCGGAGTTGTTGCGACAGCTGGGCATTGAGCGCGCGCACTGGGTCGGCACCTCGATGGGCGGTGCTATCGGCATGGTCAGCGCTTCGGGCCTGTTCGAGCCCGAGCTGGCGCAGCGCATCCAGAGTCTGGTGCTCAACGACACCGCGCCGCAGGTACAGGATGCAGCGATCGAGCGCATCAAATCCTACGCCGGCAACCCGCCCGCGTTTGCCAGCGTGACCGAGCTTGAAGCCTTCTTCCGGCAGGTCTACAAACCCTATGGCGCGCTGACCGACGCGCAGTGGCGGCGCCTGACCGAAACCTCCACCCGGCGCCTGCCCGATGGCCGCGTGACGCCGCATTACGACCCGGCCATGGTGCAGCAGTTCATCCACCACCCGGACGACTACCTGATCTGGGAGCACTACGACGCGCTCAAGGTGCCGGTGCTGTGCCTGCGCGGCGCCGAGAGCGATCTGGTGGCGCGCGAGACCACGGCTCTGATGCTCACCCGCGGGCCGGGTGCACGCGGGCAGACGCGCATTGTTGAAGTACCTGGCTGCGGGCACGCACCCGCGCTCAACGTGCCCGATCAGCTCGAAATCGTGGCCGCATTCATCGACGCCAACGACTGAAGCGCAAACGCCTCCCGGGGAGCACATTTAGCATCAAATGTGCCTGTCGTCTTCGCCCCCTGGTCATAGTTTGCTATTAAAATAATAGCATACGATGGATGCGAGGTTGATGGTCGCCTTGCGCGTCGCCTGACGCCGCGCGAAAGGCGCTTCAGCGCAACGCGTCCGCAAACGCTTGCGTGTGGTTCAGCACCGTGTATGAACGCACGCGCTCCGCCTCAAAGGTGAACACGTTCGCGGCCAGCGCCGTGATCTCCTTGCCGCTGGCCCGCAGCCGCCAATGGCCTTGCAGCAGCACCATGGTGGTGGCGTCATCCTGCAGGGTGTGCAGCCGCTGCACGTCCAGCACCTCCACGTGCTGGTTGAGGATGGCGAAGAACCGCAACAGCCCGTCGGTGCCTCGCCAGTCACCGGCCCAGGGAATGGCGGTGGAGCCTTGCCAGTGCAGCAAAAAATCAGGATGGACGCAATCGGCCAACGCTGCGGCGTCAGCGGCCTGGATGGCAGCGTAGAACCGGTCGAGCAGGGTGGCCGGTGGCATGGTCACTGTTGGGTATCCACTGCACAGTGACCGATACGCCGCATCACTGCACAGCCCCCATCTGCAACGCCGCCGCGCGCGACGCTTCCAGCACGTCTGCGTCGGGCAGCTGCTGCGTGGGCCACCCGCCCATGTGCTGGATCGCCACCTCGGCCAGCGCGCTCAGCCAGGCCGGGCTGTCGTTCAGACAGGGGATGTAGTGGAACTCCTGGCCGCCGGTTTCGATGAACGCCTCGCGGCCTTCCATCGCGATTTCCTCCAGCGTTTCGAGGCAGTCGCTGGTGAAGCCGGGGCACACCACGTCCACCCGCTTGACGCCCGCCGTGCCCAGTTCGCGCAGGGTGGGCTCGGTGTAGGGCTCGAGCCACTTGGCCTTGCCAAAGCGCGACTGGAAGGTCAGTTTGTACTGGTCCTTGCGCAGGCCGAGGCGCTCGGCCAGCAGGCGGCCGGTCTTGTGGCACTCGCAGTGGTACATGTCGCCCAGCTGCAGGGTGCGCTCGGGCACGCCGTGAAAGCTCATCACCAGCTGGTCGGGCCGGCCGTGCGTTTGCCAGTAGGCGCGCACGCGCTGC
>JANOBJ010000270.1:0-7468 GCA_031411575.1 Betaproteobacteria bacterium | reverse complement strand
GCCGCTTTCATTTCTGCCGTTGCCCCAAGGACCCGTGATGCCGCAACCCACGCCCGCCTCGCCGCACACCATGAACACCTACGGCCGCCTGCCGATCGCGCTGTCGCACGGCGAAGGCGTGTACCTGTGGGACACGAACGGCAAGCGCTATCTCGATGCGCTCGCCGGAATCGCGGTGAACACGCTGGGGCACAACCACCCCAAGCTGGTGCCCGCGCTGCAGGACCAGGTGGCGAAGATGATCCACAGCTGCAACTACTACCACGTGCCCAACCAGGAAAAACTGGCGGCCAAGCTGGTGGCGCTGTCGGGGATGACGAACGTGTTTTTCGGCTCCACCGGCCTGGAGGCGAACGAAGCGGCGCTCAAACTGGCACGCAAGTTTGGCCACGACAAGGGCATCGAGAAGCCGGAGATCGTGGTCTATGAGAAGGCATTTCACGGCCGCAGCATTGCCACACTGTCCGCCACCGGCAACGAGAAAGTGCAGAAGGGCTTCGGCCCGCTCGTGGAAGGCTTCATCCGCGTGCCGCTCAACGACATCGAGGCTCTGAAAAAGGCGACCGTTGGCAACCCCAACGTGGTGGCCGTGTTCTTCGAGACCATCCAGGGCGAAGGCGGCGTCAACCCGATGCGCATCGACTACCTGCAGGCCGTGCGAAAGCTGTGCGACGAACAGGACTGGCTGCTGATGATCGACGAGGTGCAGTGCGGCATGGGCCGCACCGGCAAGTGGTTTGCGCACCAGTGGGCCGGCATCCTGCCCGACGTGATGCCGCTGGCCAAGGGCCTCGGCTCGGGCGTGCCGATTGGTGCGGTGGTGGCGGGGCCGAAGGCGGCCAACATCTTCCAGCCCGGCAACCACGGCACCACTTTTGGCGGCAACCCGCTGGCCATGCGCGCGGGGGTGGAAACCATCCGCATCATGGAAGAAGACGGCCTGCTGGACAACGCCGCCAAGGTCGGTGGTCACTTGCGCGCGGCGCTGAACCGCGAACTGGCTGGCGTGGCGGGTGTGAAGGAAATTCGTGGCCAGGGGCTGATGATCGGCATCGAGCTGTGGAAGCCCTGCGGCGATCTGGTGAAACGCTGCGCGGCCGATGGCCTTCTGATCAGCGTCACCGCCGACACGGTGGTGCGCTTGGTGCCACCGCTGATCCTGACCACGGCCGAGGCCGACGAGATGGTGGGCATCCTGTGCCCGCTGATCAAACAGTTCCTGAGCGAGACCGCCCAGCCCTGAGCCTGAGCCCTGCTGCACCTGAACCGGCACCCGCATGAAACACTACCTGCAATTCAGCGACTTCACGGCCGACGAGTACGCCTACCTGTTCGAGCGCGCGGCCATCATCAAAAAGAAGTTCAAGGCCTACGAGAAGTACCACCCGCTGGCCGACCGTACGCTGGCCATGATCTTCGAGAAAGCCTCCACCCGCACCCGCGTGAGCTTCGAAGCGGGCATGTACCAGCTGGGCGGCTCGGTCGTGCACCTGACCACCGGCGACAGCCAGCTCGGACGCGCCGAACCGATTGAAGACAGCGCCAAGGTCATCAGCCGCATGGTGGACCTGGTGATGATCCGCACCTACGGGCAGGACAAGATCGAGCGCTTTGCCGAGCACTCGCGCGTGCCGGTGATCAATGGCCTGACCAACGAATTCCACCCGTGCCAGATCCTGGCCGACATCTTCACCTACATCGAGCACCGCGGCTCGATTCAGGGCAAGGTCGTGGCCTGGGTCGGCGACGGCAACAACATGGCCAACACCTGGCTGCAAGCCAGCGAGATCCTGGGCTTCACCGTGCACCTGAGCACGCCCGGCGGGTACGAGGTAGACCAGTCGGTGGCCGGTATCCGTTCTACCGACAGCTACAAGGTGTTCAAGAATCCGCTCGAGGCCTGTGCCGGCGCCGATTTGGTCACCACCGACGTCTGGACCAGCATGGGCTACGAGGCGGAAAACGAAGCCCGCAAAAAAGCCTTCGCCGACTGGTGCGTGGACACCGAGATGATGCGTGCGGCCAAGCCCGACGCCCTCTTCATGCACTGCCTGCCCGCGCACCGTGGCGAGGAAGTCGAGGCCGACGTGATCGACGGCCCGCAATCCGTGGTGTGGGACGAAGCCGAGAACCGCATGCACGCGCAGAAGGCGCTGATGGAGTTCTTGCTGCTGGGCCAGATTTGAGCTGGAGTGGCCTCTGCGGGCTGCCCGTAGGGTGCCCAGATACTTCAAGCCTCAAGTATTTCTCGGCCTGTTGGAAATAACCGACACCACAGCTTTTTCAGCGGGTGCAAACTTTGCGCCTGTATGACACGTATCTGGGATATCTCACCGCCGGTTGACGCGGGCTCGCCTGTATTTCCCGGCGACACGCCCTACCAGCAGCAATGGGCCGCGAGCATCGGGCCCGGTTGCCCGGTCAATGTCAGCACGGTCACGCTGTCGCCGCACGTGGGCGCGCATGCGGACGCGCCGCTGCACTACGACCCCGAGGGCGAGCCAGTGGGCGCGCTCGACCTCACCCCGTACCTCGGCCCGTGTCGCGTGATCCACGCCATAGGTTGCGGCGCCCTGGTACGGTGGGAACACCTGTCGCACGCACTCGTTGGCCTGCCGCCACGCGTGCTGGTGCGCACCTACGCGCACATGCCGACCGACCGCTGGGACCCGGCCCTGGCGGCCTACGCACCCGACACCGTCGAGCGGCTGGCCGCAATGGGCGTGCGGCTGGTCGGCATCGACACCGCCAGCATCGACCCGGCCGCCAGCAAGACGCTGGACAGCCACCAGACCATCCGGCGCCACGGCCTGCGGGTGCTGGAAAACCTGGTGCTCGACGATGTACCCGAGGGCGACTACGAGTTGATCGCCCTGCCCCTGAAACTGATGACGGCCGACGCCAGCCCCGTTCGCGCCATCCTGAGATCGCTGAGAGCGCCATGACGACCTTGCAAGACTGCCGTGCGCTCGACGCACAAGACCCGCTGCGTACCCTGCGCGACCAGTTCACGATTCCCGAAGGCGTGATCTACCTCGACGGCAATTCGCTCGGCGTGCTGCCCAGGACCACCGCGGCGCGGGTGGCGCAAGCGGTCACGCAGGAGTGGGGGCAAGGCCTGATCCGCAGCTGGAACAGCGCGGGCTGGTTTGAGCTGCCGCAGCGCCTGGGTGACAAGATTGCGCGGCTGATTGGTGCGCAGCCGGGCGAAGTGGTGGCGACCGACAGCACCTCCATCAACCTGTTCAAGGTGTTGAGTGCTAGTATTTTAATAGCACAAAAAGACCGTCCGACAAGGACAATCGTCGTATCGGAGCGTTCAAACTTCCCGACGGACCTGTACATCGCACAGGCCCTGTGCCAGCAGCACGGCATGACGCTCAAGCTGGTGGAGGCCGCCGACATCGCGGCCGCCCTGACGCCGGAAGTGGCGGTGCTGGTGCTCACCCACGTAAACTACCGCACCGGCGCGATGCACGACATGGCGGCCGTCACCGCCACTGCCCACGCCGCGGGCGCACTGGTGGTCTGGGACCTGGCGCACAGTGCGGGTGCGGTGCCGGTGGACCTGCACGGCACGCACGCCGGGTTTGAAGGCTCGCGCGCGGCCACGTCCGCCGATTTTGCGGTCGGCTGCGGCTACAAGTACCTCAACGGCGGCCCTGGCGCACCGGCGTTCGTGTGGGTCAACCCCACGCATGCCGACCGTTTCTGGCAGCCGCTGGCAGGCTGGTGGGGCCACGCTGCGCCGTTCGCGTTCACGCCCGACTACCAACCCGCCCCCGGCATCACGCGCTACCTGTGCGGCACCCAGCCGATTCTGAGCATGGTGGCGCTGGAGTGCGGGCTGGACACCGTGCTGGCCGCCGAAAGCCTGGGTGGCATGGCGGCGCTGCGCACCAAATCACTGGCGCTGACCGACCTGTTCATCGCGCTGGTCGAGCAACGCTGCGCGGCGTATGGCCTCGGCCTCGCGACTCCGCGCGCGCACGCCCAGCGCGGCTCGCAGGTCTGCCTGACGCTGGAAGACCCCCACGCTCCGCCGCTTCGCGGGTCGCTGCCCCGCGGGGGGGCCGACACCGCCTTGGGGCGGCCCGTCGGCGGTGGCTCTGCGGCCTTTGCCATCGTGCAGGCGCTGATTGCGCGCGGGGTGATCGGCGATTTCCGCGCAGGCGATCCGCCAACAAACACAAACCGGACGGTCATGCCGGACATCCTGCGCTTCGGTTTTACGCCGCTGTACATCGGCTTCGAGGATGTCTGGAACGCCGTCGAACACCTGCGCCAGGTGCTCGAATCGGGCGAGTGGCAGAAGCCGGAATTCAACCAGAAACAAGCCGTGACATGACACGCAAGCCCGAAGACATCGTGCACGAGGAGCGCGCGCAACTCGACTTCAGCCAGTCGATGAGCTACGGCGACTACCTGCAGCTGGACGCGCTGCTGCACGCACAAAAGCCGCTCTCGCCCGACCACAACGAGATGCTGTTCATCATCCAGCACCAGACCAGCGAGCTCTGGATGAAGCTGATGCTGCACGAGTTGCACGCGGCCATGCGCTGCGTGGCAGCCGACGAGCTGGGCACCGCGTTCAAGATGCTGGCACGCGTGAGCCGCATCATGGAGCAGCTGGTGCACGCCTGGGACGTGCTGGCCACCATGACGCCGCCCGAATACAGCGCCATCCGCCCCTACCTGGCCAACTCGAGCGGCTTTCAGAGCGCGCAGTACCGCTGCATCGAGTTTGCGCTGGGCAACAAGAACGCCGCGATGCTCAAACCCCATGCGCACCAACCCGAGTTGCTGGCCGAGGTACAGGCGGCCTACGAAGCGCCATCGCTGTACGACGAGGCGCTGCGCCTGCTGGCCAAGCGTGGCCTGGCCATTCCCGCGAGCCACACGCTGCGCGACTGGACGCAGTCCTACGCCATCAGCGACGCGGTCGAGCAGGCCTGGCTGGTGGTGTACCGCGACCCCAAGCAGTACTGGGATCTGTACCAGCTGGGCGAAGAACTCACCGACCTGGAAGACGCCTTTCGCCTCTGGCGCTTTCGCCACGTCACCACCGTGGAGCGGATCATCGGCTTCAAGCGCGGCACCGGTGGCACCGGTGGCGTGAGCTACCTGCGCAAGATGCTCGACGTGGTACTTTTCCCGGAAATCTGGAAATTGCGCACCGACTTGTGAGTTAGTTCACGAACACCGCGTACTGCCCCGTGCGCCGCCTTGCAGATGCCGATCTAGACTGTCTGCATGGCGAAAAAAGCCCCTGATCCGACCGAGCGCAAGCGCTCATCCTCCCGCAAAACGCCCCTGAACGCCGTCACCGAACCGCTGTCAGTGGGCAACGCATTCTCCAACGGCAGCGTGAGTTTTCGCATGCGGCGACTGGAGCCTTTCATCGGCTGGGCGATTGCTGCGGCCACCGCGTGGGTCAACATTTTTCACGGCGACGCCAGTACGACGGCATGGATCGTCGCGCTGTACGCGGCCTGCATCGGCGCCTGGAGCCGAATGTTTCCAGCGCGCCGCGCGCTGGCGTTCATGCTGCGTGCGGTGCTGCTGCTGTGTGGCGCCATCCTGGTACAGCTGGCGCCTGGAACAGGCGGTCCGGCCGGTCACTATTTCTTCTGGACCATCGCCATCGTCGCGGCCTACGGCTTGCTGCTCCCGGCGGGCTGGACCTCGGTTCTGGCCGTCCTCGCGTTGGCGGCATTTGGCGTTTGCAGCTGGCTCTCGATGCCGGGCAGCGCCTGGCTGGACGCTGCCGTGAAGGCCGGTCTGGTGGGCATGTTCGCGCCACTGGCTGCGTTGTTCGGGCGCTCGCTGTTGCTGTCGGACAAACAGGTTGAGCTGTCCTTGATGGACCGCCGCACACGCTTGTACAACGAGGCCGGCTTTCTGGAGCACGGCGCTGTGCTGCTGGACGAATGCCGCCGCCACAAACGCCCCTTCAGCCTGGTGCTGTTCAATGCCGCAGACCTGCGCGACATTCCCGGGCTGTTTGGCCGGAAGAATGCCGACCGGCTGTTTGCGCAGGCGGTGCGCGGCATCGTATCGGCCAGCCAGGGCGAAAGCCTGGCCGCGCGAACTGGCCAGACCGTATTTGCCCTGGTCCTGCCCGGCATGACGGCGGCCCGCGCCAGCAACCTGGTGCAGCAAAAACTGGGCGATCCCCCCAGCGTGCAACTGGAGTTGCCGCACGGCAAGGTGGTGATCGTGCTGGACACGGTGGTCAGGGAGGCGGACAGCAGCACGCTGGTACTGGAGGATCTGTATGACGCGCTGCAGGCGCAGTTGCGCGAGCCGTGCGATGCCGTCTCGCCCGTGACCCCACCGCCCGGCAAGGATCGCACGGTGCGCGGCGTGTCCAGCGCCGTTGGCCGTCCGCGCGCGGTCAGCCCGACCGTGCCAATGCCGCTGGCCCGTCCAGCGGCTTGACTGGCCGCCGAATCGCCCGTTGCATCTGGTGCGCCGGTTGCGCCAGCCTCAGCCGCCGCGGTACAGCCAGGGCACATCGAGCAGCCGCTCGCCCAGCAACCTCAACATCACATCGCGGCCCCAGCGCAGCGGGCCACTGGCGTGGAAGATGTTCCCGTTTCGCAGCGCGCGCCGCTGCACCCGAGCATTGCGCTGCCAGCGGTTGAGTGCGTACCGGCGCAGCCGCAGCGGCACCTCGATATCGGTCATCGCGAGCGCGCGGCCCAACTCTGCAGCGTCTTCGATCGCCATGCCGGCGCCTTGCGCGAGGTAGGGGCGCATCGGGTGTGCGGCGTCGCCCAGCAGCGCGACCCGGCCCTGGGCCTGCGCGTCGGCGCCCTGCATCGGCGCGCGGTCGTACAGCGCCCACAAGCGCCATTCGCCCATCGCATGAATCAGATTTTGCAGCGGTGTGCAGGTGCCCGACAGCGCCTGGCGCAAGCCCGACGCGTGTGCCTCGTGGTCCCAGCCTTGGGCCAGCGCGCCGGGCTGTGCGTGCGATCCGTGGATGATGACCACCACATTCAGCCCCTCGCCGCGCTGCACCGGGTACTGCACCACGTGCAGCCGTGGCCCCAGCCAGACGGTGATCTGGTGGGACTGGAAATGCGCCGGCAGGCTGCCTTGCCGCGCCAGCGTGCGGTAGGCGAGGTGCCCCGTCGGCCGGGGCGGGCCGTCGGCCAGCAGGCTTTGCCGCACGCCGCTCCACAGGCCGTCGGCGCCGACCAGCAGGTCGCCTTGCGCGGGCACGCCATTCTCAAAACGCACCGTCACGGCGTGTTCGTCGCGCGAGAGGCCTTGCACCGAACGCCCGGTGTGCAGCGCCACGCCAGCCTGCGCGCGCACCGCGCCCAGCAGCACCGCATGCAGGTCAGACCGGTGGATGGTGAGGTAAGGCGCGCCATAGCGCTGCGCGAACACCGGTCCGAGCGGCAGCACCCCCAGCTCGCGGCCGGTCATGGCGCTGCGCACCTGCAGGCGCGCGGGT
>JANOBJ010000269.1:0-20706 GCA_031411575.1 Betaproteobacteria bacterium | reverse complement strand
CCGTGGCGCCGGCAATGGCGGCCCAGGTCGCCCCGCCGTTGGCCGAGGACTCCCACTGGTAGCCAATGGCGCCCAGACCGTCCGCGTCGGCCAGCAGACTGATGGCGTTCAGGGTGCGGCCCAGGTCGGGGGCGGTGTTGTCGATGGTGACGGTGCCGGTGGGGGCGTCATTGACCGCTGCCAAGCTGAAGCTCTGGCTGGCTGCCACGCTGCCGCCGTTTCCATCGATAACGGTGTAGGTCAGGCTGACCGGGCCGTTGTAGTTGGCCGTGGGGGTGACGGTGAAAGTGCCGTTGCCGTTGTCGACGACCGCGCCGTGATTGGAGGCCAGGCCTGATACCGCCAGCGTGTCGCCATCTACATCAGTAAAGCCGGCCAGCAGGACGGCCGCGCTGACGGTGTAGGCGGTGTCTTCGGTGCCTGCCGCCAGGATGGCCGTGGGCGAACCTGCAGGAACATGGTTGTTGAGATTGAATGCCCGCACGTCGGCGAACCGCGCCTGCTCCACACCGACCAGGATGTCGGTGCCGTCGCGGCCAGCCACGGTGTCGCGAACCTTGTAAGCGGTAATGGCGTTGCCATGGGCATCAACGAAATGGATGTCGGACACCTCGTAGTCCGCGCGGTTTCCGCGGTAGACGGCCAGGTCGGCGCCAGCCGTTCCACCATCGCCTACCGTCACGCTATCGGCCAGGTCAGTGCCGACGATGCCATTGCGCCACAGGCGCGTCACGGTGCTGCCGCCTAGTTCCAGGTTCTCGAACGTGGCGGACGACAGCATGGTCGTGAAGTGCTTGTCAAACCCGGGGCCGACCGCATCGAGCAGGCCGTTGTGCTGGACGAATCCCGCAGCGCGGTGGCTGGCGCCGTCGATATAGTTGTCGTAGCCGCCGGCGTAGGTGCCGATCAGGCTGTCCAGCCGGATACCGTCGCCGATGAGGACGTCGTTGCCGGTTCCGCCCTGCAGGGTGTCGTTGCCGCTGCCGCCGATCATCCAGTTGTTTTCTGCGCCGTCCGCCGCAGTGTCGTCCCCCAACACGGTGTCGTTGTTGCGCGAGCCGATCACACCTTCAATGCCCACCCAGGCCGGGAAGGGCGTCGTGCCATCGATGGCAACCGCCGGGTTTTGCTGGCTTGCGAAGTCGATCGTCAGGCCAACGGGTGCTGCCGCATGGTCGCTGAAGTCGATCAGGTCAAAACCAACGCCTTTCCCGTCGTTGCCAGTGTCGGCTTTTCCATCACCACCCATCACTTCATCAGGACCACCGCCCGCCGCTTGGGACAGCGCGCCTGGACGCAGGATATCGTCGCCAGCCAGACCGGCCGAGATGTCCTGGTCGTCACCGCCAATGATCAGGTCGTCGCCGTTGTCGCCCCAGAGCAAGTCGCCGCCGGTGCCGCCGTCGATGATGTCGTTGCCGTCACCGCCGTGGGTGAAGGCATCGGTGTCGCTCTCGCCAAACAGGAAGTCGTCACCGGATTCGCCCGACAGCTTGTCGATGCCGATGCCGCTGTGCAGGATGTCGTTGCCTTCGCCGCCGATCACCTGGTCGATGCCGGCCGCCGCCACGGCGCTCTGCTCACCGCTGAGGTAGTCGTCGCCAGCGCCGCCATCCAACAGATCACCGCCGTCGCCGCCGTAGATGCGGTCGTTACCGTCGCCACCGTAGATCCGGTCGATTCCGCCGCCAGCGTAGATGATGTCGTTTCCGCCTTCCGCATAGACCGTGTCATCACCGCCCCATGCGTAGATCAGGTCATTGTTGTCGGTGGCCACGATCACTTCGTGCGAGTCAACACCACTGTTCGGCGTACCGTCCAGATTCACGCCACCGTTGATGACGGTATGGCCCGATGTGGCGGCGCCGTCTTCCACCCGGATGTCGCGGATGTAGTGCACGCCATTGACCACCACCTCCACGCCGTTGCCCGTCGTGGCATTGCCTTTGGTCGAATAAACCCCCAGGGTAGAATGGGCGGCCAGCTCGGCGGCGTATTTGTGCTCGGTCTTGGCATGGGCTGCGATCTCGCTCAGGGTCGTTCCCGACGCAGCCTCTGACAGGTCGTAGTACTGGTCGGCATAGGCAAATACGCTGCCGTTCAGGTGCTCGGCGCCGGTGTTGCGCTCCACGATGTCCTTAAACTGTTCGTTGATGATGCCTTCGCCCATCTGCAACTGGTCCAGGCGGTACAGGTAATAGAAACGGTCGCCGTTCATCAGGCGGCTGATCTGGTCGGCAAACACCGTGTCGAAGGTTTCACCCAGCAACCCGCCCGTCACGTGCACTTCGGCCAGGCCACCCAGCCAGGTGTCGATATGCTGGAACCCGTCCACGCCGTGCAGCGTCGCGTCGGTGTTCTGCATGAAGTTGAGGGCGTAGTCATACGCCTGCCCTTCGCTGATGCCGACCCCAACCGAGGCCAGAGCGCTGACCAAGGCTGCTTCGGCGCCCGCTGCGCCCATTTCGGTATCAATGAGGGCTTGGGCCAGTGCGACATTGCCGTCAAACGAATAGGCGGCAATGAAGTTCACCAGATTGTCTGGATGGACCATGTTGGCACCAAAGTCGGCCCAGCTGGCGTACTCGGTCAGGCCAATGGCGGCGCGGAACTCGTTGAGGGTGGGGACACCGAGGTCACGGCCACGGGCGATGTTGATGGCGGCGAGGTCCAGCGGCAAACCAAGCAGACCCTGGTTGAGCGCGGGCGTCAGGAATTCGTCGATTTCGTTCGCTTGCTGGTGCGTCATGCCCAGCGCGATGGCGGCAGCGCCCTTCTGGGCAAACAACTCGGGCGTCAGGAAGGCGCGCTCCAGCGCCACACGCATCACCGCACCGGTGATGTCGCCGGCGGGGTCGATCAGGTCGATGGATTCGCGCAGTGTTGAGTGGCCGAACCGGTAGGCCACCTGCGAAAAATCTACGCTCACGTCGGCCTGCTCGCCGCTGTTGTAGCCCACGAATTCGGCAATGTTGGGTGTGATGGTGCGTGCAAACTGGTCCACAGCCGTGTGCTGGTATTCCATTTCCACGGTGATCTTGGCGGCGTTGAACAGCTTGGCCTCATTCCAGGCAATGGAGCCATCGGCGTTGCGGTAGTGGCCGCTGGCATCCGGCACGCCGGCGGCCACTTGCCATTCGTGCAGCAGATCGTGGTTGTAGGTGCCGTTCTCGTCGAGCCGCTCCTGGCGGATGTCTTCAGCGATCACCGCTTCCTGGATGTTGCGCACCTGAAAGTTGTGCTCCTCGTGCCAGACGTGGTGCACGGCGGTCAGGCCGATGTTTTCGTTGGCGCGGCCGTCCCCGGCAATGTAGTGCGCGCCCACCGATTCCAGCAGCACCTCTGCGGCCAGCGCCGTCAAGGGCTGGAAAGTACGGAAGTCGATGATGGAGCCCAGTGTGGGAACGCCCGGGGGCCCGCCCAGCGCATACTTGCCGTCCGTGCCAGGATCAATGCCCAGCAGATGCAGGGCGTCTTGCGTGGCCTGACTGAAGTGGGCGGCATCGAACACGGGGTTCATGTCCAGCAGCAGCGCCTGGTCCGAGTTGCCCGCTTCCGCGCCAACGGCGACTTGCCCATCGGCACCGCGGTTGCGCAGGTTGGAGACGTCTTCCCAGGTGATGTCCGCACGTCCCGTTGCCAGCAAGTGGGCACGCAGTTCGTTCAGCGTCGGCAAAGTGGCGTGGGTGGTCTCGCCGAAAGCGTTTTTCCACGCGACTGAGGTGGAGCCGTCCAGCAGGTGCGCGCCGACGTGGTAGGTCTTCCCCGCGTCGCCCACGGCAAGCCCATCGGTCGAAACCCATTCGCGCAGCAGGTCCGTCACCTCCTGATTCGAGCCGTAGGTCTGGCTTTGGTCGATGTAGGGCGAAGTGTGATTGTTCCACTGCGGCGTGCCGTCGGCCGTGAAGCCGCTGACATTCGCACGGGAGACAACGATCTTGGTGGCGGGCTGGCACGTGGTCGGGTCGATCACACCGTACATCGGGTCTGTCGGCGCCAGATTGATCGTGATCTTGGTGCCGTCGGCTCCCTTGCCGATGAAGTCAAGCCCGTGGTCAAAGAACTGGCCGAACAGGACGAACCAGCCGTTGACGGGCGATACGCCGGGGTTGATCGCGCCGATGAAGAATTCGTTGTTGGGCGAGCCATCCGCATTGACCGAGCGCTGGACATCCTGCTGCCCGAGTGTCTCCAGCATGCCGTAGTTGGCCACCTGGGTGTAGCCGTTGGCGTCTTTGGCCAGGTGCGTGCTGCCCGCTTCGGTCTGGAAAGTCACGCCGGCGGTTGTGGTCAGCTGGCTGATCATGCGGGGCGTGTAGTCGACCACGTTGCGCACCGAGAAGGTTTCGTCGATCAGTGGCGTCGCGAGGTTGTCGCCCACTTTCGTGTAGTTGGCGGCGGCCGGATTCGGGCTGGTGGCGAACTGCAGCGCGTAGAAAGCGTTCGGGTCGCTGGCGTCCAGCGGCTTCACATACTGATCGAACACCACCTGCGTGCGCTGGAGGAACGGCTGGTCGGCATTGCCCCACAACTGGTTCACCAGATACAGGTTGTTGTTCAGGCCCGACGGGTCGCGCAGACCTTGCGAGGCCGTGACGCTGTCGTAGGAGGTGCCATAGGTGGCGAGATTGGCGTCGATCTGGGCCTGCGTGAGCTCGGTGGTGCCAGGGTCGTAAACGGGCGCGTACAGCAGGACACCGTTCGCGTCATAGATGGCGGTCATGCCGTTCCAGTTGATGATCGCGTTGCCCGCCGCGTCAAACAACGCGCGGAAATCGATCTGCGTCTTCAGGAACTTCAAGTCCGCGTAGTTGAAGGTAAACGGCTTGAGTTGATAGTTGGTAGCCAAAGTGATTCCCCTGTAGGTAACGAAGTAGGTTGATGACTCTTTTCGTTACTCGATCACTCTGATGGAGACACATAAGTAACGTTTGGTTACTTTGCCCGCTCATCCCAGACCCGTCATTGCGTCGAAACCCGCCAACTGACGTAGGGTGCACCCTACTTCGCGTGGGTGGAAAGCGGGTGCTGTTAACCCGTTTACGTTACAAATAGCAGGGCCAGCAGGAGCGGGGAGACCCACTCGAACACCATGGGGCGCAAAGTGTGAAACGGGGCGAAAGGGTGCGCGCGCGGCGGTGCGTCCACGCGTTGCAGCCGCACATTCAGGTCACGGCGCGCGCTCGTTGCCGGGTTGGCGCGGTTGGCGGCACCGCAGCGGGTGGCCGCGGGCTGATCTCCGCCACCCCTTCGCCCGCAAGCTGGAACACCAGCCGGAAGCTGGTGGTAAAGGGTGCGGCCGCTGGAGGCGACTCGAAGCGTCCGCCATGCACGTCCATCACCCGGCTGACAATCTTGTGCCCCAGTCCCAACCGCTCGGACGACACCGGTCTGCGCGGCGCCGCCGCATCCACGACCACCGCTCGTCCGCCATCGTCACACACCTGCAGCCAGACTGCGTCTGCCTCGCGGCGCAGTTGCACATCGATGGCCGTTCCGGCTGGTGTGTGCTGCATCGCGTTCTCGATCAGGTTACGCAGCGCCAGCTCAACCAGCACCGGGTGCGCATGCACCGTCGCTTCTTCAGGCGCATCCACACTCAGTGGGTGTGTGCTGGCCAGCTGCGACTGCACATAGTCGGCCGCCACGCGGCGCGCCAGTGCCCCCAGCTCGACGGGCTCGGCGGTTCGCAGAAACTCGGCCCGGCTGGCACGCGCGAGAGCCAGCAGCTGCGCCAGCACATGGCCGGCGCGCAAGGTGTCCCGCTCCATCTGCGCCATCGCATCGCGGCGTTCTTCGGCGTCCATCGGGCCGTGCAGCGACTTGAGCTGCAGCGCAATCGACGACAGGGGCGTGCGCAGTTCGTGCGCCACCTCGCTGGCGAGCTGCCGCTCCCGTTCCAGCGTCGCCGCGTGGTTGTCAATCAGCGCATTGATGGAGCGCACGACGGACACGAATTCACGCATCGTGTAACGCTCGGGAATGCGCCCGGCACGCGTCACGTCGGTTCGTGCCACGTCATCGGACAGCTCGTACAGGGGTTTGAGCCCGCGCCAGATGGCGAGCATCAGGAGGATGGCGACAACTGGCAACAACCAGAACCCGGGCACCGCCATCTGGCGGGCGATATCGGACGCCAAGTCTGCACGCTCATGCATGTTGAGCAGCACCATCACCTTGCGACTGCGCGAAGCGTCCCATTGCGCAAACACGCGCCATCGCGTGCCCGGATCGCCCAGCTGCAGTTCCGAGAAGCCGGTTCGGTCGTCAAATGCGGGAATCGGCGCGTCGCCCGTTCGGGCCAGCACCTGACCCTTGGCGTCCCAAGCCACCACGCTCAGGGTTTGCTGGTAGTCGTGGTAAACCAATGACGGCGCACGCACGCGGGTGGTCAGCTGCTCGGCATCGACAAAGTCCAGCGTCTTCTGGTTGAGCATCAGGGCCGTCGTGCTGGCCAGATGCCCGTCGGTCAGCTCATCGGACTCATTGGTGCCCGTGTTGTACGCCACCGCCACAAAGCCGAGCCAGACGATCGTCAAGGCACACACCGCCCACAGCTGCAGCCGCAGGGTCAGGGTCGGTTGCAGGCGCAGCGGGTTCATGGGTTCCAACCCGCTCAGGCCTCGGCGCTGGCGATGTAGTAGCCCACGCCCCGCATGGTGAGGATCACGCCGTCACCGAGCTTTTTGCGCAGATGGTGCACATGCACCTCCACCGCGTTGCTCTCGACCACACCCTCCCAGTTGTACAGGCGCGCCTCCAGTTGCTGGCGCGACATGATGCGGCCGCGCGAATCCATCAGCAGCAGCAACAACGCAAACTCGCGTGGCGACAGTTCAACCGGAACCCCATCGCGCAGCACGGTATGCGCGGCCGGGTCGATCACCAGGTTGGCATGCGTGATCAGCGGCTGGGCGCGGCCGGCGGCGCGGCGCAGCAGCGCGCGCATGCGTGCTTCGAGCTCGTCAAAGTCAAACGGCTTGACCAGGTAGTCATCGGCCCCCAGGTTGAGCCCGAGCACGCGGTCAGACACGCCCTCTCGCGCCGTCAGGATCAAGACCGGCGTGGCCGCGTTGATCTGGACCCGCGCCTGCGCCGGACTCTGCCGGACGCGGCGCAACAAATCGGCGCCGTCGCCGTCGGTCAGGCCGAGGTCGAGCAGCACCAGGTCAAAGCGCTCGGCATTCAGGCTGGCCCAGGCGTCGGCTACGGAATCACACACGTCGGCCGCATAGCCACGCTGCTTGAGGTTGGTCCGCAACCCCTTGGCGATCCCGGCATCATCTTCAACAACCAACACGCGCATGGTTCCACCTTATTGCATTCTTATCAAATGCTTAAATTTGATGATGCGGCCCACCGCTTAAGTTGCGCTTAAGTCCCCCAATGTACTGTGTAGTTCGTGAAACCGGTGAATTCGCTCCGCTTGGCGCCTTGGGTGCTGGGTTCGCTCGCCGTGACGATTGCCTGGGATCTGTCTGGCTTTGATCTCATCCTGGCGCATGCGTTCGGAACCAACCACGGGTTTGCGTGGCGCGAGCACTGGCTGCCAACGGCGGTCTTTCACAACGGCGCCAAGCTTGGCGCCTGGCTCTTGGCCCTTGCTCTGGTGCTGGCGGTGTGGTGGCCGGCGGGCAGTTTGCGGCGCATCCCCAAAACCCGACGGGTCCAGCTGGCCGCAACCACCGTGATCGCCACCGTGGTGGTGTCGGTGATCAAGATGGGCAGCCACACCAGCTGCCCGTGGGAGCTGCAGGAGTTTGGCGGCATGGCGCATTACGTGTCGCACTGGTCTTGGGGCACGCTGGACGGCGGCCATGGCCGCTGCTTTCCGGCGGGGCACGCGTCGGCCGGCTTTGCGTTTGTCGGCGGCTATTTTGCGTTCCGCACCACTGATCGGAAAGTCGCGCTGCGCTGGCTCTTTGGCGCTTTGGCAGCCGGTCTGGTGCTGGGCCTGGCCCAACAGGTGCGCGGCGCCCACTTCATGAGCCACACGCTGTGGACCGCCTGGGTCTGCTGGGCCGCGGCGTGGGCGGGTGACGCCGCCACGCAGTGGTGGCTGAACGACCACGAACAGCGCCCGGTAGTCGAACCGGCTGCGTTTCAAGTCACGCGCTGAGGCCCCTACGGCCGTCTCTGGCCAATCTCGTGCGCCGCCGCTACAGTGGTGACAAGATTTCTTTTCCCGGAGTTATTGCGTGACCTCGCCACCCGCGAATGCCCATTCGCATCCACATGACCATGCCCACGACGCCAGCACGCTCGGTGACATGGACGTGCGCGTACGCGCGCTGGAAACCCTGCTGACGCAAAAGGGCTATGTCGATCCGGCCGCGCTGGATCGCATCATCGAAACCTATGAGACGCAGATCGGCCCGCACAACGGCGCCCGTGTCGTGGCGAAGGCCTGGGCCGACCCCGCGTACCGCGACTGGCTGCTGCGCGACGCAACGGCGGCGATTGCGTCGCTCGGCTTCAGCGGGCGACAAGGCGAGCACATGGTGGCGGTGGCCAACACGCCCGACACGCATAACCTGGTGGTCTGCACCCTGTGTAGCTGTTACCCGTGGCCGGTGCTGGGCCTGCCGCCGGTCTGGTACAAAAGCGCACCCTACCGCGCCAAGGCCGTGATCGACCCGCGCGGGGTGCTGGCTGACTTTGGGGTGTCGCTGCCCGAGCAAACGACGATCCGGGTGTGGGATTCCACCGCCGAGGTGCGCTACGTGGTGCTGCCGCAGCGGCCCGAAGGGACTGATGGCTTGACGCAAGACCAGCTGGCGGCGCTGGTGACGCGCGATTCGATGATCGGCACCGGGCTGGCAAAGGCGCGGCCATGAACGGCGCCGCACAGAAAGCACACCGATGAACGGCGAAAGAGTAAGGGCACGCCGATGAACGGCGTGCATGACATGGGCGGCCAGCAGGGCTTTGGCCCGGTGCGGCCAGAAGCCGACGAGCCGCTGTTCCACGCCGAATGGGAAAAGCGCGCGCTCGGCCTGACCGTGGCGATGGGCGCCACCGGGCAGTGGAACATCGACCTGAGCCGTGCGGTGCGCGAATCGCTGCCGCCGGCCATCTACCTGTCGAGCAGCTACTACGAAATCTGGATTCGCGCGCTCGAGGTGTTGATGCTCCAGCGCGGCCTGGTGACGGCCGACGAGCTGGCCGACGGGCAGTTGCGCACGCCGCCCGCGCCTGTCGCCCGGCAGCTGCGCGGTGAGGACGTGGATGCCGCCCTGCGCCGCGGCTCCCCGGTGGACCGGCCGGCCGCAGCACCGGCGCGCTTTGCGGTGGGTGACCGGGTGCGTGCCCTCAACCTGCACCCGCCCGGCCACACGCGCCTGCCGCGCTATGCGCGTGGCCACACCGGCGTGGTGGCGCGCGTGCACGGCTGCCAGGTGTTTGCCGACCGGCATGCCAGCCAGCCCCTGCGGCCGTTTGACGCCACCCCGGAGTGGCTCTACACGGTGGTGTTCGATGGCCGCGAACTGTGGGGCCCGCAAGCCGATGCGCACATGCAGGTGAGCGTGGACGCCTGGGAGCCGTATCTGGAAGCCGTGTCGGAGCCGTCGGCATGACGGCTGCGGCCACCTTGCAGCCGCTGGCCGCAGCCTGCAAGGCATTGCCGCTGCCACCCGCCGGGGCCGATGGCGCGGTGTTTGCCGAACCCTGGCAGGCGCACGCCTTTGCCATAACGCTGCAGCTGCATGAGCGCGGCCTGTTCACCTGGGTCGAATGGGCCGCGGCCCTCAGCGCGGAGATTGCCGCCGACCCGCTGGCCGCGAGCGACGACGGCAGCCGCTACTACCAGCACTGGCTCAGCGCGCTCGAAAAACTGGTGATCGCCAGGCAGATCGGCACGCCTGACGAGATTCACGAACTGGAACATGCCTGGGAAGCCGCCGCCGCGCGCACGCCCCACGGCCAGCCGATTGAACTGGCGCCGGGGGATACGCTCTAGCCACGCACGTTAGCCACGCACGCTGGTCATTTGCTATATTATTCATAGCAAATTATGACGACAGGGCGTGGACAACAGGCCTATTTGATGCTCAGGCAGCCTGTTTGACGGCCTGCGGGTCGCGCCACTGGTTCATCAGCGAATCCCACTGTTTGCGCGCCGCCACCAGGTGCCTTTCCTTCACATGGCCGTAGCCCTTGATCTGCTCGGGGATGCGGGCGATCTCCACCGCCGTGGCGTGGTTGGCAGCGGTCAGTGACTGCAGCACCTCCTCCACGCTGGCGCGGTACTGGCCGATCAGCGCGCGCTCGGTGCGGCGCTCGTCGGTCTTGCCAAAGATGTCGAGCGGCGTGCCGCGCAGGCCCTTGAGCCGGGCCAGCAGCCTGAACGCACCCAGCATCCACGGGCCGAACGGCTGCTTGAGCAACTCGCCCTTCTCGTTCTTTTTGGCGATCATCGGCGGCGCCAGGTGGTAGTTGAGCGTGAAGTCGCCTTCGAACATGCCGTTCACCTTGTCCAGGAACGCGGTGTCCGTGTGCAGGCGCGCCACTTCATACTCGTCCTTGTAGGCCATCAGCTTGAACAGGTAGCGCGCCACGGCTTCGGTCAGGGTGGTCTTGCCCGGCGCGCCGGGTGCGCCTTCGAATGCAGCGGCTTCGGCCGCCTGCACTTTCTGCACAAAAGCCTGGTAGGTCTGCGCGTAGCTGGCGTTCTGGTAACCGGTCAAGAACTCGACACGACGCGCCACCAGGTGCTCGACGGTCTCGCGCTTCTTGAACTCCACCACCTGCGCGGGTGCCATCTGCGCCTGCACCGAGGCCCAGTCATGCGCGGCACGGCGGCCCCACTCGAACGCGGCCTTGTTGTTGTCCACCGCCACGGCATTGAGCTCCATCGCCCGCGTGAGCGACTCGCGCGCCAGCGGTATCCAGCCTTTTTGCCAGGCGTAGCCCAGCATCATCGGGTTGGTGTAGATGCTGTCGCCCATCAGCCGGGTGGCCGCGCCGTCGGCGTCAAACGCGCCCACGCCGGCTTCGCCCACGGTCTGCACGATCTCGGCCACGCAGGCCTCCGACGGATTGGCCCAGTTGGCGTTCTTCACGAAGGCCGCGGTCGGCGTGCCGTGCGAGTTGATGGCCACGTGGGTGCGGCCCGCGCGCATGCGCAGCGTGGTTTCTTTCGACACCGTGACGAGCGGGTCGCAGCCGATGATCAGGTCGGCCGCGGCCATGCTCACGCGCGTGGTGCGGATGTCGTCTTGCGACGCGGCAATCAGCACGTGGCTCCAGGTGGCGCCGCCCTTTTGCGCCAGGCCGCCCGCGTCCTGCGTGACGATGCCCTTGCCTTCGATGTGCGCAGCGGTGCCGATCAGCTGGCCGATGGTGATGACGCCGGTGCCGCCAACCCCCGCCACGACGATGCCCCAGACATTGCCGTTGGCTGCGTCCATCGGCGCGAACACCGGTTCGGGCAGCGCGCCCAGCTCAAACGGCGAGGCCGCCTTGCCCTTGGCTTTCTTTTTGAGCTGCCCGCCCTCCACCGTGATGAAGCTCGGGCAAAAGCCCTTGGTGCACGAGTAGTCCTTGTTGCAGGTGCTCTGGTTGATGGTGCGCTTGCGGCCGAATTCGGTTTCCAGTGGCTCCACCGACAGGCAGTTGCTCTGCACGCCGCAGTCGCCGCAGCCCTCGCACACCAGCTCGTTGATGACCACGCGCTTGGCCGGATCGACCAGGGTGCCGCGCTTGCGGCGACGGCGCTTTTCGGTGGCGCAGGTCTGGTCGTAGATGATGACGGTGGTGCCTTTGAGTTCGCGGAACTCGCGCTGGATCAGGTCCAGCCGGTCGCGGTGCTGGATCGCAATGCCCTCGGGCAGGTGCTGCACGCCGTCGTACTTCTCGGGCTCATCGGTCACGATGGTGATTCTGGCCGCGCCCTCGGCCCGCATGCTCTGCGCGATCTGCACCACCGAATGTCCTTCGGGCCGCTCGCCCACCGGCTGGCCGCCGGTCATGGCCACCGCGTCGTTGTAGAGAATCTTGTAGGTGATGTTCACGCCCGCGGCGATGCTCTGGCGCACCGCCAGCAGGCCGCTGTGGAAGTAGGTGCCATCGCCCAGGTTGGCAAAAATATGCTGGTCGGTGGTGAACGGCGCCTGGCCGACCCACGGCACGCCCTCGCCGCCCATTTGCGTAAAGCCCACGGTGCTGCGGTCCATCCAGGTGGCCATGAAGTGGCAGCCGATGCCGGCCATGGCGCGCGAGCCTTCGGGCACCTTGGTGCTGGTGTTGTGCGGGCAGCCCGAGCAAAACCACGGCTGGCGGTCCGCGCCCTGCACGCCGCGCACCTCGATGGCTTTCATCGCGCGTTCCTTGGCTTCCAGGATGGCCAGCTGCGCATCGATGCGCGCTTCCATGTGGCTGTCCAGGCCGAGCTTTTTCACGCGCTGCGCGATCGCCTTGGCGATCAGCGCGGGTGACAGGTCGGCGTTGGCGCGCAGCAGCGTGTGGGCCGACGGATTGGCCATCGACCATTCGCCGCCCGAAAAATCGCCCGCCACTTCATTGAACTTGCCCAGCACGTGCGGGCGCACATCGGCGCGCCAGTTGTACAGCTCTTCCTTCAGCTGGTACTCGATGACCTGGCGCTTTTCCTCGATCACCAGAATCTCGCGCAGGCCGGTGGCGAACTCGCGCGTGATCTGCGCCTCCAGCGGCCACACCACACCGACCTTGTGCACGCGGATGCCCAGTTGCCGGCAGGTGGCGTCGTCCAGGCCGAGGTCGACCAGCGCCTGACGCGTGTCGTTCCAGGCCTTGCCGCTGGCGATCAGCCCGAGCCGGTCGTTCGGGCCTTCGACCGCGTTGTAGTTGAGCCGGTTGGCGCGGATGTAGGCCAGCGCGGCATACCACTTGTAATCAAACAGGCGCGCCTCCTGGTCCAGCGCATGGTCGGGCCAGCGGATGTGCACGCCGCCGGGCGGCATCTGGAAATCGGTGGGAATCCTGATCTGCACGCGCTCGGGGTCGATCATTGCGGTCGAGCTGGATTCGACGATCTCCTGGATCGTCTTCATACCGGCCCACACCCCGGAATAGCGGCTCATGGCGAAGGCGTGCAGCCCGAGATCGAGGATTTCCTGCACGTTGGCGGGGAAGAACACCGGCAGGCCGCAGGCCTTGAAGATGTGGTCGCTCTGGTGCGCGGCGGTCGAGCTTTTGGAAATGTGGTCGTCACCGGCCACCGCGATCACGCCGCCCCACGGCGTGGTGCCGGCCATGTTGGCGTGCTTGAACACGTCCGAACAACGGTCCACGCCCGGGCCCTTGCCGTACCAGATGCCGAACACACCATCAAACCGGTTGGTGCCCGGCGGCGAAAACCCCAGCTGCTGCGTGCCCCACAGCGCGGTGGCCGCCAGCTCTTCATTCACGCCGGGCTGGAACACGATGTGCTGTGCCTTCAGGTATTTGCTGGCCTTCCACAGCGCCTGGTCGTAGCCGCCGAGCGGCGAGCCGCGGTAGCCGCTGATGAAACCTGCCGTGTTCTTGCCCTGCAGCGAGTCACGCAGGCGCTGCAGCATCGGCAGCTTGACCAGCGCCTGCACGCCGCTCATGAAGGCGCGGCCGTAGTCAAGGCTGTACTTGTCGTCGAGCGTGACGGTTTCCAGCGCTTTGCGGATGTGTTCTGGCAGCGGTGCGTTCATGGCGTGCGGGTCTTTCGTGCAAGTCCGTTCGGGGGCGGGTCATGCCGGGCAGGCAAGGCTCAGAGCGGCGGCGCCGGGATAGGGAGCCGCCTCTAAAAGCATGCAAAGTGTATGCCGGATGGCCGGATAAGTCTTTGCGTTCCGTGCCCCGAAAAACACCTCTCGCGCAAGATTCTTTCTAGAATACGCCAATCATGGAAACACTTGATAAGTTTGACGTCGCCATCCTGCACGAGTTGCAGGCCGATGCGCGCCTGACCAACACCGAGCTGGCGTCGCGCGTGGGCCTGTCGGCCGCGCCCTGCTGGCGGCGCGTGCGCGCGCTCGAAGAGGCCGGCTTCATCAAGGGTTACCGCGCCGAGATCGACCGCCACCGCATCGGCCTCGGCGTGCTGGCCTTTGTGCGGCTGGACGCCAACCGCAACACCGGCGACCTGACGCGCGAGATGGAAGAGGCCATCCGGCTGATCCCCGAGGTGATTTCATGCCACTACATCAGCGGCGCCGGCACCTTTGAGTTGCAGGTGGTGAGCCGCGACCTGGAGACGTTTTCGCAGTTCGCGCGCACCGTGCTGCTGAACCTGCCCAATGTGAAAGACCTGCACACCAGCTTCTCGCTGGGCGAGGTGAAGGCCAGCAGCGCGCTGCCGCTGGGGCACCTGGGCAGCGCGGCTGGGCGCTGACGGCCGGGTTGGCCTCTGGATGCTGATTTTCAGGCCTTTTTGGCCGGTGGTCGGCGTCCACCGGTCATAGTTTGCTATTAATATAATAGCATTTTTATTGAAGCCTTATTGGCGCACCATGCCCCGGTGAGCCGCCGGACGCGGACGCCGTTGTCACGACGCCGTCAAACAGGCGCGTCACAGTCATGCGATGCGTGGCATCAATGGCGTGATCGTGGGCCTGGCGGCGATGACGGTCCAGTGCGCCTTCGGACAGGACGCCGCGCGCGGCGCGGCGCTGTACATGCGCGCACCCGACGGTGCCAACAGCTGCGTGTCGTGCCACGGCGCCGATCCCGGCGCCAATCCCAACAACATTCTGCGGGCCGCCGACAACCCGGGCGCGCTGACTCGCGCGCTGGCCACCGTGGGCGTCATGGGGTTCCTGAAGTCCCGGCTGAATGACACCGAGGTGGCCGACCTGTCGGCTTTCCTGGGTGGCGTGGCGCGTTACTCCTCGCCGAGCTCGGCGCTGCAGGTGTGGCCACTGACGCTGGAGTTTGGGCGTGTCGAGGTCGGATCAGTGTCCGCAACGCAAGTCATGACCTGGCGCAACCGGTCGGCGGCACCGCTGGCGCTGACCGGTTGGCAGCCCAACCGGGCCGACTTGACACTCACCCATGACTGCGGACCCAGCCTGGCCCCGGGCGCGCAATGCGAAGCGCAGGTGCGCTGGGCGCCCACCGCCTCCGGGCTGGCGCAAGGCGCCATCACGCTGCAGTCGGAAACGGGCGCGGTCCATGCCGGCCTGTCGGGCGCCGGCGCCGAAGGCCCGACCAGCCGGCTGCGCTGGCGCGACGAATCACCGACCCTGCGCTTTTCAGCGGCGCCAGCCGCGGTGACGCGCCAGACGGTATGGCTGGAAAATCCGGGGCCGCTACCGGTGGAACTCGGCATCACCAGCATCGTCGGCCCGGACGCGCCACGCTTTCGGGCAGTCGGTGGTTGCACTCGGGGTGCCGTGTTGCAGGCCGGCACCGCGTGCGAACTGGCGCTCGAATTCACGGGCAGCCGGTTGCCGCAAACCCAGGCCACACTGCAGCTGCGCGGAGACGGCGGAAACCCCGCCACGCTGCAGTTGAAGGGCACGAGCCCGGCGGTGGCGCAGACGCTGGAGCCTGCTCCGTTGCCGGTTGCCACGGGCGGCGGCTGTTCGATCGGGCCACCGGCCGGCCGCAGCGGCGACGGCTCAGTGCTGGCCTGGCTGCTGGCCGCCAGCCTCGCGCTGGCAGCCCGCCGTCATCGTCGCTGACGCTGATTTTCAAGCTTTTTAGGCCGTTGGTCGTTGCCCACCGGTCATACGTTGCTATGCATTAAATAGCATTTGCATCGTGATTCAGTTCACCCCAAACGCAAAAATGCCTGGCGTCACCAGACGCCAGGCAACCGGCTTTGCCGGGATGTTTGCCGGGTGAGGGCTGTGTGTCGCGTCAGCTACCGATCACACCGCCATCGTTCTTGGTGATCACGACGGTGGCCGAACGCGGTCGGGCGTTGGCGCCGCCTGCGCCGTAGCCCGCGTTGCCGGGCCAATGGCTCAGGTAGAGGGCCGGGTTGGTCACGTTGGCCCTGCTGATGGTCTCGCCAGGGTGCTGGATGTTGACGAACAGCGCCTTGCCGTCGGGCGTCTCGGTGCAGCCGGTGATCTCGCAGTCCACCGGGCCGACCAGGAAGCGGCGCAGCGTGGCGGCGGTGGGCTTCTTGCCAACCGGCGTGGTGACGCTCAGCGTGGTGGTGTCAGCCTTGGTGTAGCTCAGGGTGGTGGCCGCGCCGTCGCCGACAGTGCCGGGCTTGCCGATCAGCATCATGCAGTTGGTGACGTCGGTGTAGGCGCCGTCGTCGGTCTGGATGAAGCACAGGCCGGTCTTGGGGCTGAACCACAGGCCGTCGGGGCTGGAGAAATCCTGGTCGTTGGTGAGCGCGGACAGGTTGACCTTGGCCAGATCGGCATCGGCCTGCGCGCCAAACAGGTACACATCCCAGGTGAAGGCGGTGGCGGTGGATTCGCCCGCGGCCTCCTTCATGCGCAGGATGTGGCCGTTGACGTTGCCCGGCGCGCCGGCTGCGCCGCCGCCAAACGAGTCGCTGTAGGCACGCGGGTTGGCCGCGTCCAGCGCTTGCTGGGTGCCCGTGGGCTCGACCTTGCGGTTGCTGTTGTTGGTGAGCGTGTAGTAGATCTCGCCGGTGGTCGGGTGCACGGCGCACCACTCGGGCCGGTCCATCTTGGTGGCGCCTACCGCGTCGGCCGCCAGCCGCGCGTTGACCAGCACATCAGCCTGGTCGGCGAAGGTGTAGGTGGCGTAGGCGGCGATCAGCGGGTTGCCGATGGACAGCTCGATCCACTGCCCGGTGCCGTCAGCGGCGAACTTGGCGACATACAGCTTGCCGCTGTCCAGGTACTTGTCGCCGGTGGCGATGCGGTCGGCCGGCGCGCGATCGGCCTCGCTCCAGACGCTGGCGGATACGTATTTGTAGATGTATTCGCCGCGCGAGTCATCGCCCATGTACACGGCCAGCGGCTTGCCAGCCACCAGCTTGCCGAACGACGCGCTCTCGTGCGCAAAGCGGCCCAGCGCGGTGCGCTTCTTGATGGCCTTGGTCTTGTCGTAGGGGTCGATCTCGACGATGTAGCCGAAGGTGTTGAGCTCGTTGCGGTAGTCGTCGGTGCCGTCGGTCGAGGCGCCGAGCTTGCTGATGTTCCAGCGCGCGTACTTATCGGCCGTGCCCGCGGTTTCCCAGCCGTGGCGGCTGGCGGCGCCTTGCGCACGGCCGTAGCGGTTGAGCGAGGTGACGCTTTTGGCGTCGCGCGCGGCGTTGTCGGCCGCGCCACGCGTGAAGTAGCCGGCCCAGTTTTCTTCGCCCGTGAGGAAGGTGCCCCACGGGGCGTAGCCGGTGCCGCAGTTGTTGATGGTGCCGCGCGCGGCCAGGCCATCGGTCGCAAACAGGGTCTTGGCCAGCGCGTTGCCGCGCACCGGGCCGGCCAGCTGCACCGGCGTGAGCGGTGTGACGCGGCGGTTGTAGGCCGATGCCTTCTGGTACTCGAACTTGGCCGTAGCGGTGTTCTTTTTCACCTCGACGATGGACACCCCGTGCGCGGGGATTTCCTTGTCGGCCTCGGCCACGGGGCGCGGGTTGGGCGTGACACCGGCGGTGTGCAAGAACTGGTCGGTCAGCGCCTCGTGGTTCATCACCAGCAAGCCGCGCTCGGTGCCCGCCGGGTCACGCGCGGTGCCGGCGGCGTTCAGGCCGAAGTACTCCATGCCATCGTGGTGGTCGCCGGAGCGGTTGTCAAAATCGGTGTCGCTGCCGTCGTTGGCGTAGGCCGGTGTGGCGGCGGTCAGCGGGTCGCCCAGCGCGTACAGCACGGTGGCGGTGTAGCCGGCGGGAATGGTCACGAGGTCGGCAGTGCTCTTGGCCACGGCGGTGAAGCCGAGGACGACTCCTGCGGGCGCCGCCGGGGCCACGGGCGCAGCGGCGACTGGGTCGTCGCCACCGCCGCAGGCCGCCAGCGCAAAGCTGCCGAGCAGTGCCGAACCGGCGGTGCCGACACCGGCCCGCAGGAAGCCACGGCGCTGCAAGCGGGCCTGAATGACACTGTTGATCGACGGGTTGTCGCTGGTGTTGCAGTCTTCGCTGTCATGCGCGTCGGCCAGGGCGGCGCGCGCGGATGGGGTGAATGCGTTCATCGGGAAATTTGCCTTTCTGACGGAGATGGCTGTGGGATGCACAACTGGCCGAGAGCGTAGGGGGCGTTGATGACGGGTGTGTGGCGGTGCCGTGACAACGGCGTGACGGCGCCGTTGGGCAGCGCACGGAGCGCGCCGGCTATGGTCAGTCGCGCACGCAGCGCGCCAGGATCGTCAGTCGCGCACACAGCGCGCGACGAGCGGCAGCAGCGGGTAGCGCAGGATGGCTTCGCGGCCGCTGGCGCCGAGGCCGAACTCGGCGCTCATGTGTGGGTTGCGGTAGGTGCGCGCGGTGCTGCCGGGCGCGCGGGTCAGCACGTCGTAGCCGCGCGTGCCCTCCACCACCACCGAGTCGTCAGCAAAGCGCGCGGTGAAGGTGATGCCGTACTCACAGCGGTACAGCGGGCCTTTGTCGCTGGAGGCGAAACCGGCGCAGCCGCCGATCAGGGTGGCCAGCAGTGGCGCCACCGTTGCGGCACGCGGCAGGGCGGCAATCTTCATGCGTGGCTCCCGGTTCAGGTTGGTCACGTATGCTATATTAATTATAGCAAACAATGACCCGCCGACAAGCACCTACGGCTGTTTTGGCCATAAAACCCAGAGTTTGAGGGGCTGCTTCAGGCGGCCCGCCACTTCACCCGCCTCAAAGCCCGAGCCCACGTAGTAATCGGCCCGCACCGCGCCCACAATGGCGCTGCCGGTATCCTGCGCGAGCACCAGCCGCTGCAGATTGACGGAAGGGCCGGCCGACGTCAACCACACCGGCGTGCCGTAGGGAATGCTCTGTGGATCGACCGCGATGGAGCGGCCGGCCGTCAGCGGCACGCCCTGTGCGCCACGCGGGCCGGCGGCGGCATCCGGCTCGGGCAGCGCCTCTTCGCGGAAGAACACGGTGCGCGGGTTGCTCCACAACAGCTCGTTGGTGCGCTGCGGGTACTGCGCCAGCCAGGCCTTGATTGACGGCCACGACGCATCGCGCACCGCGCCCTGATCAATCAGCCATCGCCCCACGCTTTTGTAGGGCTGGTCGTTGGTGGCGGCAAACGCGAGGCGCACCATGCGCTGGCTGCCGTCGGCCTCCTGCACGCGCAGCCGGCCCGAGCCCTGGATCTGCAGCACCAGCGCATCAACGGGATCGGCAAGGTAGGCGATCTCGCGCCCGCGCAGCGCGGCCCTGGCCTCGGGCAAGGTGTCGATCTCCTGCCGCGTGTACCAAGGCCGGCGGCTGTTCAGCGTGGCCGGCGGGCGGTACAGCGGCACCTGAAAGCCCGCGCGGGGCAGGCGCGACGCGTCCAGCACCGGTTCGTAGTAGGCCGTCAGCAAGCCGTCGCTGGCGCCCTGCAGCGGCTCGACCCGGTAGGGCTGCAGCCGCGCCATCATCCACGCGCGCTGCGCTTCCGGCGACGCGGCACCCAGCCGCCGCACCTCGGCGCACAGCGGCGCAAACACCGGGCCGGGCCGCTCGCAGCTCTTGATCCACGCGGCCCAGGCCTCGGCGGGTCGGTCGGCTTCCCAGCCCGGCAGCTCGGCCCAGCGCACTGGCACCCAGCGGCTCTTGGTCTGCTGGAGTGCGGGCGGCAGCGGCGCGCCGTCGGCGGGCGCCGTGGGCACGGAAGGCGCCGGGCCTTGGGGAATCTGAGGACTTTGCGGCAGCGGGCTGCTGCACGCGACCAGCATTCCTACAATGGCCACGCAGGCCAGCGCATGCGTTGCACGGGTTGCGCGCTGCGCTGCCATTCGCCGCATCTGCTGCAACTGCCACAGGAGTGTTCTCATGGGACTGATTTTGCTTGAAGCCTTGCTGGCACTGCTGCTGCTGGTCGGCATCGTCTGGTGGACCATGTTCTCGGGGCGCAAGAAGGGCGAGTTGCCCGGCGCGCACCCGCCCAAGCCACTCCAGCCGGAAGAACAGCAAAAAGCACCGGATTTATAGCCAAATCGGCCTTTTGTCCGCTCCCTGCGGTCATAGTTTGCTATATTTTTCGTAGCATATTGGCGAGTTCGACAGCCGACTTCACGTCCATCTTGTCGAATACGCGCGAGCGGTGCACCTCGACTGTGCGCACGCTGATGTCCAGCTGGTCGGCGATCAGCTTGTTGGGCAGGCCTTCGACCACCAGCCGCATCACGTCGCGCTCGCGCTCGGTCAGCTCGGCCAGCCGCGCCTGCAGCGTGCTGCGCTCGCGCCGCGCCGCCTGCGCGAGCGCCGACTGCGCCACCGCCTGCTCGATGCGGTCCACCAGCGCGTTGTCGGAAAACGGCTTCTCGCAAAAATCAAAGGCGCCGCGCTTGACCATGCCGACCGCGGTCGGCACGTCGGCGTGGCCGGTGAGGAAGATCACCGGCATGGCCTGCGCCAGTCCCTTGGCGAGCAGCTGCTCGAACAAGGCCAGGCCGCTCATGCCCGGCATGCGCACGTCCAGCAGCAGGCAGCACGGCTGCGTCGGCCGGAAGCCGTTGGCCAGCATCGCGGCGAACTCCTCGGCGCTGCCGTAGCTCGCCGACAGCAGGTGGCGCGAGCGCAGCAGCCAGGCCAGCGCCTCGCGCACGCTCTCGTCGTCATCGACGATGAAGACGGTGGCGTCGGGCGCGGGTTGCATCAGGCAGTGGCGGTGCTGGGTGTGCCGGCTGGGG
>JANOBJ010000268.1:0-11632 GCA_031411575.1 Betaproteobacteria bacterium | reverse complement strand
CCTTGCGCGCCTCGTCGTCGTCGAACAGCCCAGCGCTGGCGTTCAAGCCTGCGAGGAAGGCCAGTGCGACCAGCGCGCCGCGCAGCCGGCTGGCTGATCGGATCAAGGGCGGGGTAGCGGGCAACATGGCGGTACCACCTTTCATCGGTAGACGATCTCCGCGCGGCGGTTCTTGGCCATCGCGGCCTCGTCGCTACCCGTGGCGGCGGGCTTTTCCTTGCCAAAGCTCACGGCTTCCACCTGGGCTTCAGGCACGCCGAGCAGCCCGAGGGCGCGGCGTACGGCTTCGGATCGCTTCTGGCCCAGCGCGAGGTTGTACTCGCGCCCGCCGCGCTCGTCAGTATGGCCTTCGAGCATGGCCTTGCGGCTCTTGTTGGCGTTCAGAAAGCGGGCGTGGGTCTCGATAACGGCCTGAAACTCGGGTTTGATCACGAAGCTGTCGTAGTCAAAGTAGACCAGATTGCTGCCAGCCGGACCCGGGCCATCCTGGGCCGACTTCGACAAGTCCACCGGCGCCACGCCGCTTTGACCCGCCGCGCTGCCAGCACCCGGAGCCGAGGCGCCCGGCGTGACCGAGCGCGCCGAACGGTCTTCGACCGGCACGTTGTCCAGCTTGACGCCCGAGCTACAGCCCGCCAGCAGCAGTGCCACCGCACCGGCCCACAACAATCTCTTCATGGTCAATCTCTCCTTGGCAAATTTCATGGTTTGGGGAACGGACCCCAGCCCGGCTCGCGGATGTCACCGCCCTGGCCGGCCAGACGGGCCTTGATCTTGCCGTCCAGCGTCGTGGTCATGAGCGCCTCTCGGCCCTGCTGCTGCGTCGCGTAGACGATCAGGCGGCTGTTGGGCGCAAAACTGGGGCTCTCGTCGGCTCCCGTATCGGTTATTGGGGTCACGTTACCGCTTGCAAGTTCCATCACATGCAGTTTGAACGCGCCACTCACCCGCGAAATGTAGGCCAGCCAGCGGCCGTCCGGGCTCAGCGCAGGCGAAATGTTGTAGCCGCCTGTAAATGTGACGCGCTCGGGGTTGCCGCCACTGGCGGGCATGCGGTAGATCTGCGGGGCGCCGCCGCGGTCACTGACAAAGTAAATCAAGCGGCCATCAACCGAATACACCGGTTCGGTATCGATGCTGCTGCTCTGGGTCAGCCGACGCGGCTCGCCGCCATTGGCGTCGATCAGGTAGAGCTGGGAGCCACCGTCACGGCTGAGCGTCACCGCCAGGTTGCGGCCATCAGGTGACCAGGCTGGCGCGCTGTTGGAGCCCCGGAAATTGGCCACCAGGCGCCGCCGGCCGGTCGCCACATCGTGCACGTATACCACCGGCTTGCGGGATTCGAACGACACGTACGCGATCTGCGCCCCAGAGGGCGACCAGGCTGGCGAAATGATCGGCTCGGGGCTGGCCAGCGCCGACTGCGCGTTTTCGCCATCCGAATCGGCCACCCAGAGGTTGAAGCGCTGCGCCGCCTTGGTGACGTAGGTGATACGGGTGGAGAAAACACCCTTCTCACCGGTGAGCTTTTCGTAAATGAAGTCCGCGATCCGGTGCGCAGCGAGCCGCAGGTCGGCGACCACAACCGCATAGCTCTGGCCACCCAGGTCTTGCGCACGCACCACGTCCCACAAGCGGAACCGCACGTCGTAACGGCCATCGGCCAGCCGCATCACGCTGCCGCTGGCCAGGGAATCGGCATTTTTCTGGCGCCACACCGACATGTCGGGCCGCGAGCCTTCGTCCATCGCCACACCGGCCGCATCCACGGCGCGAAACTGCCCGCTGCGCTCCAGATCGGCTAGCACGATGGCGCCAATCTTTTGCGGCGCCTGGTCGTCGCCACGGAACGCGGGCACCGCAATCGGCAACTGGGTCAGGCCAACACCGGATACCTCCACCCTGAACTGCGCCAGCGCCGGTGCCAGCGGCGTCATCAACAACGAGGCAAGCGCCAGTCGGCGAGAGGGATGGTCGATGCGGGTCATGGAATCCGGTTGGGTTGTGCGGGTTGAGCGTCGAACGGGAAAAGGTTAACACGCGTCAGTGGTGGCCCAAGCCGGCGTGCGGCCTGCGTATCTGATAATCATTCGTTGAGCATTGATTATGCCGAGCCCCTATGTCCACTTTGCTATCCGTTTGGTAACGCTGTTCATGATTTGTTTCAAACGTGGCGACTTCGTTCCGTCCGCTTCCTTGAAGGCGCACCATGGGTGAACCCACACCCTCCGCAACCAGCCGCTCGCCGCGCGTGATGGCGGGCCTGAAGCGTTTGCTCCCCTATTTCGGCAAGGCACGGGGTGCGTGGATCCTCGCGATCGGCGCCACGATCATTGGATCGGCCACCGAGCCGATGATTCCCGCTCTCATGAAGCCACTGCTGGATCGCGGATTTCAACAGGGCGGCATCAACCTGTGGCTGGTGCCCGTTGCGCTGCTGGCGCTGTTCGGGGTTCGCGGACTTGCCGGCTTTCTGGCCCAATTGGCGCTGGCCAAGGTGTCCAACGACGGGATGCTGGCGTTGCGCCGGGCAATGTTTGACCGGCTGCTGGACGCGCAGACGGCCCTGTTCTCGCGCCAGTCGGCCAGCGCGTTGTCCAATACGGTGGTTTACGAGGTGCAAAACGGCTCGAACCTGCTGGTCCACGCGCTTCTGAGCCTGGCGCGCGACAGCATGACGCTGCTGGACTGCTGGCTTACCTGCTCTACCTCAACTGGAAGCTCACGCTGATCGTCGGTGTCTTGTTTCCGGCCGTCGCCTTTGTCATGCGCACCCTGTCGCGACGGCTGTATCGCATTGCCAAGGCCAGCCAGGATGCGACGGACAGCCTGGCCTACGTGGTTGAAGAAAACGTGCTGGCCCACCGCATGGTGCGGCTGCACGAGGCGCAACCGTCCCAGGCGCGCCGCTTTGATGCCCTCAGCCAGTCGATGCGGCGCCTGGCGATGAAATCCACCACCGCCTCGGCCGCCATGACGCCACTGACCCAGATGCTGGCTGCAGTGGCCCTGTCGGCGGTGATCACGGTGGCGCTGTGGCAGCACTCGAGCACCGGCATCACCGTGGGCAGTTTCGTCGCGTTTGTCACCGCCATGCTGATGCTGGTGGCGCCGATCAAGCACCTGTCGGAAATCGCAAGCCCCATCACACGGGGCATTGCCGCGCTGGAACGCGGCCTCGACCTGATCGAACAAACGCCGCCGGAAAGCCAGGGGCGCCATGTAGCCGAGCGTGCCGAGGGCCGAATCCGTTTTGAGGGCACGTCGGTGCGCTACCCGGGCGACGGACGTGCCGCGCTGGATCAGCTCGACTTGACCATCAACCCTGGTGAGGTGGTGGCACTCGTGGGCCCTTCGGGATCGGGCAAGACCACGCTGGTCAACCTGCTGCCGCGGTTTGTGTTGCCGACCGGCGGGCGGGTGATGCTGGACGGCCACGACATCGCAGACTGGCAGCTGCCAGCCTTGCGGCGGCAGTTTGCGATGGTCAGCCAGGACGTGGTGATGCTGAACGACACCCTGGCCGCCAATGTGGCGTTGGGCCAGGAAGTCGATCGAAGCCGGGTACAGGCCTGCATGGCTGCGGCCAACCTCGCCGAACATGTTGATGCGCTGCCGCAGGGTATCGACACCCTCGTCGGCCACAACGCCGGACAACTCTCGGGCGGCCAGCGCCAGCGTCTGGCGATCGCCCGCGCGCTGTACCGGGACGCGCCGATCCTGATTCTGGACGAAGCCACGTCTGCGCTCGACACCGAATCCGAGCGCCTGGTGCAGGACGCCTTGCAGCGCCTGATGGCGGGCCGCACCACACTGATCATCGCGCACCGGCTGTCTACCGTAGAGCATGCCGACCGGATCGTGGTTCTGGCGGCTGGCCGGGTGGCCGAGACCGGCACGCATGACGAGCTGCTGGGCCGGCGCGGGCTGTATGCCCGTCTGCACCAGAGCGGCTTTGGCGACCTGCCGGAACCACTGGACGAGCCGGCAAGCTGATCGTCGGCGAGCCGACACTACAGCAGCACGATGTCGTACTGCTCCTGGCCCATTGCGCTTTCGCTTTGAAGTGAGATCGGTTTCCCAATGAAATCGCTGAGGCTGGCCAGGTGCTGGCTTTCCTCATCCAGAAACAGCTCGACCACCTTGGGGGAAGCCACCACCCGGAACTCGCGCGGGTTGAACTGGCGGGCCTCACGCAGGATCTCGCGCAGGATGTCATAAGTGACGCTACGGGCCGTCTTGACACTCCCTTTGCCGGCGCAGGCTTCGCACGGCTCGCACAGGATGTGCGCCAGTGATTCGCGGGTGCGCTTGCGGGTCATCTCCACCAACCCCAGCTGCGAGAAGCCGCCGGCCATGGTCTTGACGCGGTCGCGGGCGAGCTGTTTGCGGAACTCGGCGAGCACTGTCTCGCGGTGGTCTTCACGAGCCATGTCGATGAAGTCGACAATGATGATGCCGCCCAGGTTACGCAGGCGCAGTTGCCGTGCAATAGCCTGCGCGGCCTCCAGGTTGGTCTTGAAAATGGTGTCGTCGAAGTTGCGGGCACCGACAAAGCCGCCGGTGTTGACGTCTACCGTGGTCAGCGCCTCGGTCTGGTCCACGATCAGGTAGCCGCCCGATTTGAGGTCAACGCGGCGCCCCAGTGCCTTGGCGATCTCCTCGTCAATGGCATACAGGTCGAAAATGGGCCGCTCGCCCTTGTAATGCTGCAGCTTGGGCGCAGCGGCCGGCATGAACTCGCGGCCAAACGCCAGCAGGTTTTCGAACTGTTCGCGCGAGTCCAGGCGGATGGTCTGCGTCTCTTCGCCCACCAGGTCGCGCAGCACGCGCTGGAGCAGGCTCAAGTCCTGGTGCAGCAGCGAGGTGGCCGGCAGCCGCGTGGCGGCCTCGCGGATGCGTCCCCAGGTCTTGCGCAGGTAGGCGATGTCTTCAGAGAGCTCAGCGTCCGTGGAATCTTCGCCATTGGTGCGCAGGATGAATCCGCCACCACCGCCCGTGGCCAGCGTCCCGACCAGAGATTGCAGGCGCGCGCGCAGGGCTTCGCGTTGCGCCAGCGGAATCTTCTGCGACACCCCCACATGCTCGTCCTGCGGCAGCAGCACCAAAAGGCGTCCCGCCAGACTGATCTGGGTGGACAGGCGCGCACCCTTGGTGCCAATCGGATCCTTGATGACCTGGACCATCAGCGCCTGGCCCTCGAACACCTGTTTTTCGATCGGTACCGGCGGCTGGGTGCCGCGCCCTGCGGGTGTCGCATCCGCCTCGGCTGGCCGGTAAGCGGTTGCACTGGCCAGAATGTCCGCTACATGCAGGAAAGCCGCGCGCTCCAGCCCGATGTCGATGAAGGCCGACTGCATGCCGGGCAGCACGCGCGCCACCTTGCCCAGGTACACGTTTCCAACCAGGCCGCGCTCCAGCGTGCGCTCCACATGCAGCTCTTGCACCGCACCGTTTTCGACGACCGCCACACGCGTTTCCTGCGGGGACCAATTGATGAGGATGTCTTGCTGCATGGCGTTCTCTAGATTTTGAAACCGACAGCGCGCAGCAACTGCGCAGTCTCAAACATCGGCAATCCCATGATGCCAGAGTAGCTGCCGGCGATGCGCGAAATGAATGCCGCCGCCGCGCCCTGCACCGCATACGCGCCTGCCTTGCCCATCGGCTCGCCAGACGCCACGTAGCGATGAATCTGCGGCTGCGTCAGCGCCGCGAAGGTGACGCGTGACTCGCTCAAGCCCTCCATGCGCCGGGTGCCGTGCTGGATGGCTACCGCCGTGAGAACGCGGTGGGTGGCGCCCGACAACTCCCGCAACATGTGGCTCGCCTCGGCAGCGTCCGCCGGCTTGCCGTAGATCGTGCGACCGAGCGCTACGGTGGTGTCCGAGCACAGCACCGGGGCGAGCGGCAACTGGCGGCGCTTCAGCCGCGTCAGCGCCGCATCGAGCTTCAGCAGGGTGACGCGCCGGACGTAGTGCGCCGGTGCCTCCATGCCCAGCGGCTTTTCGATGCTTTCGGTGTCCTCCCCGGCGTCGGGCAGCAGGAGTTCGTGGCGGATGCCGATCTGCTCGAGCAACTGGCGGCGGCGCGGACTCTGCGAAGCGAGGTAGATGAAAGGCGTCATTCGCGGTGGTACGGGTGGTTGGCGTTGATTGACCAGGCGCGGTACAGCTGCTCTACCAGCAGCACCCGCGCAAAGGCATGCGGCAAGGTCAGGTCGGACAACCGGATGCGCTCGTTTGCGGCCTGCCGAAAAGCCGGGTCCAGTCCATCAGGCCCGCCGATCACCAGCGCCACGTCGTCCCCCTCGAGCTGCCAGGCCTTCAGCTTGGCGGCCAATGCCAGTGTTGTCAGCGAGGTGCCCCGCTCGTCCAGCGCCACCACCCGCGCACCGCGCGGCACTGCAGCTTCTATGCGTGCGCGTTCGGCGGCATGCAGGGTTTCCAGGGTTTTGGAGCCACGCGGCTCGGTCTTGACTGCCTTGAGCTCAACGCGCAACTCAGGGGGAAAGCGCTTGGCATAGTCGTCCCACGCGGTCTGTGCCCAGTCAGGCGTCCGCTGGCCGACTGCGACCACCAGCAGCTTCATGCCTTGCGGCTGGGCGTCTTGGCAGCGGTTTTCTTGGCCGGCGCTTTCTTCACTGCGGGCTTGACGGGTTTGGGAGCAGCCACCGGGGCGGCTCCAGCGGTGCGCTTGCGGGCTGTGGTTTTGCCCGCCGGCTTGCGCGCTGCAGGTTTGGCCTTGGCGGCCTGTTCAGCGGCTTTTACAGCCGTCTTGGCCGCGCTGCTGCGGCGTACGGATGTTTTGACGGGCACCTTCTTGGCGGGCGCCGGTACCGGCGCGGCGGGCTTGGGTGCACCAAACTTCAAGCGCACCGGCTTGTCGCCCCAAAGCTCTTCCAGGTGGTAATACTGGCGTATCGCGGGCTGCATGATGTGCGCCACCGCCTGGCCGCAATCAACAATGATCCATTCGCCGTTCTCCTCGCCTTCCATGCGCGGCTTGGGGAACCCGGCGTCGCGAACCGCATCGCGCACGCTGGCAGCCAGTGCCTTGGTTTGCCGGTTGGAGGTGCCCGATGCCACGATGACCCGCTCAAACAGCGGCGACAGGTGCTCGGTGTTGAAAACCTGGATGTCTTGCGCTTTCACATCCTCCAGACCGTCGACGATCGCGCGCTGGAGTTTCTGGGTGTCTTTTTGGGCGGTGGTTTCAGAGGTCATCAAGCGGTTTGGTAGAGGTGATGGTGGTCAATATAGCGTGCAACCGGGGCGGGAACCAGAGAAGAAGCATTTTTGTCGCCCGATGCCGCCCGGGCCAGTTGCGTGCGGATGGCGGTCGCACTCACGGGCATGCGGGGCAACTGCAGCCGCTCCATCCGGGCGCCAGACAGCTTTTCGAAGTCAAATTGCGGGATTGTCCGCACCGGCTGGTCACGTTCAGCTACTGAAATTATAGCATCTCGAACGATCTCTTGCCAGTCGCGCCAGGTGGTTAACGCCGCTGCCTGGTCAGCACCGATGACCAGGACCATCTGGGCGCCCGCATTCTCCCGCTGAAGCTCGCGCAAGGTGTCGATGGTGTAGGTGGGGCCATCGCGCTCGATCTCGCGCGGGTCCACCTGCACGCCTGGCAGCTCGTCGAATGCCAGACGGGCCATGGCCAGGCGGTGGTGCGCGGCGGACAGCGTGCGGGGCTTGTGCCACGCCTGCCCAGTTGGGAGCACGTGCAGCCGCGTCAAGCCAAGCTGCAAGACCGCAGCCTGCACCAATGCGACGTGGGCGTTGTGGGGTGGGTCGAATGCCCCGCCAAACAGGCCGATCCGGGGGCGTGCCGTGTCGCGCGATTCCGCGCTGCTGCTGTCTCTTTCAAGGGGCTTCAAGCCCACTCCTGCGGGACCAGAAAGCGGCTGTACAGCTCGTGCTCGGGCGACCCGGCGACCGGTTGCTGGTTGTACGACCAGCTCACCAGGGGTGGCATGGACAGCAGGATGGACTCGGTGCGACCGCCCGACTGGAGGCCGAAATGCGTGCCGCGGTCCCAGACGAGGTTGAATTCGACGTAACGCCCGCGCCGGTACAGCTGAAACCCGCGCTCGCGCTCGCCATACGGCGTCTTGCGCCGGCGCTCCACAATGGGAAGATAGGCTGGCGTAAAGCCGTTGCCCACTGCCGCCATCATCTCGAAGCTGCGGTCAAAGCCCAACTCTGAAAAATCATCAAAGAAGACCCCGCCAATACCGCGTGGCTCGTTGCGGTGCTTCAAATAAAAGTACTCGTCGCACCACTTCTTGAAACGCGGGTACTTGTCATCGCCAAACGGTGCCAGCGCGGTCTTGCAGGTTGCATGAAAGTGCGAAGCGTCCTCAGCAAAGCCATAGTAAGGCGTCAGGTCCATGCCGCCGCCAAACCAGCACACCGGCTCCTGCCCGGCCACCGTGGCGGCCAGCATGCGCACGTTCATGTGCACCGTGGGCACGTAGGGATTGCGCGGGTGGAACACCAGCGAAACGCCCATGGCCTCAAAGGGCGCGCCCGACAGTTCAGGGCGATGTTGCGTGGCAGATGGCGGCAACTTCGGGCCTCGCACGTGCGAAAAGCCACAGCCCGCCCGTTCGAAAACCGGCCCACCTTCCAGAATCATGGTGACGCCGTCGCCCTGCAGCTGCTCGCCCGGCGGCTTGGTCCAGCGGTCGGTGATGAAGCCCGGCGTCGCGGCGCCGGTGCTGGCATCGGCAGCGGCGACGCCAGCGGTGATGCGTCGCTGCAAACCGAGCAGAAATTCGCGAACGGCGGGAACGTGGTCAGTCGTCATTTGACAATGGTATCGGTTCGCGGCACGGAAGCGTCGAGCAACTGGATCGGCGCGGCGTTGGCCGGCACCCGCCCGGTTACGCCCGCATACACCGCCTCGATGCGTCCAAAATCGGTCGCTTCTTCGCCAGTGAGCCGGATGAAATCCAGGATGGTCACTTCGCGGCGCGCATAGTCCAGCCGCACCAGCCCCAGTGGAACGCCCGCCCCCAGCGCCGTCTGGTAGAAACCGGTGCGCCAACCCGCAATGGCCTTGCGCGTGCCCTCGGGCGCCAGGCCCATCCAGAAATAGCGGTCATCACGCCTGGCTGCCGACAGGACGTCGACCATCTGGCCGACCACCCCCCGGGCTGCCGTGCGCAGCACCGGCACGCCACCCAGCCAACGCAGCCAGCGGCCGAACAGCGGGATGCGAAAAAGAGTGTCTTTGCCCCAGAACTGGACCTGCACCCCTACCGTCCATTTGGCGAGCATCATCACCACGAAGTCCCAGTTGCTGGTGTGCGGGTACACCACGATGACACCCTGCTGCGCGGGAAGGCCCCTGAAGTGGACGCGCCAGCCCCCCATCCGAAGCAGCCCGCGCGCCAGGCGCGAGCCCTTGAACTGCAAGGGGTAAGGCAGCGGATAGTCGTTGGCGGCCTGCCGCTCTATTGAACTGCTCACGTGCTCAGGCCCGGATGGCACGGTAGCCGATGTCGCGTCGGTACTGCGCACCATCCATATGAATGCCCTGCGCCACGTCATAGGCGCGTTGCTGGGCGGCCTTGACCGTTTCGCCCAGTGCAGTCACGCACAGCACCCGCCCGCCCGCGCTCAAGGTCTGGCCAGCCGCGTGAACCGTTCCCGCATGGAACACCATGGCGTCGTCGGCCGCGGGCGGCAGGGCGCTGATCACATCACCCTTGCGCGGATCCATCGGGTAGCCGTGCGCGGCGATCACGACGCCGAGTGCCGGCCTGCGGTCCCACTGCAACTCGATCTGGTCAAGCTTGCGGTCGGTCGCGGCCAACAGCACATCCACGAAATCGCTTTTGAGGCGCATCATGATCGGCTGGGTTTCCGGATCGCCCATCCGGCAGTTGAACTCGAGCGTCCGGATCTGGCCCTTTGGATCGATCATCAAGCCTGCGTAGAGGAAGCCGGTGTAGGGAATGCCGTCTTTTTCCATTCCCTTGATGGTGGGCAGGATGACCTCGCGCATGGCACGCGCATGAACTTCGGGCGTGACCACAGGCGCGGGCGAATAGGCGCCCATGCCGCCCGTATTGGGGCCTTTGTCGCCGTCGATCAGCCGCTTGTGGTCTTGCGAGGTGGCCATCGCCGCCACATTGCGGCCGTCGCACAGCACGATGAAGCTGGCTTCCTCACCTTCCAGGAAGTCCTCGATCACCACCCGTGGCACAGCCTTGCCGTCGCCGCTGTCGTTGTGTTTGACGCCCAGCTTGTTGTCGAGCAACATGAAATCGATGGCCTCATGCGCCTCGGCCAGCGTCATGGCCACCACCACGCCCTTGCCGGCTGCCAGCCCGTCGGCCTTGACCACAATGGGCGCACCCATGCGGTTCACGTACGCGTGCGCGGCGGCGGCGTCGGTGAAGGCGTCGTACTCGGCCGTGGGGATGGCATGGCGCTTCATGAACGCTTTGGAAAAGGCCTTGGAGCTTTCGAGCTGGGCTGCGGCACGCGTTGGGCCGAAGATCCGCAGGCCATGCGAACGGAACTCGTCGACCACGCCGGCGGCCAGCGGCGCCTCGGGGCCTACCACCGTCAATGCTATCTTTTCTGTAGCTGCCCATGACCGCAGGGCCTGCACATCCGTGAGATTGATGTTCTCAAGCGTCGCGTCAAGGGCCGTTCCGCCGTTGCCTGGCGCTACGTACACTTTTTGCACCTTTGGCGACATGGCCAGCTTCCAGGCCATGGCGTGTTCACGACCGCCTCCGCCGATGACCAGGATTTTCATGCGTGGTCACCCAGGTCAAGCTGCGCGTTGTGGTACACGTTTTGCACGTCGTCCAGGTCTTCCAGCACGTCGAGGATTTTTTGCATTTTCATGGCGTCGTCGCCAGCCAGTTCAATGGTGTTTTCAGGGCGCATGGTGACTTCGGCCACTTCGGGCTTCAAACCCGCAGCCTCCAGTGCATGCTTGACCGCTTCAAAATCGGCGTAGGCCGTCAGGACCTCGATCGCGCCGTCATCGTCCGTGATCACGTCCTCTGCGCCCGCCTCCAGCGCCACCTCCATCACCTTGTCTTCGTTGGTGCCGGGCGCAAAAATGATCTGGCCGCAGTGCTTGAACTGGAACGCCACCGAGCCTTCTGTGCCCAGATTGCCCCCGTATTTGGAGAACGCGTGGCGCACTTCCGCCACGGTTCGCACGCGGTTGTCGGTCATGGTGTCGACGATGATGGCCGCACCGCCGATGCCGTAGCCTTCATAGCGGATTTCCTCGTAACTTACGCCTTCGAGGTTGCCGGTCGCCTTGTCGATATTGCGCTTGATGGTATCTGCCGGCATGTTGGCGGCCTTGGCCTTGTCCACCGCGAGCCGCAGGCGCGGGTTGATCCCCAGGTCGCCGCCGCCGGTACGGGCCGCCACCATGATCTCGCGGATGACGCGTGTCCAGACTTTCCCGCGCTTTTCATCCTGGCGGCCCTTTCGGTGCTGAATGTTTGCCCATTTACTGTGTCCAGCCACGGAAAATCCTTTAATTGCGCTTTGCGTTGATATATTGCAGCAACAGGCATTTTACTTTTTCACTCTGAACGGAATCCCGCCATGGCCGAGCCGCTGTTGATCGCCAAGAACGCCAC
>JANOBJ010000267.1:0-1845 GCA_031411575.1 Betaproteobacteria bacterium | reverse complement strand
CGGGGGCCGGGTGGTCCGCGCCGCGTGCTGTCGGTACGGGGGGGCACCCTTGGGGGGGGGGGGGTGTCTTTCAGCGCGCGCGACCTGGCGCTTTTTGGTCCGCTGCTGCTGGACGGCGGGCAGCACGCCGGCCAGCAACTGCTGCCGGTGGGTTGGGCCGACCGCATGCGCGAGCCGTGCGCCATCGCGCCGTTCTATGGCTGGCTGTGCTGGCTCAATCCGAAGGGGCAGACCTTTCCCGGCGCGTCGGCGCACAGCCTGTTCATGGTGGGTGCGGGCGGCCACTACGTGTGGGTCGAGCCGGCGCACCAGGCGGTGGTGGTGGTGCGCTGGATCGACCCGACCGATGCGCCGGCGTTTGTCACGCGGATGGCGCGGGCGCTGCAGCGGTGAACGTGGGCGCGCGCCGGCTGAAAACGGCTCCGCGAGCTATTTTTTGAATCAAATGTGCCTGTTGTCCGCTTCCAACGGTCATAGTTTGCTATAAATATTATAGCACTCAGATTCCCGCTCCGCTGCCCGCGTGGGCGCCGCCTGCAAAGCCGCCGTGCCTGTGTTACGGTCCGGATCGACGCCATTTTTCAGACCATGCTATGACCCGTTTGCAGGAGCGCCTTGGCGATCTCCCACCCGCCCGGCTGAAGGGGATTCGCCGCGGCATCGAGAAAGAAAGCCTGCGCGCGCTGCCCAGCGGCGCGCTGGCGCTGACGCCGCACCCGGCGGCGCTGGGCTCGGCGCTGACGCATCCGCACATCACCACCGACTACAGCGAATCACAGCTGGAGCTGATCACCGGCGTGCACGCGGGTGTGGACGCCTGCCTGGACGAGCTGACGCAGGTGCACCAGTTCACCTACCGCGCGCTGCGCGAGGCCGGCAACGAGTTGCTGTGGGTCTCGAGCATGCCGTGCGGCCTGCCTACCGACGAGACCATTCCGCTGGGCAGGTACGGCTCGTCCAACGTCGGCCGCGCCAAAAGCGTGTACCGCATGGGGCTGGGCCACCGCTACGGGCGGCGCATGCAGACGATCTCGGGCATCCACTACAACTGGTCGTTGCCGGGCCTGCAGAACGACCAGTATTTCGCGCTGATCCGCAACTTCCGCCGCCACGCGTTTTTGCTGTTGACGCTGTTTGGCGCGTCGCCGGCGCTGTGTTCCAGCTTTGTCGCGGGGCGCCAGCATGAGCTGCAGCCGCTGGGCAGCAGCACGCTGTACATGCCGCACGGTACCTCGCTGCGCATGGGCCGGCTGGGCTACCAGAGCGACGCGCAGGCCACGCTCTCGGTCAGCTACAACAGCCTGGAAGGCTATGCCAGCTCGCTGCAGGAGGCGCTGACCCAACCCTACCCGGCGTATGAAGCCGTCGGTATCCGCAACCCCGGCGGCGACTACAACCAGCTGGCCACCAGCCTGCTGCAGATCGAGAACGAGTTCTACGGCACCATCCGCCCCAAGCGCGTGATCTATCCCGGCGAACGCCCGCTGCATGCGCTGCGCGAGCGCGGGGTCGAGTACGTCGAAGTGCGGCTGATGGACCTCGACCCGTTCGTGCCGGTGGGCATTGCCGCGCCGACACTGCGCTTCATCGATGTGTTTTTACTGCACTGCCTGCTGGACGACAGCCCGCCCGACACACCGGCCGAGATTGCCGCGCTGGGCCGCAACCAGCACCGCACCGCCGCGCGCGGCCGCGAGCCTGGCCTGAGGCTGGAGCGCCATGGCGCCCAGGTGCCGCTGACCCAATGGGGCCACGAACTGCTCGACGCGTTCGTGCCGATTGCAGCTGCGCTGGACGCCGCCAACGCGAGCACCGACTACAGCGCCGCCGTGCAGGCCGCGCGGG
>JANOBJ010000266.1:0-28678 GCA_031411575.1 Betaproteobacteria bacterium | reverse complement strand
CCGCACCGCCCAGGATCGACAGCGTGAGGCTGCCAAAGGTGCTGCTGAGCGACCACGCGAGGTAGGCGCCCAGCATGTAAAAGCTGCCATGCGCCAGGTTGACGACGCCCATGATGCCAAAGATCAGCGTGAGCCCGGCCGCCAGCATGAACAGCAGCAGGCCGTACTGCACGCTGTTGAGCAACTGGATCAGGAAATTGGCGAGATCCATCGAATCAGCTTTTGCAGATTGGCGCGGGCTGGCGGGAGAACAGCGCCCGTGCAGGCGCTGCGGGAGGATGGCAGCAAGCCCATTCAAGCGAACACCGCAGAACCGGCTTCGCCGGGCTGCAGGTGTTGCCCCCGGAAGGGGGGAGGCGCAGCGACACGCAGTGCGCGCAGCCTGGGGGCGAGCCCATCAACCCAGCTTGCAGCCCGCGCCGCTGTCGGCCAGCGCCTTGGCGGCGACGCCGATGACCTTGTTTTCCTTGTTCTCGACCTGGCGCAGGTAGATGTCCTGCACCGGGTTGTGCGACTTGCTCATGGTCCATTTGCCGCGTGGGCTGTCGATGACGGCCGATTCGAGCGCGGCGTACAGCGCCGGCTTGGCCGACAGGTCGCCCTTGACGGCGGCGGCGCCCTGGGCCAGCAGGAGGCCGGTGTCGTAGCCCTGCACGGCGTAGACATCAGGTTGGCTGCGGAAAGTCTTGGCGTAGGCCAGGCGGAACGCCTTGTTGCGCGGCGTGTCCAGCGAGTCGCTGTAGTGCATGGTGGTGAGGATGCCGTCGGCCGCCGGGCCGGCCGCGTCCAGCACGCCTTCGGTCAGGAAGCCCGAGCCGTACAGCGGAATCTTGCCCTTGAGGCCGGCCGCTGCGTAGTCGCGGATGAACTTGGCGGCACCGCCACCGGCAAAGAAGCAGGCCACCGCATCGGGCTTGAGCGCCGCGATTTCGGTCAGCAGCGCCTGAAACTCGACATTGGGGAAGGGCAGGCCGAGTTCCTTGACGATGGTGCCGCCCGCGGCGGTGTAGCTTTCCTTGAAGCCTTCAAACGCCTCGTCGCCGGCCGCGTATTTCCAGGTGATCCAGACCGCCTTTTTGTGGCCCTTGTCGACCATTACCTTGCCCAGGGCGCGGGTGGGTTGCGAGTTGGTGAACGAGGTGCGGAACACGTTGGGCGCGCACAGGGCGCGGGTGGCGGCGTGCACGCCGGCGTTGGGAATCAGGTTGAGCACGCCGCTCTCGCGCGCCACGCGGTGAATGCCCATCTGTACGCCCGAATGCACGGTGCCGATCAGCACGTCCACCTTGTCGCGTTGCACCAGCTTGCTGGCGTTTTCGACGCCCTTGGACGGCTCGGATTCGTCGTCCACCTTGAAGAACTCGATCTCGCGACCGCCGAGCTTGCCGCCTTTTTCGTCGATCGCCATGCGAAAACCATTCTCGATGGCCACGCCGAGCTGCGCAAACGTGCCGGTGTAGGGCAGCATCAGGCCGACGCGCACCTTGGCGCCCTGGGCCCGCACGATCTGCGGCAGCAACAGGCCGGTGGAAGCAGCGCCCACGATGGCGGCAGAGCGGGTCAAGACGAGGCGGCGAGAGGTCATGGAAAACTCCTGTAACGGTTCAAAGCGAACGTGGCCTGCACTTTACCGCAGCTTCTTCGCTTGGGTAGTGATGAATACCCGAATGGAAAAAGCTCGATTGCTATCATAGTTATAGCAAACAATGACGAGGGGACGAGCACAACAGCGCGATTTGATCTGAAAATGCGGCTTTTCAGGCATTCTGGGCAGGCGTGCTGCTCAAGGCCTCGGCCAGCCATTCGCGGCACCACGCGGTGCCCTCGGTTTCGGCCAGGGTGCCTGCGCTGGCGTCGTGGCACCAGACCTCGCCCACGCGCTGCGCGCCCAGCCCCTGCAGCCGCTCATCAAACTTCTTGCCACCAAAGGCAAAGGTCTGCAGGTAGGTGCGGTCGCCCAGCGCGATCACGCCGTAGCGCACGTGACCGAGGAACTTGGGGCTCGCGTCCAGCGATTCATAGAGCGCGCGGGCGTTGTCCGGCACGTCGCCCGAGCCGTAGGTGGACGAGCAGATGAGGTACAGGCCTTCCTGGTCAAACGCGCTGATGTCCAGGCCGTCCATCATCGTCACCTCGATGTCGGGCACCAGGTCGGCGCAGTCCATCTGGATGGCCTGCGCCACGTACTCCGCCGTGTTGGTCATGGTGCCGACCAGGATGTTGAGTTTCGTCACGGGTTACTCCAGAAAGGGATGCAATAAACTGCTTGACATCAACTTGGTCGGAAGTATATTGCAATCTTTTGACCGCGCAACCCCCTTTCCGTCAATCGCAGCACCCATGTCGACCATGACCGAACCCGAAGCCAAAGCCACCCTGAGCGAACTGGGCGCGCGCGTGCGGGCGTGGCGCGCGCGCCGGGGCATGACGCGCAAGCAACTGGCGGCTGATTCGGGCCTGTCCGAGCGCTTTCTGGCCGATGTGGAAAGCGGCAAGGGCAACGTCTCGATCAACTCGCTGGAGGCGGCAGCACGTGCGCTCAATATCTCCATCCTGGAGCTGTTGCAGGACGCACCGCGCCCTGCGTTCGCGCGGGCGCAAGGCCTGCTGGCGCGGCTGGACGACGGCCAGCTCGACCAGGCGCACGCGTTGCTGGCCAGCACCTTCGGCCTGCACGACGCGGTGGGCCGTGAGCGCCGCATTGCGTTGATTGGCCTGCGCGGGGCCGGCAAATCTACGCTCGGAGCGCAACTGGCGGCCCAGCGCGGTGTGCCGTTTGTCGAACTCGACCGCGAGATCGAGCGCGAGGCCGGCACCAGCATGAACGAGATCCTGCTGCTGCACGGGCAGGCCGGCTATCGCCGCTATGAGCGCCGCGCGCTGCTGCGCATTGCCGACGAGCAGGCCGATGGCGTGGTCATGACGACCGGCGGCAGCATCGTGAGCGAACGCGAAACCTTTGACCTGCTGCAAAGCCGCTTTTACTGCGTGTGGCTGAAAGCCAGCCCCGAGGAGCACATGGCGCGCGTGGTGGCCCAGGGCGACATGCGGCCGTTCAGCAGCGGTGATGGCGCGGGTGCCGGCGCCAACGCCGAGGCGCTGGAAGACCTGCGCCGCATCCTCGCCAGCCGTGAGGCGCTGTACGCGCGCGCCGACGCGGTGGTGGACACCGCCGCCCGTAGCGTCAAACAGTCGCTCAAGGACCTCGAGCGCGCCGTTCCGTGACTTGCAAGGCAATTGACCATTCCGTCTGACCCTGCCCCCAATCCTGAAAGCTGATTCGATGAGTGCCATTGACCTGCAAGCCCTGATCCCCAACAACGTGCAACTCGGCGAAAACCGGCAGCTGCAGCGCGCGCTGGAGCATTGGCAACCCGCCTTTTTGAACTGGTGGGACGAGATGGGCCCGAGCGATTTCAAGGCCAAGGAGGTGTACCTGCGCACCGCCGTTGGCGTGGATGCATCCGGCTGGGCCAGCTACGGCTACACGCCGATGCCTGACTACCGCTGGGGCATCTTCCTGGCCGACCCCGAGCCCGGCCGCAAGATCGGCTTTGGCGACCACCTGGGCCAGGACGTCTGGCAGGAAGTGCCCGGCGAATACCGCAGCACCTTCCGCCGCCTGATCGTGACGCAAGGCGACACCGAGCCGGCGTCGGTCGAGCAGCAGCGCCTGCTGGGTCACACCGCGCCCAGCCTGTACGACCTGCGCAACCTGTTCCAGGTGAACGTGGAGGAGGGCCGCCACCTGTGGGCCATGGTCTACCTGCTGCACGCCCACTTTGGCCGCGACGGCCGCGAAGAGGCCGAGGCGCTGCTGCAGCGCCACAGCGGCGACGTGGACAAGCCGCGCATCCTGGGCACCTTCAACGAGCCGATGGACAACTGGCTGAGCTTTTTCATGTTCACCTACTTCACCGACCGTGACGGCAAGTTCCAGCTCAAGAGCTTTGCCGAGAGCGCGTTTGATCCGCTGGCGCGCACCACGCGCTTCATGCTGACCGAGGAAGCGCACCACATGTTCGTGGGTGAAACCGGCGTCGGCCGCGTCATCAAGCGCACGCTTGAGGTGATGAAGGAGCTGGACACCGACGACGTGGCCACGCTGCGTCAGGCTGGCGTGGTCGATCTGCCGACGATCCAGAAATTCATGAACTTCTGGTTCTCGAGCTCGCTTGATCTGTTCGGGTCGGAAGCGTCGAGCAACGCCGCGAGCTATTTCAGCAACGGCATCAAGGGCCGGCCCGACGAGGCGAAATTTGCCGATCATGTGGAAGCCGACACCGAGATGACGATCCAGGTGCCCGACGGCCGTGGCGGCGTGAAGAACGACACCATCGCGGTGCGCAACGGCATCAACGAAGTCACGCGGCTGGAGTACGTGAAAGACTGCAATGTGGGCGTGTCGCGCTGGAACATGGCGATCAAGCGCGCCGGTATTGCGTTTGAGCTGGCGCTGCCCGCCACGCGCTTTCGCCGCAGCGTGGGGGCCTGGGCGGGTGTGCACACCACGCCGCAGGGCCAGCCCATCTCTGCTATTGAATTTGAAGCAAAGAAAGACCAGTGGCTGCCGACCCTGGCCGATATTGCCTATGTAAAGAGCCTGATGCAGCGGGTTACCGAGCCGGGCAGGATGGCGGGCTGGATTGCCCCGCCAGACCGTGGCATCAATGCCCATCCGGTGGACTACACCTACGTCAAGCTCTGAGCTGGCAGCAACCGGGCGCCAAATGGGTTGTGCTAACGCGGTAGAATGCGCGCTGTCGGAGCGTAGCGCAGTCTGGTAGCGCATCTGGTTTGGGACCAGAGGGTCGTAGGTTCGAATCCTATCGCTCCGACCAAGACAACACAGGCCCCGTTCGGGGCCTTTCGTCCATTTGACTGCCCGTAGCTCAGTTGGATAGAGCACCAGCCTTCTAAGCTGGTTGTCACAGGTTCGATTCCTGTCGGGCAGGCCAATCACGGCCAATGCCCGGGTGTTCAGCGTTTCTGGTACTGCGTCTTGCCAAACAGCACTTCGCGTGCCTTGTCGTCGGTGATGGGCTTGCGCAGCTCGGCCAGCACCTGCACGCCGCGTTGCACGGCGGGGCGCTCGGCGAGGCTGTTGAACCATTTTTTCAGGTGCGGATAGTCGTCCAGCTCGATGCCCTGGTTCTGCCAGTTGCGCAGCCACGGAAAGATCGCCATGTCGGCAATCGAATAGTCCTTGCCCGCGATGAAACGCGAACGCGCCAGTTGCTGGTCGATCACACCATACAGGCGCCGCGCCTCGTTGGTGTAGCGGTCGATCGCGTACGGCAGCTTTTCGGGCGCATACAGGCGGAAATGGTGGTTTTGCCCCAGCATCGGCCCGACGCCGCCCATCTGGAACATCAGCCACTGCAGCACGTCGTACCGCGCGCGGTCGGATTTCGGCATGAACTTGCCGGTTTTGGCGGCCAGGTACACCAGGATGGCGCCCGATTCAAACAGCGAAATCGGCCGACCGTCTGGGCCATCCGGGTCGGTCAGCGCGGGAATCTTGTTGTTGGGGCTGATCGTGAGAAATTCAGGCTTGAACTGGTCGCCGGTACCGATATTGACCGGCGTGGCTTGGTACGGAAGCCCACATTCCTCGAGCATGATGTGAACTTTGTGGCCGTTTGGCGTTGGCCATGTAAAAACCTCGATCATCGGCACACCTCGTTATGAAAAATCATCGAATAATGTCACTTTAGGTGAAATCACAGCGCCATGTTTGACCGCGTCAAGACGCTCTTTTCCAGCCAAGGCCGCCGGGACGACGAGATGTCGGCCTGGGCCAGCGCGCACCGGCTGTCTTTTCAGGTCACCAACGGCGGGCAAGGCATGTTGCTGCAGGGCGATGTCGGCGGAAAACCGCTTGAGATCGAACGCGGGCGGGCCACGCGAGAGTATGTGCTGGGTGATGAGCTGCGCGCCCGGGTGCAACTGGATCTGGACGACAACATCGCGGTGCTGGTGATCAACCGTGTGTTGCGGGATGCGCTGGAAAAAGCCGCCTACGAACAGTACACCGACACGTTGCAGACCTCGGTCAATGCGCCGCTGACCGAGGAGATGCGCTGGATGGCGCTGTACAAGGAAGTCGAGGATTTGCGCTGGGCCACGGAATTCAAGCAGGCCTTCTGCGTGCTGGCCAACGACCGGCAAAACGCGCTGGGCTGGCTCACGCCCGAACTGCAGGGTGCGCTCATCGCCTGGCCCGGCGCCGGGCTGGCGCCCGCCCAGCCGTTTACGCTGATGCTGCTGCGCGGCAAGCTCTACCTGCGCATGCAGGACCACGCGGGCAGCGCAAGCGTTGTGAGGCACGCCACCACGGTGGTGATCACCGCGGCGCGGGTGGCGCTGAGCACGTTTCAGCGGTAACGCCTCCGATCCGGCGTACGCTGAAAACGCGTGCCGGGCTTCAGCTGCCGCGGGTGATCGGCATTTCCACTTCGCGCGGGTTGGCCGCGTACTTGCCGAGTTCGAGCTTGGCAATCGCGTTGCGATGCACCTCGTCCGGGCCGTCGGCAAAGCGCAGCGTGCGGGCGCCCGCGTAGGCATAGGCCAGCGGGAAGTCGTCGCACATGCCGCCGCCGCCATGCACCTGCATGGCCCAGTCGATCACCTGGCAGGCCATGCTCGGCGCCACCACCTTGATCATGGCGATCTCGTTCTTGGCCACCTTGTTGCCGGCCACGTCCATCAGCCAGGCGGCCTTGAGCGTGAGCAGGCGTGCCATGTCGATCTTGCAGCGGGCCTCGGCAATGCGCTCCTGGGTCACGGTCTGCGAGGCAACGGTCTTGCCGAATGCCACGCGCGACGAAGCCCGCTTGCACATCAGCTCCAGCGCGCGCTCGGCCAGCCCGACCAGGCGCATGCAGTGGTGGATCCGTCCGGGGCCCAGGCGACCTTGCGCGATCTCGAAGCCGCGGCCTTCGCCCAGCAGGATGTTGTTGACCGGCACCCGCACGTTCTCGAAGAACATCTCGACGTGGCCGTGCGGCGCGTCGTCATAGCCAAACACGTTGAGCGGACGCACGATGCGGATGCCCTTGGCATCGGCCGGTACCACCACCATGCTCTGCTGCGAGTGGCGTGGCGCCTCCGGGTCGGTCTTGCCCATGGTGATGAAGACCGCGCAGCGCGGGTCTGCCGCGCCGGAGATCCACCACTTGCGGCCGTTGATCACGTAGTCGTCGCCCTGGCGCTCGATACGGGTGGCCACGTTGGTGGCATCGCTGGACGCCACGTCCGGTTCGGTCATGGCAAAGGCGGAGCGGATCTGCCCCTCCAGGAGCGGCTTGAGCCAGCGCGCCTTGATCTCCTCGGAGCCGTAGCGTGCGATGGTTTCCATGTTGCCGGTATCGGGCGCCGAGCAATTGAACGCCTCGCTGGCCCACGGCACGCGTCCCATGATCTCGGCCAGCGGCGCGTACTCCTGGTTGGTCAGGCCGGCACCGGTGTAGCCCGAGGCCGCTGCGCTATCGACCGGCAAAAACAGGTTCCACAAACCGGCCGCGCGCGCCTTGGGCTTGAGCTCCTCGATGGTGTTGAGCGCGGTCCAGCGCTTGCCGGCGGCGGTATTGGCTTCGAGTTCGGCCTTGTACTTGCCCTCGGCGGGATAGATGTAGTCGTCCATGAACTTCAGCACCTTGGCCTGAAGTTCCTTGGTTTTGGGGGAATAGTCGAAATCCATGCGGGTCTCCGGTGTGTTTGTGGGTCAGAAAATCGGTTCAGGCCTGCTGGGCAAAGGTCCAGGCCATCTGGGCCAGTGGCCGTGCGCCGGCGCCCGAGCTGGTGGCCTGCGCGCTGGACGCGGTGCCCGCCTCCACGCGCTTGGCAATGCCTTGCAAGATGGCGGCCAGCCGGAACATGTTGTAGGCGACGTAAAAATTCCAGTCGCGGGCCAGTGCCTCGGGCGTGGTGAGGCCGGTGCGTTCGCAGTAGCGGGCGATGTACGCGCTCTCGGTGGGAATGCCCAGGCTTTTGACGTCCACGCCGCCGATGCCGCGGAACGATCCCGGCGGAATATGCCAGGCCATGCAGTGGTAGCTGAAGTCGGCCAGTGGGTGACCGAGCGTGGAGAGTTCCCAATCGAGCACGGCCAGCACGCGCGGCTCAGTGGGATGGAACATCAGGTTGTCGAGCCGGTAGTCACCGTGCACGATGCGGGTCTTGGAATCATCGCGCGCGTCCGCGGGGATGTGCGCGGGCAGCCATTCCATCAGCTTGTCCATCTCGGGAATGGATTGGGTGGCGGATGCAACGTATTGCTTGCTCCAGCGGCCGATCTGCCGCTCGAAGTAGTTGCCGGGCTTGCCATAGCCCGCCAGGCCCCGCTCGGCGAACTTCACCGTGTGCAGCGCGGCGATGACGCGGTTCATCTCGTCGTAAATCGCGCTGCGTTCGGCGTTGGCCATGCCCGGCAACGACTGGTCCCACAGCACGCGGCCCTGCATGAACTCCATGACATAGAAGGCCCGGCCAATCACCGACTCGTCCTCGCACAGGCAGTGCATGCGCGGCACCGGCACGTCGGTGCCGGCCAGACCACTCATGACCGCAAACTCGCGCTCGACGGCATGCGCCGATGGCAGCAGCTTGGCCACCGGCCCGGGCTTGGCGCGCATCACATAACTCTGACCCGGCGTGATGAGCTTGTAGGTGGGGTTGGACTGCCCGCCCTTGAACATCTCCACGCTCAGGGGGCCGGCAAATCCGGGCAGATGGGCTTGCAGCCAGGCGCTCAGGACAGCCACATCAAACGTGTGCTGCCCCGAAACCGGGCGGGTGCCGACAAAATGGTCAAAGTCGCTCATGGTGCTGGGGTACTTCGGCTAGGCGGTCAGGTCAGTCGGTCAAGTGTCGGATTCAACGATGCGCATCAGCGCCTCGCGGTTGCGGATCATGAGGCCGCCGGGCTCGATCCGGATCGCCTCTTCGCGCTCCATCGCCTTCAGTTCCTGGTTCACGCGCTGGCGCGACGCGCCCAGCAGCTGTGCCAGCTCTTCCTGGGCCAGTTGCAGGCTGATGCGCATCTCGCTGCTGTTGGACAGGCTGGGCACGCCGTAGCTGCGCACCAGGTGAATCAGCTGCTTGGCCAGCCGTGCCCGCAACGGCAGGGTGTTCAGGTCTTCCACCAGGCCAAACAGCTGGCGGATGCGGCGCGCATGCAGGCGCAGCATGGCTTCGTAGAGTTCGACGTGCGAGGCCAGGATTTTGCGGAAATCGGCCTTGGCCACGCACAGGATGGTGGATTCGCCATGGGCGTAGGCATCGTGGGTGCGCCGGTCGCCGTCGAAGATCGCCACATCGCCAAACCAGATGCCGGGCTCGACGTAGGTCAGGGTGATCTGCTTGCCCGATATCGACGTGGAACTCACGCGTACCGCGCCCTTGGCGCAGGCAATCCACTCCTCGGGCGGGTCGCCGCGGGCGGCGATCAGCTCGCCGTCCTTGTAGCGTTTGACGTAGGCGCATCGCAGAATATCGTGTCGCAGCGAAGGAGAGAGTGAAGAGAACCAGCGACCGGAATTGATCGCCTCGCGTTCTTCGATGGTAAGAATCGGGTCGTCCATGGTCTGTCTTGTCGGTGACTGCGCAGGTCAGCATTGTCACCCCCGGGACCCCGGTGGCGCCACAGGGTTGTCACCTGCGTGTCTGGCCCGGCGCCATCCGCTCCGGCTACTCGTAGCGTGCCGGCTGTTTGGCCAGGAAAGCCGCAATGCCGATGCCGGCGTTGGCATGGTGCAGGTTCTTCACGAAATGGTCGCGCTCGACTGCCAGCTGGTCGTGCAGGGTGTGCGACGGCGCATCATTCACCAGTTCCTTGATGCTGGCCAGCGCATTGGGCGCGCGGGCATTCAGCCTTTCGGCCAGCAGCAGCGCTTCGGTGAGCGCCTGCGCCGGGTCGGTCACGCGGTTGACGACGCCCAGCTGGTGCAGCCGCTCAGCCGTGATGCGTTCGCCGCACATCAGCAGCTCGTTGGCCAGCTGGCGCGGCAGCATGCGCGCCAGCCCCCAGCTGCCACCGCCGTCCGGCGAGAGCGCGATATTGCTGTAAGCCATCACAAAAATGGCATCACGCGCCGCCACCACAAAATCGCACACCAGCGCCAGCGAAAAGCCGGCGCCGGCAGCAGCACCTTCGACCGCCGCGATCACGGGTTTGGGAAACGTCCGGATCGCCTCGATCCAGCTGTGCAGGCCTTCGATGCTTTGCGCCTGAACGTCGGGCGGCTGCTGCCGGTTGGCCTGCAGCCGCTGCAGGTTGCCGCCCGCGCTGAACACGCTGCCCTGGCCGGTGATGATGACGCTGCGCACGTCGGCACTGGTTTCAGCGACGCTGAGCGCCTCGACCCCGGCGGCGTAGATTTCCGGGCCCAATGCATTGCGGTGCTCGGGGTTGCTCAGGGTGAGCACCATCGTGAGCCCGTGGCTCGTGCTGTGGATTTCGGCGGCCATATAAAGTGGGGTTAGGGCAGGGCCGGCTTGCGGGGCAAGCAGCGCGCTGGCCTGCCAAGTATCACGTTTCTTCGTGCAACAAGCTCAGGCCGATGGCGCCGCGGCGGCGCAGCCAGGGGCTGGGGCGGTAACGCGGGTCGCCATACACCGTCTGCATGTTGAACAGCACCTCCAGCACGCTGGGCGGCCCGAAACGGTTGCCCATCGCCAGCGGCCCCAGGGGGTAGCCCAGGCCCAGCGTGACCGCGGTTTCCAGGTCGGCCGGGCTGCAGACACGCTGCTGGCACATGTCGGCGGCGATGTTCACGATCGTGGCCACCACCCGCTGCGTGACGAAGCCGCCGCTGTCCCGGATCACGCTGACGGCCTTGCCATCGCGCGCGAACAGTGCATGGGCGGCCTCGCGGATATCGACCCGTGTGGCCGGGTTGGTGGCCAGCACACGACGCCGTGTGGCTGCGTCAGCCACCAGCATGTCGATACCGATGGTGCGCGAGGGGTCCAGCCGCTCCACCACCGCGACGGTGGTCACGTCAAACCCCAATGGCGCTACCAGCGCGATGGCGTTGCCTGTTGGAGCCGCGCCGGTTTCGATGTGTACGTCCAGGTTTTTCAGCAGCTGCAGCAGCTCCGCCCGGCGCGCAGCGCGCGGCGACACCCACACCGGTGGCATGTCAGTCACGACCGGCGCGGCGGCCTCGGGGGGGATCTGCGCCGTGCCCTCGACATAGCGGTAGAACCCTTCACCAACCTTCTTGCCGACCACGCCGCCGGCCAGCCGCTGCGCGGTGATCACGCTCGGCCGGTAGCGCGGCTCCTCAAAATACTGGTGGTAAATCGACTCCATCACCGGGTGCGACACGTCCAGTGCGGTCAGGTCCATCAACTCGAACGGACCGAGCTTGAATCCGACCTGATCCCGCAGGATGCGGTCGATGGTGACGAAATCGGCGACGCCCTCGCTCACAATCCGCAGCGCCTCGGTGCCATAGCCACGGCCCGCATGGTTGACGATGAAGCCAGGCGTGTCCTGCGCCTGCACGGGGGTGTGCCCCATCTGGCGCGCATAGGCCGACAGCGCGGCGCAGACGGTCGCGTCGGTCTTGAGCCCGGCGATCACCTCCACCACCTTCATCAGCGGCACCGGGTTGAAGAAGTGGTAGCCGGCAAAGCGGGCCGGGTGCTGGAGTCCGGCGGCAATGGCGGTGACCGACAGCGACGAGGTGTTGGTCGCCAGCACCGCCGTGGGCTTGACGACGGCTTCCAGGTCTTTAAACAGGCTTTTCTTGATGCCCAGCCGCTCCACCACGGCCTCAACCACCAGGTCGCAGCCTGCGAGATCTGCCAGCGCCGCCACCGGTTTCAGGCGCGCCTTCAGGACCGCAGCGGTTGCCGCGTCAAGCCGGCCTTTCTCCTGCAGCCGGTCGAACTGTTGCGCGATGGCGGCACCGGCTTTGGCTGCCGCGTCGGGCTGGGCGTCGAAAATAAAGACATCGCTGCCGGCCTGTGCGGCGATCTGGGCAATCCCCCGGCCCATGGCGCCAGCGCCCACAATGCCAACATTTTGGTATATGACTTGCATGAGTGCGATTATCAGGCAGGCCAAAACGCCCGCAGCTATGTCAAAATCGTTACAAATGAACAGGGTACAGGCTTGAAATTAGTTCGCTTCATCCTAGGGGGGGTGCTGGTGGCCACGGCCGTCAGCAGTGTTGCAGTTTCGCTGGGTCGTAACCGGGGCGTGGCGCTGATTGGCCAGCCGCTGGAGATGACGGTGCCGCTGCGCGCCGATGCGGGCGAAGATCTGGGCGCTCTGTGCTTCGAGGCCGACGTCTTCTATGCCGACACCCTGATCGACCCCAACCGGGTCCGGGTCAGCTATGAGCCCAGTGCCAATCCGCAGGAAGGCACGGTGCGCATCCGCGCTCAGCCGGCGATTGACGAGCCGGTGGTGACCGTCTACCTCAAAACCGGCTGCGCCCAGAAGGTTACGCGGCGCTATGTGTTGTTGGCAGACGTCGCTCCCGGCGCGGCCTCGTCGCCCACCGTACCACTGGTCATCACGCCCGCGCCCGCGGGAAACGCCGCCGCTGCACCACCCCCAGCCGGACCGCCTCGTACACGGTCGGGCGACGCCTCTGCAGCGGGTGGCCCCGGCTCTCCAGCCGGTACCGAAGGCTCCCCGTTTCGACCCGGTCGCAGCGCCCGCGCGGCGCGGCCCAACCCGGGCACCGTCGTGCCGGCAACGCCGGCGGCGGAACGGCCACGCTCGGTCGTCAAGAAACCATCGCCCGCCGAAGCGACCAAGGCCCGGCTCAAGCTCGACCCGGTGGAGTTGACGGCCGAGCGCGACCCAACCCTGCGGGCCACCGCCGAACTGCTCACCCAGCCGCTTGAGAACGACCCCAAGCGTGCCGAGGCTGCCGCGTTGTGGCGGGCCATCAACGCCCAGCCGCAGGATGTGCTGCGCGATACCCAGCGCCTGCAGGGCATGGAAACCGAACTCAAGTCGCTGCGCGACCAGACCGCCAAGACCCAGGCCGGTGTTGCCGAGCTGCGCACCAAGCTCGAGCGCGCGGAAAGCCAGCGTTACGCCAACACGCTGGTCTACACCCTGGCCGGCCTGCTGCTGGCGGCGCTGGCTGCGGCGGGCTACTTCTGGTGGCGCATGCGCAGCCAGAGCCGGTCTGACTGGTGGCGCGGTGACGATCCTGAAACCGGTTTCCAGAAAATCGACACCACTGTGGCCACGCCACTGGGCGACCTGGCGCCGCCGAAGACGCCCAAGGTCGATGTTGACCTGACCGGCGATGAATCCATTTTTGACAGCCTGCGCACCCAGGCCTACCAGCGTTCGGCGCCGGCGCCACTGGCCCGCGCTGCTGCGGTGCCACAACCCGAATTTGTGTCCAGTTTCGGCGGCACCCCCCGGTCGGTCGACACCGAAGAGCTGTTCGACGTGCAGCAGCAGGCCGACTTCTTCGTCTCGCTGGGCCAGTACGAGCAGGCGATCGACGTGCTGGTGACCCACATCAACGACAAGGTGGACACCAGCGCGCTGGCCTACCTCGATTTGTCGAGTATCTTTCACACGCTCGGCCGGCGCGAGGACTATGCCGAACTGCGCGGCGAATTCAACCGCGTCTTCAATGCCGACATGCCTGATTTCGACCGCTTCAGCGACGAATCCAATGGACTGGCGTCGTACACGCAGGCGATGTCGCGCATCGAATCGCTGTGGCCGTCGCCACGGGTGCTCGAAGTCATCCAGGAATCGATCTTCCGCAAGCCCGGCTCTGATGGCGCCGAGCCGTTCGACCTGGAGGCCTACCGCGAATTGCTGCTGCTGCACGCCATCGCCAAAGAGGTGGTCGATCCGAACGCCGATCCCATCGAGTTCGAGTTTTCCGATTCCGACAGCCAGCCCGGCAATGCACAGGCCTCGCTGCCGCCATCGCGCTTTTCAGAAACGCGGATGGACCCGCTGCCGACCGGCAACCGCGCTGGCGCGACAGCGGTCGATGCGTCCAAACCGCAGGCGTCGCCCCGTCTGGGCCTGGACATTGACCTGACCGGCGATGCGGACGAGGCGTTCGGCGTTGGCGGGCCGCCGACCATCCCCGGCGAGCAGATGATCGATCTCGATTTCACGCCTTCGTCGTATCCGCTGTCGGGCCCGAAGCCGGGCAAGCCGTAGCGCGGGGCCGTGAGGCCGGGCGGAGCAGAGAAGAGAAGCGCAGAGCAGGGAAGAGCGGCTTGGAGCAGGGGGCCGTCTGGGCCGGCCGCTAACGCGCGCGCTGCCGGGCGTGCACCCGCGCCGCCCACACGCTGACGGCCAGCGACAGCATCAGCCCGCCAAAACCGACCCAGTGCAGCGCGCCCATCTGGCCTTGCGCGATCAGCCAGCCGCCGCTGCCAGCGCCCACCGCCTGGCCCGCGTACATGGCCGAGGTGTTGAGTGCGATCGAACCCGACGCCAGCGCCGGCGCAATGCCCACCAGCCGCGCCTGCTGTGCCGAATTCGACGCGAAGCACCCCAGCGCCCACGGAATCGACACCAGCGCCGCCAGCATCAGGGTGGTGCCCAGCGGCCAGATCAACAGGCTCAAGGCCATGCAACTGATGCCGATCGCCACCGAGCGCGGCGCGCCGATCCGGTCAATGTTGCGCGACATCAGTACATTGCCCAGCAGGCCAAACGCGCCAAACCAGGCAAACAGCAGGCTCAGCTGGCCGGCCGTGATGCCGATGCTGGCCTTGTAGTAGGGCGCAAAGTAGGCGAACAGCACAAACTGGCCGGCGGAATACAGCACCGTTACCAGCACGCACAGCATCAGCGGGCGCGACTGCAGCGTCTCGCGCCACGCCGCCAGCGACAGCGCGGGCGGCTTCACCCCGTCGGGCATGCGGCGCCAGACCCAGAGCGCGCTCACCAGGCCCAGCAGGCCCACCGCCACAAAAGCCGCGCGCCAGCCCAGCGTACCGCCGATCCAGGCGCCCATCGGCATGCCCACCACCGAGGCGACCGACCAGCCGAGGAACACAAAGGTGATGGCCCGGCCGCGCTGCTCGGGCGCCACCAGCAAGCCGATGCAGGCGGCCGCCTGCGGCGTGAAGATGGCGGGCGAGATCATGGCCAGCACGCGCACCGGCAGCAAGGTGCCAAAACCTGGCATCAGCGCGCACAGCAGGTGCAGCACGCCGTACCAGAGCATGCACAGCGCCAGCAACCAGCGCCGGTCCCAGCCCGCCACGAGCGAGGCGAACAGCGGCGCGCCCAGGCACATCAGCAGCGCGCCGGCCGAGATCAGCTGGCCCGCGGTGGCGACCGATACCGCCAGCGAGCTGCTGATCTCGTTGAGCGTGCCCGGCACGATCATCACGCCGGTGCCGATCACGAAGTTGCCGAACAACAGCGGCCACAGCACGCGCGGCAGCGGCTCGGGGCGCACGGCAGGTGTCACGGCGGGTGTTACGGCTCGAATGACGTCCACAGGCGGATTTTGAGCATCATTCATGCCGGTAGTCCTCACCCATTGGTCATTGTTTGCTATCGATAAAATAGTATCAGCGGCGCACCTGCAGCGCACCGGGGTTGGCGATGTTGGTCGGCGTACCCTTGGCAAAGTTGACCACGTTGTCAAACGCCGCGCCAAAGTACAGCTCGTAGCTGTCCTGCTCGACATAGCCGATGTGCGGCGTGCAGATGCAGTTTTCCAGCCGCAGCAGCGCGTGGCCCTGCAGCGGCGGCTCGTTCTCGTACACGTCCACCGCGGCCATGCCGGGGCGGCCGCGGTTCAGCGCGCTGATCAGCGCATCGGGCTCGATCAGCTCGGCGCGCGAGGTGTTGACGATCAGCGCGGTGGGTTTCATGCGCGACAGGTCTTCCAGCGTGACGATGCCGCGGGTTTCGTCGTTCAGGCGCAGGTGCAGGCTCAGCACATCGGATTGGGCAAAGAACTCCTCGCGGCTGGTGGCGGCGTGCAGCCCGTCGTCCAGCGCGCGGTTGCGCGAGGTCTCGCGGCCCCAGACCACCACGTGCATGCCAAACGCCTTGGCGTAGCCGGCAATCAGCTGGCCGATCTTGCCGTAGCCCCAGATGCCCAGCGTGCGGCCGCGCAGCACCGTGCCGATGCCGAAATTGGCGGGCATGGACGAGGCCTTCAGGCCCGACTGCTGCCAGGCGCCGTGCTTCAGGTTGCCGATGTACTGCGGCAGGCGGCGGGTGGCCGCCATGATCAGCGCCCAGGTCAGCTCGGCTGGCGCCACCGGCGAGCCCACGCCTTCGGCCACCGCCACGCCGCGCTCGGTGCAGGCCGCCAGGTCAATATGCGAGCCGACCTTGCCGGTCTGCGCGATCAGCCGCAGGCGCGGCAGTTTTTCGATCAGCTGGCGCGTGATGTGGGTACGCTCGCGGATCAGCACGATCACGTCGGCATCGCGCAGGCGCACCGACAGCTGGCCCAGCCCCTTGACGGTGTTGGTGAAGACTTTGGCCGGGAAGTCGTCCAGCTTGCTGGCGCACTTGAGCTTGCGCACGGCGTCCTGGTAGTCGTCAAGAATCACGATATTCATGCCGCGATTGTGCCTTGGCCGCGCCCGCCGCATCGGCCGGCAGACAAGCGTCAAGCGCGCTAGCATTGGTTTTTTACTTCTCCACACAAGGCGGGTGTTCATGGCGATTTCGATGTCTTCGGCCAGCGTGCCGGTTTTCAGCACCATGCTGACCAACCTGAGTCATTTTCTGGACAAGGCGCAGGCCCTGGCCGACGCGAAAAAATTCGACCCGGCGGTGCTGCTCCAGTACCGGCTTGCGCCCGACATGCTGCCGCTGACGCGCCAGGTGTTGATTGCCTGCGACGCGGCCAAGCTGGGCGTGGCGCGTCTGGCGGGTGTCGATGCGCCGAAGTTCGACGACACCGAAGCGAGTTTTCCGGAATTGAAGGAGCGCATCCGCAAGACGCTGGATTTTCTGGCCAGCGTGCCGGCGGCGCAGCTGGACGGCACCGAGGACCGCGACATCACTTTCCCGGTCGGCCGCGAAGCCACCCGCACCATGAAGGGCGAGGCATACTTGAAGCACTGGGTCACGGCGAATGTGTATTTCCACGTGACCATGGCCTACGCCATCCTGCGCCACAACGGCGTGGAGCTGGGCAAGACCGACTATCTGCTGGGCAACAAGGCCTGAGCGCGCCGCCGCTTTGGCCCCGTCTGGCGGACGGGTGCAGCGAGTGCATGTAACGGGCGCATGCGGTGGCGGGTTAGGGCACCGGGTGGGCTTGAAAGCTCAGTGCAGCGTATCGCGCTCGGCCTGGCGTTCGAGCCGGTCGAGTTCGGCGCAGACATCGGCCATGCGGCCTGAAATCACCATGCGGCCGGCGCTGCCGGGGCGGTGACCGGCTTCCACCAGGCGCACCACGCGCAGCGGCCTTGCAGGGCGGTTTCTCAAGCTTTTTTGGCCTGTGGTGCGCATCAGCTGGTCATTGTTTGCTATTGTTTTAATAGTGACTGCCGGGCGCGGGCGAATCAGCCGTGGCGGCGCCGGCGACAGCCAGGCGGTGAATGCCTGCACCGGGGCAAACAGGCTGGAGAGGGTCAGTAGAGCGATTCCCATGCAAAACTCCTGCAAGAGGTTGAACACAGGCAGGATTGGTTGAAAACAGGACCGCCGCAGGGTTCTAGAGAACGCCCGCCACCCGCAGCGGCCCTGGTGTTACATCAGCATGGTGTTGCGGATCAGACCGACCGCCAGGCCTTCAATTTCAAACGGCTCGCCGGGCTCTACCGTGATCACCTGGTAATCGGGGTTCTCGGGGTGCAGCTCGATCAGGTGCTTGTTGCGGCGAAAACGCTTGACCGTGACCTCGTCGCCCAGCCGCGCCACCACGATCTGGCCGTTCTTGGCGTCCTTGGTGGCCTGTACCGCCAGCAGGTCACCGTCCATGATGCCGGCGTCGCGCATGGACATGCCGCGCACCTTGAGCAGGTAGTCGGGCTTGCGCTGGAACAGGCTGCTCTCGACGTAGTTGGTCTGTTCCACATGTTCCTGCGCGAGAATGGGCGAGCCGGCTGCGACCCGGCCGATCAGCGGCAGCGCCAGCTGTGCCAGGCTTTGCAGAGGCAGGGAGAACTGCTTGTTGCGCGATTCATTGATGGAGCGCAGCGCCGCACTTTGCAGCCGGATGCCGCGTGAGGTGCCGCTGACCAGTTCGATCACGCCCTTGCGGGCCAGCGCCTGCAGGTGTTCTTCGGCCGCGTTGGCGGACTTGAAGCCCAGCTCGGCGGCGATCTCGGCGCGCGTGGGTGGCGCGCCGGTGCGCGCGATGGCGCTCTGGATCAGGTCCAGAATCTGCTGCTGGCGGGCGGTGAGCTTGGGTGCGTCCATCATGGCGACTCCTTGGGAAAGCGCGGTACGGCGCGGTACGGGTGTGGGGCGAGGCTAGCGAGGGTGCGGTTTCGGGTTTTGGCTTGCGGGCATGACAGCTGTTTCAATATCCAGTACCTGTATTTTTAACCAGTTTTTGAAGGATTGCAAGTGAGCGGCAAAAAAAGCGGCAATTCCATCGTGGTGCTGGGCACCGGCGGCACCATTGCGGGCACCGCCGCCAGCGGCGCCGACAACATCGGCTACACCGCCGCGCAGATCGGTGTGGGGCAGCTGCTGGAGGCCATTCCCGGCCTGGACGCGCTGCTGGCGGGCCGGGCGCTGCTGAGCGAGCAGGTGGCACAGATCGACAGCAAGGACATGGACGAATCCGTCTGGCGCGCGCTGGCCCTGCGCTGCGCGCACTGGCTGGCGCAGGACGGGGTGCAGGGCATCGTCATCACCCACGGCACCGACACGCTGGAGGAAACCGCCTACTTCCTGCACGCCGTGCTGCCGCCCGCGCTGCTGGCGGCCAGGCCGGTGGTGCTGACCTGTGCCATGCGCCCGGCCACCGCACTGGCGCCCGACGGGCCGCAGAACGTGCTCGACGCAGTGGCAGTGGCCAGCACGCCCGGCGCGTGTGGCGTGCTGGCGGTGTGCGCGGGCACGGTGCACGGTGCGCTCGACGTGCAAAAGGTGCATCCGTACCGGCTTGACGCCTTCGGTTCGGGCGAGGCCGGCCCGGTGGGCCAGGTCGAGGAAGGAAGGCTCCGTTTGACACGAAATTGGCCTGTTGTCCGCATCGGCGGGTCATTTAATGCTATTGATTTAGTAGCAAACCCCAGGCTGTGGCCGCGCGTGGAGATCGTGCTCAACCACGCCGGCGCGAGCGGTGCCATCGTGCGTGCGCTGCTGGCGCCCGGCGACGCGCCGCCGCTGCGGGGCATTGTGGTGGCCGGAACCGGCAACGGCTCGCTGCACCACGATCTGGAGGCCGCGCTGCTGGCGGCGCAGGCGGGCGGCGTGCGGGTGGTGCGGGCGACGCGCTGCGCGCTGGGCCGGGTGTTGCCCAAGCCCGGTGACGCGCTGCCGGATTCGCAGGGCTTGTCGCCCGTCAAGGCGCGGATCGCGCTGATGCTGGACCTGCTGGCGGCCTGAACTGCACTGAACCGCCCTGAACCCGCGAGAATACCGGCGCAACCCCACCCGACGACCCGCCCACCATGTTCACCGGCATCCAGCTCTCCTCCTGGGCCTACCCGGCGCTGGAGGTCGTGCACATCGTGGGCATCGCGCTGGTGCTGGGCAACCTGGTGCTGCTTGAGCTGCGCGTGTTTGGCTGGGCGCCCACGCTGCCGGTGGCCGAGCTGGGCCGCCTGAGCCTGACGCTGGTGGCGGCCGGTTTCGGGCTGGCGGTGCTGTCGGGCGTGCTGATGTTTGCCACGCAACCGGCTGAACTCTTGGCGAACCGGGTATTTACCGTGAAGATGCTGTTGTTATTCGTGGCCGGTTCCAATGCGGCCTTGTTCCATGCGCGGCAGTCGTTGACGAAACTGGACCGCACTGCGCGCGTGCACATGGTGGTGTCCACGGTGGTCTGGGTCGCGGTCATCACCTGCGGCCGCTGGATCGCCTATGCCTGAATGCCCGTCCCTGAAACCCTGTCCCTGACAAGGAGTGAACGATGAAACGACGTGAAATCATGCTGGCCGCGCTGGCCGTTCCGGCCGCTGCGCTCCCGCTGGCGGCCCTGGCGCACCACGGCTGGAGCAGCTTTGACCAGGACCGCCCGATCTACCTGGAGGGCAAGGTCAACAAGGTCAAATGGTCCAACCCGCACGCCGAGCTGGAGCTGGAGGTCAATGCCGGCCTGAAGCTGCCCGCCGATCTGGCCAGCCGCCCGGTGCCGGCCAAGACCGCGCCGGTGGACGGCAAGGCGCTGCGGGCCAAGGCCGTGCTGCCCACCCGCAAAGACCGCAAGTGGGAGATCGAGTTGTCGCCGCTGACGCGGCTGGAAGCCTGGAAAGTGGCCGAGATCAAGCCCGGCGCCAGCGTGTCGCTGGTGGGCTTCACGTTCAAGGACGAAAAAGGCGAGGCGATCGCGCGGGTCGAGTACCTGTACCTGGACGGCAAGGTTTACGGGCTGCGCTCAAGCCCGGCCTGAGCGGGCTGGCACGGCGGGAGCCCGTCTGTCAGGGCAACGAGCGCGTGCGCGTTCAGCTGGCCAGCGCAGCAAACGCACGCGCCGTGATTTCATCCACCGTGCCGGTGCCGCTGATGGCGCGGTACTGGGGCGCCAGGGCCGGTTCAGCCTTGGCCCAGTTGCTGTAGTAGTCCACCAGCGGGCGGGTTTGCGCGCTGTACACGTCGAGCCGCTTTTTCACGGTCTCTTCCTTGTCGTCGTCGCGCTGGATCAGCGGTTCGCCGGTCACGTCGTCCAGGCCGGCCACCTTGGGCGGGTTGAACTTGACGTGGTAGGTGCGGCCCGATGCGGGGTGCGAGCGCCGCCCGCTCATGCGTTCGATGATGGCGTCAAACGGGACGTCGATTTCGAGCACGTAATCGAGCTTGACGCCGGCAGCCTTCATCGCGTCGGCCTGCGGAAGGGTGCGCGGAAAACCGTCAAACAGGAAACCACCGGCGCAGTCGGGCTGGGTGATGCGTTCCTTGACCAGCCCGATGATGATGTCGTCGCTGACCAGCGCACCCGAATCCATCACCGCCTTGGCCTGCAGGCCCAGCGGCGTGCCGGCCTTGACGGCGGCGCGCAGCATGTCACCCGTGGAAATCTGCGGGATACCGTACTTCTGGCAGATGAAGGTGGCTTGCGTGCCTTTGCCCGCGCCAGGTGCCCCCAGCAAAATCAGTCTCATGCGTATCCTCGGATGGTTTCGGATCGAGCGGCACCGCTGACAGGGGCCGACCGCGTCGGGCTCGTATCGCCGTGTTCTTTGCCAGTGAGGATAGCATGGGCGAGCTCACGCGGCGCTGACGTCAACACCCGGGAAAACACTGCGATGGGGTGCGTCGAGGTGCGCTTTGCCGTGCTGGTGCCGGTGCCTTTCACCGCAACGTGTGCGGCGTCCGTCAACGCACCGTTTGCGGCGTCCTGGCCAGCGTCAGCCCGCACCCGCCGCGAACACCCGCCGCACCCGTTCCAGGTCTTGCGGCGTGTCCACGCCGGGGCCGGGCGCGTGCGGGCTCACGTGCACCGCGATGCGGTGGCCGTGCCACAGCGCGCGCAGCTGCTCCAGCGCCTCCAGCTGCTCGGCCGGCGCCTGCGCCAGCGTGGGGAATCGGCGCAAAAAACCCGCGCGGTAGCCGTAGATGCCGATGTGGCGCAGCGGCCGGGGTTCGGGCAGGACAGCGTCACCGGCGGCGGCATCCCTCGAATTTGACCCGGCGGCGACGGGCGCGTCCCGCCAGTGCGGAATCGGCGCACGGCTGAAGTACAGCGCAAAGCCCTGCGCGTCGAGCACCACCTTCACCACGTTCGGGTTCAGGAATTCGGCCAGGTTATCAATCGCATGCGCCGCCGTGCTCATGGCCGCCTGCGGGTGCTGCGTGAGCAACCCGGCCATGGCGCCAATCAGCGCCGGGTCGATCAGCGGCTCGTCACCCTGCACGTTGACCACACAGTCGTCGCCATCCAGCCCGAGCAGCTCGCAGGCCTCGGCCAGCCGGTCGCTGCCCGAGGGGTGATCGGTGCGGGTCAGCACCGCGTCAATGCCGTGCGCCGTGCAGGCCGCCACTATGGACCCGCTGTCAGCCGCCACCACCACGCGCTGCGCGCCGGACAGCCGTGCGCGCTGCGCCACGCGCACCACCATTGGCAGGCCCGCGATGTCGGCCAGCGGTTTGTCGGGCAGCCGGGTCGACGCCAGCCTGGCCGGGATGAGTACGGTGAATGTGGCCGTCACTGGCGAAGCCTCGCGCCGGTCAGACCAGCTGCGTGCGCTTGGGCAGCTGCTCGAGCTCTTCGTCGCTCAGCGTGCGGGCTTCGCCTTCCAGCAGGACCGGGATGCCGTCACGCACCGGGTAGGCCAGGCGGGCGCTGCGCGAGATCAGCTCCTGCTGGTCGCGGTGGTACAGCAACGGGCCCTTGGTGACGGGGCAGACCAGCAGTTCGAGCAGTTTGCTATCCATGGCGAGCGGGAAAGTGGTGGGCAATGGCGCCGGGTTGGCGGCGACGGGTTCAGGGGAGGTTTCAGCGCGGTTTCGAGCGCTGTCTGGTGCCGATGATACGGCCTGGGCGCGTGGGCAGCAGCAGCTTCGGCGCCCAGCCTCCTAGGCCGGCTTGCGCTTCAGCAAGGCATCCAGCTGGTGGTCAAAGGCTTCAAAGAAATCGTCGGGCAGCGCCAGCAGCAGCGGCACGGCCCAGGCGTCGGGGTGGCGGCGCCACAGCTTCACGGCGTCTTTTTCGGTGCAAATCAGCTGGTAGTCCCTGTCGGATGGTCGTTTCCAGCTATCAAAATCATAGTGATCGGGCAACGCCAAAGTTTCGGCCAGCACCAGCCCCTGGGCGCGCAACTGGCTGAAAAACACCTCGGGTTGGGCGATCGCGGCCACGGCCATCAACGGCCGGCCACTCTCGGCGCTCGCCGGCAAGGGCTGGGTGCCGCCGAGGCTGGTCAGCGGCGGCCAGCCACTCCCGGCCGTGGCGAGCGCGGCCAGCGGACGCCGGGCACCGTCGGCCCGCACGGCGTGCCTGGCCAGCGCCCGGGCCATGGGGTAGCGGCCCTGCACGGCACAGACCTCGCGCTCCACGGCCTGGCGCGCGGCCCCATCAAGCTGGTCGCTCTGCAGCACCCAGGTGGCTGAGCCGCCACGCGAGCGCAGCGGCCCGGCGGGCATCAAAAAACCGTTGCCCACGCCGCGCGCGTCAAACACGCAGACCGTCAGGTCGCGGTGCAGCGCGTGGTGCTGCAGGCCGTCGTCGCTCAGCACCACCTGCGTGCCGGGCTGGGCCGCCAGCAGGGCGCGTGCGGCGGCGGCCCGCCGACGCGCCACAAAGACCGGGACGCCGCAGCGCTGGGCGATCAACAGCGGCTCATCGCCCACTTGCGCGGCCACGCTGCTGGGCGTGACTTCGAGCGGGGTGTCAGGATTGGTGTCAGGCGTGGTACGGCCGTTCTCACCCGTGTTTGTTTGCGCACCTGTACGCGCAGCCAGTGTCGGTACGCGTCCGTACCCGCGTGACACCACACCCACGCGCACACCGCGCGCCGTCAGGTGTTGCGCCAGCGCCATCACCACCGGTGTCTTGCCAGCGCCGCCAGCCACCACGTTGCCGACCACCACCACAGGCACCGGCAGGCGGTCGGCCCGGCGCAGGCGGAGGCGGTACATCAGGCGGTGAGAGGCGGCGGCCGCGCCATAGAGCAGCGACAGCGGCCACAGCATGAAAGCCAGCGGCCCGCGCTGGGTCCAGCTCGCGGGCAGGCGCTGCAGCAGCCCGGGCTGCATCGGTTCAGCGCTTGCCGGCCTGGGCCGACGACTGCGTGGCAAAGGTGATCTGCGTGAGGCCGGAGCGGCGCGCGGCCTCCATCACGGTGATCACCGACTGGTGCGCCGTGCTGGCATCGGCGCTGATGATGATCACGCTGTCCTTGCCGGCCTTGGCGGCCTCGACGATGGCGGTGGCCAGTTCTTCGACGCCGCGGCCGTTGACCGGTACCTTGTTGACCGCGTAACGCCCGTCCGCGCTGACCGCCACGATCACTTCCTTGGGATAGTCGCGCTGGGCCTCGACATCGGCCACCGGCAGGCGCAACTGCAGCTCGGTGAACTTGCTGTAGGTGGTGGTGAGCATCAAAAAGATCAGGATCACCAACAGCACGTCGATGAACGGGATCAGGTTGATCTCCGGCTCTTCCTTGATGCGGGGACGGAAGTTCATCGGCGCAGCGTCACCAAATGGCGTACGAAACGTTCGGACGCCAGCTCAAGCCCGAGCAGATACTCATCGACGCGCGCCCGGAAATACCGCCAGAAGATCAGCGCCGGAATCGCGATGATCAGGCCGAAAGCGGTGTTGTACAGCGCCACCGAGATGCCGTGCGCCAGCTGCGCGGGGTTGCCGCCGCCCACGCTGGAGCCGCCGCTCGGCGTTTGCGAGCCGAAGATTTCGATCATGCCGATCACCGTGCCCAGCAGGCCCAGCAGCGGCGCAGCCGAGGCAATGGTTGCCAGCGCGTTCAGGTAGCGCTCGAGCCGGTGCGCGACGATGCGGCCCGCGCCTTCCATGGTGGCGCGCAGGTCCACCTCGGAGCAACGCGGGTTGACATTGAGCGCGCGAAAGCCGCTGGCCAGCACCTCGCCCAGCGCTGAGTTCTGCTCCAGCTGGTTCACCACGTCGGGGCCGGGCACACCGGCACGCGACACCGCCAACGCCTCGTCCAGCAGTTTCGGCGGTGCGACCTTGGCGGTCTTGAGGCTGACGAAGCGCTCGATCACGAGCGCGAGCGCAATGATGGAGCAGGCAATCAGCGGCCAGATCGGCCAGCCTGCGGCTTGTATGATCGAAAACAAAAGGGTGGTCTCCGCTCGTGAAGGGGCTTGTTGCGTGGCACGCGAGGCTTGGGTGATACGGTGGCGCGACGCGAATCGGGTGTGATTATGGCTTACCCAACCGGGCCGGCGCCCCGCCGTGGGTACACCGTGGCGCGGCGCTGACAACCGCCGATTCGAGGCTTGACGAATGCGCACCAACACCCACAGAAACTGTGGATAACTTTGTTGAGAACTGGGGTGTCACGCGTCGCCAAGCCGCGCCAGACCGTGCATATGACAAAACGATTACATTTTCAGCAGAAATAATGTCAATGAAATCAAACACTTGCTCGGGAAATGCAGCGTTTCACCGGGGTTTCGCCGGCAGATGCGCGCCGCCGCGTGCTTCTGTGGAGCAAACCAGCCGGCCACGGGCCGCGTCCGACCACGATGCGGGGGCGGAAATGAGGCTGGCGGCGCATGGCTGAGCCGGCCGATTCAGGGTTTGGCGAACGCGCGGCCAACCCGGCCGTACGGGCCGCGGCGCGGAGCCCGCAGGTCTGGCCGGTCGGTGCGCTGTGCCGCGCCGTGGCCGACGCGCTGGAGGCGCGCTTCAACCCGGTGGCCGTGCGCGGCGAGCTGTCGGGCTTTTCGCGCGCGGCCAGCGGGCACTGCTACTTTTCGCTGAAGGACGAGCAGGGCCAGCTGCGCTGCGCGATGTTTCGCCGGGCTGCTGGGCTGCTGGATTTTTCGCCCCGGGACGGCGATCTGGTCGAGGTGCGCGGACGTCTGGGCGTGTACGAGCCGCGCGGCGACCTGCAACTGGTGGTGGAGAGCATGCGCCAGGCCGGGCAGGGCGCCTGGTTCGAGCAGTTTTTGCGGCTGAAAGCCAAGCTGGAGGCCGAGGGCCTGTTCGAGGCCGCGCGCAAGCGCGAACTGCCGCCCCTGCCGCGCGCCATCGGTGTGGTGACTTCTCTGGGCGCCGCCGCGCTGCAGGACGTGCTGAGCGCGCTGCGCCGGCGCGTGCCGCACATCCCCGTGGTGCTGGCGCCGGCGCTGGTGCAGGGTGCGGGCGCTCCGGCGGCGCTGGTCAAGGCGCTATCAAATTTATATCAACAAACGACCGCGGGGCGCGGACACAAGGCCGATTTGGCATCAAAAACCGGTGCGACAGACGTGGCCGGGCAGGTGCCGCCCATCGACGTGATTTTGCTGGTGCGCGGCGGCGGTTCGATCGAGGATTTGTGGGCCTTCAACGACGAACAACTGGCCCGCACCATCGCGCAAAGCCCGGTGCCGGTGATCAGCGGCGTGGGCCATGAAACCGATTTCACCATCGCCGATTTCGTGGCCGACCTGCGCGCACCCACGCCCACTGCGGCGGCCGAACTGGTGGCGCAGCCGCGCGCCGTCTGGCTCGGCGCGCTCGCGCTGCTGCAAGGCCGGCTGGAAGACGCCGCGCTGCGCCAGATCGACCGGCACAGCCAGCGGCTGGACCAGGCGGCCGCACGGCTGGGCCGCCCCTCTGGCCTGGTGGCGCGCCAGCAGCTCGCGCTGTCGCGCCACGCGCAGGGCCTGCGCTATGGCGTGCAGGCGCAGCTGCAGCGCCGCGCGCAGGCGTTGCAGACGGTGGAGCGAACGCTGCCGGGTGCCACCGCCAGTGCCGTGCAACGCGCCCAGGAGCGGCTGGCGCGCGCTGCGCTGCGACTGGAGCTGCTCGACCCGCGCCTGGTGCTGCAGCGCGGCTACGCCTGGCTCAGCGACGACGCCGGCCGTGCCGTGACCCGCGCCGCCGACACCCGCGCCGGCCAGCCCCTGACGGCCATGCTGGCCGACGGCAGCGTTCACCTGACGGTCACCCCGCCCGCGCGCCTGTAGGACACCGACCCATTTGGCGGGCAGGGGCAAGTCATGCGGGTATATTCCCGTCTTCGCACCCTGCCAGCCACCAAAACCCCACGAGGAAACCCCATGGAACACACCCTGCCCGCATTGCCCTACGCCCTGGACGCCCTGGCACCGCACTACAGCAAAGAGACGCTGGAGTTCCACCACGGCAAGCACCACAACGCCTATGTCGTCAACCTGAACAACCTGCAAAAAGGCACCGAGTTCGAAGGCAAGAGCCTGGAAGACATCATCAAGACCTCAAGCGGCGGCATCTACAACAACTCGGCCCAGATCTGGAACCACACCTTTTTCTGGAACTGCATGAAGCCGGCCGGCGGCGGCGAGCCCAGCGGCGCGCTGGCCGAGGCGATCAGCAAGAAGTGGGGCGGCTACGGCGCCTTCAAGGAAGCGTTTGTGAAGAGCGCGGTCAGCAACTTCGGCTCCGGCTGGACCTGGCTGGTGAAAAAGGCCGACGGCTCGGTCGACATCGTCAACATGGGCGCCGCGGGCACGCCGCTCACCACCGGCGACAAGGCGCTGCTGACGGTGGACGTGTGGGAGCACGCCTACTACATCGACTACCGCAACCTGCGCCCGAAGTACGTCGAGACCTTCCTGTCGAACCTGGTGAACTGGGACTTCGCGGCCAAGAACTTCGCCTGAGCGCAGACACCTGAGCGGCGCGACAACCGCGTCGCATGACAAAGCCGGCTAAAAGCCGGCTTTTGTGCGTTTTACAGGTCAGATCTCCTTCTCGTCCTCGTCAGCTGGTCATAGTTTGCTATATATATAATAGCAACCGTCAGCGGACCAGCACTGCGGCTCACGGCGCCTTGAAGGGCTTGCCGGCGAGCTTGTAGCCCGCGCCGATGTTCTTTTTGGCGAACCAGCCCTGGTTCATCTCCAGCACAAAACGCACCGGTTTGGCCGAGCAGTGCGAATCGAGCGCCTGCGGCTTCATGTCGGCCAGGTTCACGATGGTGCCGTCGTCGGCGACAAAGGCGATGGTCAGCGGCAGCAGCGTGTTTTTCATCCAGAAGCACTGCTGCGTGGGCTGCTCGAACACAAACAGCATGCCCTCGTGCTGCGGCATCTCCTTGCGCCACATCAGACCGGTCTGGCGCTGCTCGGGCGTCTGCGCGAGTTGGGCATCGATCTGGTGCATGCCGGCGCTCAGGCGCACGCGCTGCAGCTTGAGTTGCGGCTCACCGGCGTCCTGAGCGCGGGCAGGGGCCGCCGCCAGGACCGTGACGGCGAGCACAGACAGTGCCAGCGACCTGAAGCGGTGAAATGAAAACATCGGCTCAACTTTCCAGAAGCGACTGAGGGGCAAAAAGACCTGTGGCAGGGGGCTCGGCGCAACGTCAGTGCCCATGAAAAACGCCCGCCGGAGCGGGCATTCTGACGCAAAGTCAACGACGGGTCAGGCGACTCAGGCCTGTTCCATCACGCCTTTTTCTCGGCAGCGACTTTCTTGGCCTTCTTGGCTTTCTTGGCCTTCTTCATGGGCTTCTTTTCTTCCTTGGCCATCGGGGCAGCAGCAGCGGCCGGCGCAGCTGCCGGAGCGGCGGCGGGCGCGGCACCTGCGTGCGAAGCGGCGAACGTGGAGGCAGCGAAGAGGCCGGCAACCAGAGCAGCGAGGATCTTGTTCATGGCAGTTCCTTGTGTAACGTGTTGTGAAAAGCTCCCCCCGTGATCGGAAGGCCAGATTTCAACGGGCGGCGCAGGCGACTGGTTGACAGGGCGGTTCAACGCTGCTCCCCAAGTGCGAGGCCATCAAGACGCGTGTCCAGAGTTGGGCCTGGACAAATGTCCGCCGAATCGCGACGCCATAAAAAAAGCCCGCCGAAGCGGGCTTTTCCAGAACGCAAGGTTCTACAGGTCTGAAGGCAATCAGGCCTTCTTTTCGGCCTTGGCCTTCTTGGCTTTCTTGGCCTTCTTCACCGGCTTGGCTTC
>JANOBJ010000265.1:0-20384 GCA_031411575.1 Betaproteobacteria bacterium | reverse complement strand
ATCTCCAACCCCGACCTGACCCGCCGCCTGCGCACCGGCGCGCCGCTGAACCCGGCCGACCGCGCCACCTTCTACGGCGGCGGCGACGAGGGCTATACCGATTACCCAACGCTATAATATATATAGCATACTATGACCGTTTGACGAGGACAACAGGTCTATTAGATGCATAAAAGCGGCTTTTGAAGGCCGCTCAGCCGCCCAGCCCGATCGGCACCGGCGCCTTCATCACGATGCGGGTGAACAGGCGGTCATAGACCGGGTCGCGCGGGTACTTGCCCGACAGCGGGTCGTTGTTCTTGCAGAAGGCGTCGTCCAGCGCCTGCCATTCGGCGTCGCTCAGCACCTGCGCGGCCGCCGGCAAGATCACGGCTTCTTCCACCCGCATGTGGTCCAGGTAGAAATCGATGTAGTGCCCGGCCGCCAGCGTGAACGCCTTGCGGCGCCCCTCGCCCATCAGTTCCCAGGCCAGCAGCAGGTGCTGCAGGTCGCGCACGGCCTTTTCGCCGCTGGCGTGGTCGCGCTCCAGCCGCTCGACCGTGGCCTTGACGTGCGGCGCACTGCGCACCACGCGCGGAAACAGCAGGTACGACTCCTTGGGGTGGTGCAGCCGCTCGGGGAACTCGTCGATGTAGAACAGCATGGCGCGCAGCACGTCAAAAAACATCTCCGGCTCGTCGCCGGGGCCGCGCTTCACCAGCATGCGCATGGAGTGCAGCATCGCCGCCAGGGAGGCGTGCTCGTCACGGATGATCTGTTCGCTGAGGTGTGTCATGGGGGCCTGCCTCTCGGGAATGGGCTCTCTGACAGCATGCGCGCACCGGCGGCGCGTGCGTCTGATGCAGGTCAATAAAGCGCCGCTTGGGGCGGGCGGCGGCGCTCCGCCGGGCACTGGGGCTTCAGGCGCGCCTCAAGCGTGTTTCGGGCGGCTTCAAACAGCTGCTTTGGCGGCGTCAGCGGCCGGTCCCGCGGCGGCCGGCTCACCCGTCACCGGCGGCGTCCAGCGCTTGAGCAGCAGCGCATTGGTCAGCACGCTCACGCTGGACAGCGCCATCGCCGCGCCCGCCACCACCGGGTTCAGGTAGCCCAACGCGGCCAACGGGATGCCGGCCACGTTGTAGGCAAAGGCCCAGAACAGGTTCTGCCGGATCTTGGCCACCGTGCGGCGCGAAATGTCGAGCGCTGCGCCCACCAGCGCCACATCGCCGCGCATCAGCGTGATGCCCGCCGCGTGCATCGCCACATCAGTGCCGTTGCCCATGGCGATGCCCACATCAGCCGCCGCCAGCGCGGGTGCGTCGTTGACGCCGTCGCCGACGAACGCCACAAGGGTATGACCCCCACGCTGGCCACTTCGTGTGCTGCGCTGCCCCCCGAGGGGGCTCGCCCCGCCTTGGGGCGGCCCGGCGGCGGGGCTTTGCCCCAGGTCCTTCAGCCGGGCCACCTGAGTGGCCTTGTCGCCGGGCAACACCTCGGCCATCACCTCACCGTCTTCGGGCCGCAGCCCGAGCCGCCGTGCCATCGCTTCAGCCGCGCCACGGTTATCACCCGATACCATGATGGTCTTGAGGCCCCGCGCGCGCAGGGCCGCCAGCGCCTGCCGGGCACCGGGCTTGGGCTCGTCGCCAAAGGCCATCAGCCCGGACAGCGTCAAACCTTCGGTGGTGCGCTCGGCCATGGCAGAAACCGTGGCGCCCTGCTGCTGCAGCTCAATCGCCCGCGCCGCCAGTGGCCCAAGGTCCAGCTTCAGCTCGTCCATCCAGCGAAGGCTGCCGATCAGGTAGCTCTTGACGCCCACCTCGCCCTCGCTGCCACGGCCGGGCACCGCGCGCACGTTGTCGGGGGCGTCGATAGCCAGGCCGCGTTCCTGCGCGGCGGCCACCACGGCGCGCGCCAGCGGGTGCTCGCTGCCGCTTTGCAGGCTGGCTGCCGCGCGCAGCAACCCGGCTTCATCGCCGCCGTCAGCCACCACAAAGGCCGTCAGCCGCGGCCGGCCCAGCGTGAGCGTGCCGGTCTTGTCGAACGCGACCGTGCCCACCCGGTGCGCCAGCTCCAGCGCCTGCGCGTCCTTGATCAGAATCCCGTGCTTGGCCGCCACGCCGGTGCCGGCCATGATGGCGGCAGGCGTGGCCAGGCCCAGCGCGCAGGGGCAGGCAATCACCAGCACCGCCACCGCATGGATCAGCGCGGTCTCGAACAGCGCACCGCTCCAGAGCCAGCCCCCGAGCGTGATAAGCGCCACCACCAGCACCACCGGCACGAACACGGCCGAGACCTGGTCCACCAGCCGCTGGATCGGCGCCTTGGCCGCCTGCGCGTCTTCGACCAGCCGGATGATGTGCGCCAGCACGGTCTCGCTGCCCACCGCGCCCACCTGCATCACCACCCGGCCGTCACCGTTGATCGAGCCGCCGGTGAGCTTGCCGCCCGCGTCCTTGGCCACCGGCAACGGTTCACCGGTGAGCATCGATTCGTCCACCTGGGTGTGGCCTTCGAGCAGCGTGCCGTCCACGGGAACGCGTTCACCGGGCTTGACCACCAGCCGGTCGCCCACCAACACCTCTTCGACGGGCAGATCCACTTCTCCGTCAGGCGAGATCAGATGCGCCATCTCCGGCCGCAGTGCGTGCAGCGCGCGGATCGCGGTGGTGGTCTGGCGCTTGGCGCGCGCCTCCAGCCACTTGCCCAGCAGCACCAGCGTCACCACCACCGCCGAGCCTTCAAAATACAGGTGCACCATGGTGTCGGGTTCGGCGCTCAGCCACAGCCAGACCGACAGCGCCCAGCCGGCCGTGGTGCCAATCGCCACCAGCAGGTCCATGTTGCCCGTGAAGGCCTTCAGCGCATGCCAGCCCGCCTTGTAAAAGCGCGCCCCAAGGATGAACTGCACCGGCGTCGCCAGCATGAACTGGAACCACGCGGGCAGCATCCAGTGCTTGCCAAACAGATCCCCGACCATGGGCAGCACCAGTGGCGCCGACAGCAGCAGGCCAATGGCCACGGGTGCGAAGCCCGTCCACGGTGACGCGTCGTCCTGCGCGTCCATCTGGGCCGGTGTACGCGGCTCATAGCCCGCGTCGCGAACGGCCCGGCGCAGCCGCGCCTCCATCTGCTCGCCGGGCGCAAAGCTGATGCGCGCCGACTCGGTCGCCAAATTCACGGTCGCCGCCTCAACGCCCGGCACCTTCTTCAGGGCTTTTTCAACACGCGAGACGCACGACGCGCAGGTCATGCCGCCGATGCCAATGTCCAGGGTGGGGTTTGCGAGAGTAGTCATTCCGTCAAGCGTATTCTTTCCCACGATGGGAAGGTCAAGCCTTGACCGGGATCAACCTTTCAGTCAATAGGGTCGCTTGACTCTCCCATCATGGCAAGGTTCAAGCTATCCTTGTTTTCAACCCGTTCAGCAAAGGAAAGACACCATGAACCAGACCTTCACCGTACAAGGCATGACCTGCGGCCACTGCGAGCGTGCCGTCACCCAGGCCGTCAAGCAGGTCGACCCGCAGGCCGATGTCAAGATCGACCGCGCCACCGGCCAGGTGGACGTGCAGAGTAACGCGGCGCGCGAGACGCTGGCCAAGGCCATCGCCGAAGAAGGCTATGCCGTCGCGGCCTGAGGCTGGCGCATGCGTGCACTGACCAACGCCCGTGCCACGCCGGAGCCAGCCGGCAACGGCGCCCCTGCCGGGACCACATGGCCCGTGAACATTGGCGAGGCGGCCCGCCTGTCGGGTGTGTCGGCCAAGATGCTGCGGCACTACGAATCGCTGCGCCTGCTCGGCCAGGTGATCCGCACCGACAGCGGCTACCGCCAGTACACCGAGGCCGACGTCCACACGCTGCGCTTCATCAAGCGCAGCCGCGACCTCGGTTTCTCGATGGCCGAGATCGCCGAGCTGGTGAGCCTGTGGCACAACCGCCGGCGCACCAGCGCCAGCGTGCGGCGCATCGCGCAAGCGCACGCCGCTGACCTGGCCCAGCGCATCGAGGCGATGCAGGCGATGCAGCGCACGTTGCAGCACCTGATCCACGGCTGCCAGGGCGACGAGCGGCCTGATTGCCCGATCCTGGACGACCTGGCGGGCGCGGCGCACGGCTACCATAGCGCCCATGGTTCACAAGCCGCGCATCCTCCTGGTTGAAGACGAATCCGGCATCGCCGATACGCTGCAGTACGTTCTGGCCACCGACGGCTTCACCCCGGTGTGGTGCAGCACCGCCGAGGAGGCCTTGCGCCAGTTCGCCGCCGAGTTGCCCGCGCTGGCCGTGCTGGACGTGGGCTTGCCCGACCTGAATGGTTTTGAGCTGTTCAAGCGCCTGCAGGCCCTGCCCGGCGGCACACAGGTGCCCATGCTGTTCCTGACCGCCCGCAGCGACGAGATCGACCGCGTGGTCGGGCTCGAACTGGGCGCCGACGATTACATCGCCAAGCCGTTCTCGCCGCGCGAGCTGGTGGCGCGGGTGCGCGGCATCCTGCGGCGCAGTGTGCGGGCGCCAGCCGTCGCCGCAACCGCTGCGTCTGTGGCGGCATCGCCCGCGCCGTTCGTGCTGGACGAAGAGCGCCACCAGATCCGCTTTTATGGCCGCGCGCTGGAGCTGTCGCGCTACGAATTCGGCATCCTGCGCCTGCTGGTGCTGCGCCCCGGCCGCGTCTTCACCCGCGACGAGTTGCTGGCCAAGGTCTGGGACAACGACAGCGACAGTTTTGACCGCACCGTGGACGCCCACATCAAGACCCTGCGTGCCAAGCTGAAAGCAATAGCCCCCGCGGCCGAGCCCATCCGCACACTGCGCGGCACCGGCTATGCGCTGAGCGAAGACCTGCCCCACTCGCTTTGAGCAAACGCACCCGCATCTTCATCGGCATCCTGCTGATTTACACAGCGGGCATCGCCTTCATGCTCTACCGCGTCGTCACCGACCTCGACCCGCGCTACCGCGAATCGGCCGAAGAGTCGCTCGTGGAAACCTCGCAACTGCTGGCCACCCTGATCGAGCAGGACGTGCGCGATGGCGCGCTGGACACGGCCCGTCTCGAGCCGGTGTTTCGGTCGCTGTACGCGCGCCGCTTCAGCGCGCAGATCTTCAGCCTGACCAAAACTCGGGTGGAACTGCGCGCCTACGTCACCGACCGCAGCGGGCGCGTGCAGTTTGATTCCACCGGACAACATGTCGGTCAGGACTATTCGGCCTGGCGCGACGTGAGTCTGGCGCTCAAGGGCGAGTACGGCGCGCGCACCACGCCCGATGTGGCCAACGACGCCAACAGCTCGGTGATGTACGTCAGCGCCCCGATCCGCTGGACGCAGGGCGGCAACGGCGAAATCGTCGGCGCGGTCACTGTGGGCAAGCCGGTGCAGAGCTTTGGTCAGTTTGTCTCGGCAGCCCGCGAGAAGACGCTCTATGTGGGTGTGGTGTCGGTATTGGCCGTGCTGCTGCTGGCGGTCATCGTCTCGGTCTGGCTGGTGCGCCCGTTTGGCCTGATCGCCGACTATGTGCGCTACGTTCGCGCGCAGCGGCGTTTCAGCCTGCCGCGCTTGGGCCGGCGCGCGCTCGGCGTGATCGGCGCCGCCTACGACGAGATGCGCGATGCGCTGGCCGGCCGCAACTACGTGGCCGACTATGTGCAGACGCTGACCCACGAGGTCAAAAGCCCATTGTCGGCCATCCGCGGTGCCGCCGAGCTGCTGCAGGAGCCGATGCCTGAAGAGCAACGCCAGCGCTTCCTGGGCAACATCCAGCGCGAGACGCAGCGCATCCAGGAGATGGTGGACCGCATGATGGAGCTCACCGCGCTCGAGACCCGGCGCGCGCTGGAGCGTGCCGAGCCGGTGGCCTTGAAGCCGCTGCTCGACGACTTGGTGGGCGCCGCGCAGGGGGCTGCCGCACAGCGCCACATCCACCTCACGCTGGACGCGCCACAAGACGCGACCGTCGAGGGCGACCCGTTCCTGCTGCGCAGGGCCATCAGCAACCTGCTGGACAACGCGCTCGATTTTTCGCCGGATGGCGGCACGGTGGCGCTGACACTGGACACGCAGCGGCGCAGCGCCCGCGTCACCGTGACGGACCAGGGCCCCGGCATTCCCGAGTACGCGCAAGACAAGGTGTTCGAAAAGTTCTATTCGCTGGCGCGCCCGCACAACCACAAGAAAAGCACCGGCCTGGGCCTGCCATTCGTCAAGGAAATCGCCTCGCTGCACCACGGGCGCATTGAGCTGGACAACCGGCCCGAGGGCGACGGCCCGGGCGCGGTCGCCACGCTTTCGCTGCCGCGCGAGCCGGGTTGAGCGGGGCGCCATCACGGCGCTTTTCACGGCCGGCACACCGCCACTTCACGCCGACTTCACACAACGCCGGTTCCGCTTCAACAAGGCTTCTCAGCCGCGCCCGATGCTCTGGACACCGTGCAATCCCGCACGCTGGTTCTGGAGAAAACACCATGGCGCTCACCGCCGATTCGGCCCCCGTTTCCCGCCCCGCGTCGTCCCCGCCCTGGGCAGCGCGCTGGCTCTGGCTGGCCACCACTAGCCTCGCCGCGGCGGCTTTCGTGGCGCTGGTCAGCCAACCTGCCGCCGCGCAGGACCGCGATGCGCCGCGGCTGAAGACCGAAAGCCCGTACTTCTTCGTCAAGAGCGACGACCCGCCGGTGGACCAGTTGCCGCTCAAGTCCACCCAGGTCGATGTGCGCATCTCGGGGGTGATCGCCGACGTCACCGTCACGCAGCACTACCGCAATGAGGGCCAGCGCGCCATTGAGGCGAAATACGTGTTTCCGGGCTCCACCCAGGCGGCCGTGCACGGCATGAGCGTGCGCCTGGCTGACCGGCTCATCACGGCCAAGATCCGCGAGAAGCAGCAAGCCCGCATCGAGTACGACAGCGCCAAGAAAGAGGGCAAGACCGCCGCCCTGCTGGAGCAGCACCTGCCCAACGTGTTCCAGATAAACGTGGCCAACATCCTGCCGGGCGACGACGTGAAGGTCGAGCTGCGTTACACCGAGCTGCTGGTGCCCAGCGCCGGCAACTACCAGTTTGTGTTTCCCACTGTGGTCGGGCCGCGCTACAACAGCCCGCAGTCGTCGCAGGCGCAGGCGCCCTGGGTCGGCCAGCCGGTGTTGCGCGCAGGCCAGGCGTCGCCGGCCGCGTTTGACATCCGTGTCGCGCTGACCTCGCCGATCGGCATCAAGGAAGTGCGCTCTGCGTCGCACGACATCAACAGCTACAGGCAAGAAGGCGGCACTGCCCTGGTGAGCCTGAAAGACGGCGCGCGGGCCGCCAACAACCGCGACTTCATCCTCGACTACCGCCTGGCCGGCGACCGCATCGAGTCAGGCGTGATGCTCTACCGCGGCAGCGATGAGAACTTCTTCCTCGCCATGGTCGAGCCGCCCAAGTCGGTGCCCGCCGCAGCCATCTCGCCGCGCGACTACATCTTCGTGGTGGACATTTCAGGTTCGATGCACGGTTTCCCGCTGGACACGGCCAAGACGCTGCTGCGCGAACTGATCGGCGGCCTGCGCCCCAGCGACACGTTCAATGTGCTGCTGTTTTCGGGCAGCAACCGCTTTCTGAGCCCGGCGTCGGTGCCGGCCACGCCCGCCAACATCGAGCAGGCGATCCGCACCATCCAGCAGATGGGCGGCGGCGCCAGCACCGAGCTGATGCCCGCGCTGCGCCGCGTCTACGCCGAACCCAAGGCCGCCGACGTGTCACGCACGGTGGTGGTGGTGACCGACGGCTACGTGACGGTGGAGCGCGAGGCGTTCGACCTGGTGCGCAAAAACCTGTCGAAAGCCAATGTGTTCGCGTTCGGCATTGGCTCGTCCGTCAACCGCCACCTGATGGAAGGGCTCGCGCGCGCCGGCATGGGCGAGCCATTCATCATCACGCAACCGTCTGAAGCCCGGGCGCAGGCCGCCAAATTCCGCCAGATGATCGAGTCGCCCGTGCTGACCAGCGTCAAGGCACGCTTTGAAGGGCTGGAGGTGTACGACGTGCAGCCGCAGCAGCTGCCCGACCTGCTGGGTGAGCGCCCGGTGATCGTGTTCGGCAAATGGCGCGGCGATCCCAAGGGCGCGCTCGTCATCGAAGGCCAGACACCAGCCGGCCCGTTCCGCCAGAGCCTGCCCATCGTGGCCGGCCCGGGCCAATCCGCTGCGCTGCGCCACCTGTGGGCGCGCCACCGCATCGCCAGCCTGTCCGACCAGGAATCGCTGGAAGGCGGCGACGCGTTCAGCCGCCAGATCACCGACCTCGGCCTGAAATACAGCCTGCTGACCGCCTACACCAGCTTCATCGCGGTGGACCAGGTGGTGCGCAACCCGGCGCCGCAGGACGCAGCCACCGTGAACCAACCCTCCCCGCTGCCTGAAGGCGTGAGCAACCTTGCGGTCGGCGCCGAAGTGCCCAGCACGCCCGAGCCCGCCACCTGGGGCGCGATGATGGTGCTGCTGTCGGTGCTGGCCTTGCTGGCCCGCCGCGCGCGCCGCAACCGCCCACAGCGTTTCACGGCCTGACCATGGCACTGCCCCGCATCCTCAAAGTGCCCGCCATGCTGCGACTGGGCATCCGCGCGGACACCGCCCCCGAAGCGTTCTGGCTGGCGCTGCTCGCCGCGGCCCTGTGGCCCACCTGGTGGTGGATGGGCCAGCGCATGGTCGATGGCTCGGACGACCCGCTCGGCCTGCTGGCGCTGGCCGCGCTGGCCGTGCTGGTGTGGCCGCACCGCCGGGGGCTGCGCGCGGCGCCGCGCCTGGGCTGGCTCGCGCTCGCGCTGGCTGGGGCTGTGGCGGCCACGACCACGCGCGGCGCGCTGCCCCCGCTGGCGAATTCGCTGCTCGCGCTGCTGGCACTCGCGGCGGGGCTGGCGGCCTTTTTGCCGGCTCGGGTGGCGGCGGCGCCGGTGGTGGGCCTGTCGGTGCTGGCGCTGCCCTTGCTCGCGTCGCTGCAGTTCTATGCCGGCTACCCGTTGCGTGTGGTCACAGCCGAGGCCAGCCGCTGGCTGCTGTCGGGTTCGCACGAGGTGGCGCGCGCGGGCAGCAGCCTGATGGTCAACGGCCAGCTGGTGATCGTGGACGCGCCGTGCTCGGGCGTGCAGATGGTGTGGCTGGGCTACTTCACGGCCTGCGTCGTCGCGCTGTACCACGGGCGCAGCAACCGCGCGTTCCTGTCGCGCCTGCCTGCGGTCGGCTTGCTGGTGCTGACCGGCAATGTGCTGCGCAACACGATGCTGGTCGCAGCCGAAGCGTCGGGCACGCCGCTGCGGGGCTGGGCGCATGAGGCGGTGGGGCTGGTGGTGCTGGCCGCCGTGTGCGCGGGCGTCGCATCGTTCATGGCCCGCGAACGGAGGCTGTCATGAGCCTGCTGGCCAACCACTTTGCCAACCGGGTGCTGTTCAAGGCGCTGTGCGCGGTGCTGCTGCCCGCGTGTGCGCTCTGGAGCGTGGCCCACGCGCTCCGCCCGTCCGCTGTCGCCAGCGCCGTGCCGACGATCAGCGCCGAACTGCCGGCGCAGTGGAACGGCGAACCGCTGCGCCCGCTCGCGCTGAGCGAGGTCGAGACGCGTTTCGCACGCCAGTTTCCCGGCACCGTGGCGCGGCTGACCGACGGCCAGCAGGTGCTGGTGCTGCGCACCGTGCGCCAACCGACGCGCATGTTGCACCCGGCCACCGATTGCTACCGGGGCCTCGGCTACCGGGTACAGGGTGAGCATCTGCAGGCGGCGGTGGGGCAGTCGCCGTGGCGCTGCTTTGAGGCCGAGCGAGCGGGTCGGCGCGTGCGGGTGTGTGAACGCATCGAAGACGCGCAGGGCCAGACCTTCACCGACACCTCGGCCTGGTACTGGGCGGCCGTCTCCGGGCAGTCGCGCGGGCCGTGGCGGGCCGTGACCGTGGCGAGGCCGCTGTGAAAACCGTCAAACAGGTGTTTTTAGGGTGTATTATCGCGCTGGTCGGCGCCAGTGTGTCATTGTTAGCTATTATTTTAATAGCATTGACGCTGCTCAGACCAGCGCCCGGCGAATGGGCGACCAGCCGGCGCGTCGGCCCCGTCACGGTGCAACTGGGCGTGCCCTCGCTGATTCGGCTGGCCACCGCGCCGCGGGTGGCGTCACTGCTCGATGGCCGGCACGCGACCACGCGCCTGGGCACGGTCCACCTGCGCTGGCAGCCCGACACGCGCACCCTGACCCTGCGCTGCGCGCCCTGCACCGTGCCCGCTCAGGGTCTGGGCGCGGGCAGCCTGCAGCTGGACGAAGCCGAGCTGTCGGTCCGGCGCCAGGGGTCGACGCTGGAAGGCGAGGCCGCGGCCGGCCGGGTGCTGGGCGTCTGGCGCGGCACCTTGATCAACACCGGGCTGAGCGCGCAGCTCGATGTTCCGTCCACCCCCATCAGCCAGGGCTATGCGCTGTTTGCCGGCCTCATCCCGGAGCTGGCGCACGCCGAGATCGACGGCCTGTTCGGGCTCACCGCCACGCTGGCCTTGCCGTCCGGGAGCATCACCCTGGTGCCGCGTATTGAAGGCTTTGCGGTGCGCGGGCTGGGCACGGGAGCGCTGGCGGGCGCGCGCAGCACCTGTGGCGCGGGTCTGCGCAAGAGCCGGCTGGCCATCGACAGCCCGCTGGCACGCGCCGTGATCGCGGCTGAGGACCAACGCTTCTTCGAGCACACCGGTTTTGACCTGGTGGAGTTGGGCGCGTCCTTCGAGCGCAACCAGCGAGCCGGTGACATCGAGCGCGGCGCCAGCACCCTGACGCAACAGCTCGCCCGGCTGCTCATCACTGGCGGCGAGCGCACCCCGGCGCGCAAGCTGCGGGAGCTGCTGTACGCGGTAGAGATGGAGCAGACGCTGGGCAAGGCGCGCATCCTGCGCCTCTACCTGGCGCATGCCCCGTGGGGCGATGGCCTGTGCGGCGCCGAAGCCGCCGCGCAACACTACTTTGGGCTGCGGGCACACGAGCTCGACACCGCGCAGACCGTCTGGCTGGCCGCCATGCTGCACAACCCCGCGCAGGAAGCCGGGCGCTGGGCCGACACTGGGCACGTCAACCTGGCCCGTGCCCAGTGGGTGGCGCACGGCCTGCGACCCCTGACACGCCGCCAGCACGAGGTACTGGCACAGCAACTGGCCGATGCCGCGTGGCCTGCGCCAAAGCGCGTACCGCAGGGCGCACCCTGACCCGGCTAACCGCGAGCCCGAAGCCCCCGGCATCGCCGCCGCGATTCAGGCCGGCGTCAAGGTGCCGATGATCGACAGCGTGGTGGCGGGCGCGCGCCCCGCACGATCGCTCAGGGTCGATGCCGGGCCGCACCGCGTGCGCACTTCCGCGCGGCGACAAAAAAAGCCCCGGGACTTGCGCCCCGGGGCTTACCCACCTCCCTGCCCCCCTTGAATCAGCGGGTCGGTGCAGGTCCAGCTGGCGCCGGTTTCTCAGCTTCCACTTCGCCGGCGTGCTTGCCGTGGCCCTGGCTGCCGCCGTGCATGCCGCCATGCATCCCCAGCATCTGCGCCTGCATGCGCCCGTGCATCTGGGCCATCTTCTGGTCGTGATCACCGGCATGGCCGGCCTTCATACAGTCACCCATGCCGCCGTGGCCGCTCGCCGCGCCGCCATGCGTCATGGCCCCCACCGCCAGGGGAACCGCCACCGCAGCGGCCACCAGCATCCAACGTGTTTTACCCATCGCTGTCCCCAAAAAAGTTTGTGAAGAAGCCCCTCACCTGCGGTCAGAGCGGCGTGACACAAGGCTGGTTTCATCGTCGCGCCTGCTGCATCGCCAAAGTTTGATCCAGCGCAAACTTGTGTCGCCCGGCTTGAACTCGGCGTGCCGCCCGGACTCACTTCGCGCGGGGTTGGTCATGGCGGTAGCATGCCAACTGCAGCTAGCATTTTAATAGCACAAAACGACCATCTGACGGGGACTTGCAGCCTATTTAGCCCAGAAATGCGGCTTCAACACACTCCTCCAGCTTTACAAACCATCACCCGCGCGCCATGGTGGCGATACATGCCGCGACCACACTTCGCTTCAACCTGCCGCGACAACCTGACCCCGTAGCGGCGGGCCTTCTTTGAAAGGAAGACTGTATGAAATTCGTTCGCAAACACCTCGTGATGGCCGGCTTGCTGGCTTCGATCGGTGCCGCCGCCATTGCGCAGGCACCCGCACCTCAAGCCGGTGCAGCCGGCGGCCCGCCGCCTACCGCGCGCATGGAGCGCCATGACCCGGCCAAGATGAAGGAGCACAGGGCCAAGCGCCAGGCCGAACTCAAGGCCCAGCTCAAGATCACGGCCGCCCAGGAAGGCGCCTGGACGGCCTTCACCACCGCCATGACGCCCACGGCCATGGGCCAGCGCCCGGACCGTGCCGAGTTCGACAAGCTGACCACGCCGCAGCGCCTGGACAAGATGCGCGAGCTGCGCACCCAGCGCAACGCCGCGATGGACAAGCGCGCCGACGCCACCAAGGCCTTCTACGCCACGCTCACCCCCGAGCAGCAAAAGACGTTTGACACCAGCACCCAACGCATGATGCGCGGCGCGCGTGGCGGCGACGGCGGGCACGGTGGCCATCACGGCCATCGCGGCTGATCAGACGCGGGCTTTCGCTCCGGCACCTGTCTCCTCGGGCGCGCTTGTCACTGCGTCGCGCCCTTTCACCCCGGACCTGCCGCGCAGTTCCGGGGTTTTTTTCGCGCGGTGGGCCGCCCCCTCAGGCCAGCAGCGTCTTCAGCTCGCCGCTGGCGATCAGCCGCTGCAGATCCTTCGCGCCGCCCACCAGCGTGCCCTTCACAAAGACCATCGGAAACGTCGGCCAGCCGGTCCACAGCTTCAAGGCGTTGCGCTCGCGCCAGCGGCTCAGGTAACTCCCATAGCTGAGGTAGTGGTGCGCCACACCGGCCCGGTCGAGCGCGCGGCGCGCCCGGCGTGGAAACGGGTTCATCGCCATCCCGACCACCACCACGGCATGACGGGCCACCGCGTCCTGAACCTCGTGCACGATGGCCTGCTCGTGGGTGGCAATGCGCGCGCGGATGGCCGGGTGGATGTGAGACTCGTCGAGGATCGGGCGCGGCATGGTGGGCTTCGGGTAAAGCCCGCAGCATACGCGTCGAACCTGTATCGCCCAGCCCGCCTGCGCCCCGACAGCCTCAGCCGCGCAACGCCAGCACCAGTTCTTCGAGCGAGATGCCCTGCCCGAGAAGCGCCTCGCCCATGCTGGCGCCGAGCTTGCGGTAGCTCTCCCACTGCTCGTCGTCAAAAAACTGGTCGGCCGTGGGTTCCTGCGGAAACGCCGGGTGCGTGGCCTGGTACTGCACCAGGTCAAGGCTCGCGTTCTGCGTCAGGCGCGGCTTCACGAACACCAGCGTGGTGGTGTGGGGTGGCAGCTCGGCCGTGACCGGCAGCTCCACCTGGAACGCAATCAGGAAATGCTGCCCCTCGCGCAGCTCGCGCGCAAAGCCGCCGGGGTTGCCAAACAGCGCGGCCAGCTGCCCGCCTGCCGAGCCGTGGCGCCGCTCCAGCACCTCCTGCAGGCGCTGTGGCGCCAGCGGCGCAAAGCGCGCGCCAAAATCCACCAGCGCCAGCCGCATCAGGTTGGCGATATCGCGAAAGCCGTAGTCGGGGTCGGCGCCGTTGTCCAGCGCCAGCACGAAGTCCACCCGCCGGCGCAGCAGCTCGTACACCGCCGTGTTCTCGAAATGCCCGCCATCCGACAGGTACCAGTGGCTGTCGTCGGTGCCCCAGAAGCGGCCGCGCAGCTCTTGCAGCAGGTGCGCCTGGGTCGAGAACAGCACGCCACGGGCGCGCCGCCGCGCGCGCTCGGCCAGCAGGTGCGCGCGCCACCAGAAGCCCAGCCGCACATTCGCCAGCACCGTCAGCAGCGACAGCTCGGGCCGCGTGTGGCGCCCCAGCCCGGGGGCAAAGGCCGCGCCCGAGATGCCGACCCAGCGGCCCACCGACAGGCCTTCAAAGAACGCGCCCGGCGGCCTGCGCGCCACGTCGCGCGTCACAAACTCGCCATCGACCAGAAAGCCGTCAGGCGTGATCGCCAGCGGCCGGCCCTTGCGGTCTTGCTGGACCAGCGTGCCGCGTGCGGCCACGGTTTCGTTGATGGTCACGTTGATCACATGCAGCGGCGCCAGCGAGGCTGGCTGCGCGGCATCCGCCGCGGCGCGACCGTAGTACTGGTCGAGCGACAGGTCGTCGTGCGGGTGCGGCTCGGTCACGTTCTGCCAGCGCGGCTCCAGCGCGCGCCCGGCATTGGTCGCGCCCAGATAGGCCCGCACGATGCGCGCGGTGTACAGGTTCTGGATGGTCGACAGGTTCAAAAACTGGAAGGTGCGCCCGGTGATCAGCACCAGCGCGCCCAGCGCCAGCACCGTGAACCACGACACCTCCGCCGTGTCCTGGCCGATCAGCACCGCCGCCGCCAGCCCCCAGGCCAGCACCAGCAGCAGGCCCAGCACCACCGCCGCCAGCAGCGGCAGCCACTGCACCGCCAGCCGCCGGGTCTTCTCGCCGTTGGCGCCGCCAATGCGCCCCAGCAGCAGCTTCCACAGCCCCATCAGGGCCGCCAGCACGCCCGCGCCGCTGGCGCCCTCCATCGGGTTCTGGCTGACCCAGCCGGCCAGCGCCCGGCTGGCCACCAGCACCGCCGCCACTGCCGCCAGCCCGAGCGTGATGCCGATCGCCCACGACAGCCAGCGCGTCACCCGCGTGCGCGTGACCAGCGTCCACGTCACGCAGCGGCCAGCACGGTCCTGCGACCAGGTGCGCAGCCAGGCCGCGATGTACCAGCCACTGGCCAGCACCAGCAGCGCCGCCACGGCCATGATGATGGCGTGGGTCGCCACCTCGCGCACCTCTGGCAGCACCTGCGGCACGGTCTGGCGCCAGGCCCACCACGCCAGCGCCAGCACCGGCCCCATCAGGAAGCCGATCACCGCGGTGGTGGTGGTCAGGCCGGCCCAGACGCCGCCCTGCGGGTCGCGCGGCGGCTCGGTGTACCAGTACGACACCCCCACCGGCAGCGCGCCCAATGCAAACACCGCCACCCCCGCCACGGCGTAAATCAGCCCGGCGCGCCAGATCGCGCCCGGCGCCAGCGCCGCCTGCCACGCATCGGGCAGGTGCGGGGCCAACCATGTGAGCAGCTGCGGGGCCAGCAGGTGGTTGAGCAGGCCCAGCACCACCAGCAGGCCCGCGATCGTGGTGCCCAGCACATAGTGCACGGCCAATAAATTGCGCAGCCACAGCGAGAACGCAAACAGGTAGTCGCCGCCGCCGTTGGGCGCCAGGTAGCGGCCGCTGTCGCGCAGCCAGGCCAGCGGCTTGGCAGCCGGCGATTCCGGCTCGGAGCCGGCGCGCCGTTCGGTGGCGGCCAGCGTGGCCTGCGCGCGGAAGGCCGCCGCCCGCAACGCCGCCTCATCCGGCGTACCCGGCGTACCCGGCCGGCCTTCGCGCACCGCGCCAGGCGTGAACAGGCTGCACAAGAAGGCGCCGGTGTAGCCGCCGCCCGAGACGGTGGAGACGTAGTCGAACTGCTTGAGCGTGTCGCGCCGCGCCAGCACCTGCAGCATGCCCAGCGAGACCGTGGCGCTGCGGATGCCGCCGCCCGACAGCGCCAGCCCGGTGGTCAGTGGCCGCGCCGCGCCGGCGCCGTGGCCATCGCCCTGGTCATCCCCGCCACCCTCGCGCGGCGGCTCCACCATGCCCGCGCCCAGCAGCGCGCGTCGCGTCGCCACCCGGGCGCGTTCCAGCGCCCGCCAATCCACCGGTGGCACTGGTGCTGGCTCTCTCGGCTTCCCTGAAATTCCCGGCTGGACATCGCTCATGGCGCGCTCCCCCTCGTACCTAGGGTCCGGTTGTACTCCCCTGTTGCCGCTGCGCCATCCCCCGATTGCGGGACAGCGCGCGGTAAATATCACCGCGCTGGATCAGGCGTCAGCCGAACGGCCGCACGCCGATCAACAGGCCATGCAGCCACAGCGCAAACACCAGCCAGGCCACCACGCCCACCGCCACGGTGATCGCGGTGCCACTGGCGGTGCCGGCCGGGTACACGATGCCCTGCGCGCGATCGCGCTGGCGTGCCGCGCGAAAGTTCAGCACCGCCCACACCAGGAACGCGCCGAACAGCAGCACGTCGGCCAGGTTGCCGTTGGCCAGCAGGTGGGCGAACGCCCAGACCTTGGTGCCCAGCACCATCGGGTGCCGCAACTTCGCCTTGATGCTGTTGCGCGGCACGTAGGCCGCCGCCAGCATCACAAACGACACCAGCGTCAGCAGCGCGGCCACGTGCCGCATCGCCACCGGCGGCGTCCACAGCACCACCGGGCTTTGGCGCGCCAACCCGTAGCCATAAACCAGCATCACAAAGCCTGCGAGCGACAGCCCCGAGTAGATGCCCTTCCAGGCGCCCTCGCCACGCTTGGCAATCAGCGCGGTGCGCCAGTCGTTGGCAAAGACGCGCGTCGAATGCACGCCCAGAAAAAGGATCAGTCCTGCGATCAGCAGCGTCATAAATGCTCCGGCTTTGGTTGGTAGAGGTCGCCCGGCACTCTACACCGTGGCGGCGGGTTTGCTACAGATGTCCTTGCGCCTCGTCGTCGGCCGCCACCAGCGGCACGGCCCGCGCCAGCGCCAGCCACGCGGCAAACGGCAGCCCAGCCACATGCGGCATGGCGCGGCGCGGCGCCGGCCGCTCCACCGTGAGCTGCCAGCCGCCACCGGGCGTGCGCTCGGCCTGCAGCACGCCAAAGGCCGCGGGAATCTCGTCGGCCGCGCCGATCGGCCGGTCTTTGGCGTCGCGGCCCAGCACGTACCAGCACTCGCTGCTCATGTCCAGGTAGGCCGCGCGCTTGGCGCGGGTGCGCGGTGTGTCGCGCAACTCGCCCAGCAGGTCGGCGCGGCGTGCCTTGATCTCGTGCACCGCGGGCGCCAGGTAGCCGGCCACCGAGGTGTTGCGGATCGAAAACACGTCGGGCCGGGCCATCACCCAGCGCGGGCGCGGCATGCCGGCGGTCCCCGGTAACACCGCGCCGAGGGCTTCCGCGAGATCGGGCGACGCTGCAAGCGGTGTTTCGGCCGCCTGGCCAGTCTCACCAGCATCAGCGGCGAGCACGCGCGCCCGCAGGCTCAAGCCCGTGTAGACCACGCGCCCGGCGCGCTGCATCTGCGCGGCCACCAGCGCCACCAGTTGCTCGTGGGCGTCGAAGGCGGCGCGGTTGCGCTGCAGGCTGGCGGCCAGCGCAGCCAGCCCGGCGTCGGTCACACGCAGGGTGTCGTGCAGCGAGCCGTCGGGGGCGCGGACCGGCTCACGTTGCAGCAGCCCGGCGCCCAGCAGATCGAGCTCGATCGCGTCCAGGCAGGGCCAGCCGGCCGAGCGGTAGATCTCGCGCAGACGCCGCGCGTGCGGGCGCGCCAACGGTGCGGCTGGGGTAGGGACGAGGCTGGCGGCGTGCTTCACACGTGCATTCTGGCGCGCCGGGAGCTGCCGCGCCACGTCCATCCGTTTCTCGTCAACGCTATTGTTTATATAGCAAACAATGACCAGTGGATGCGGACAACCGGCCTATTTGGCTTGAAAATCGGCTTCCGGGGCCGCCAGGAAGCGCCGCACCTCGGCCAGCGTGCGCGCCGGGTCTTCCTGGTGCGGCACATGGCCCAGCTCGTCAAACACCACCAGCCGGGCGCCCGCGATGTCGCGCGCAAAGCGCTGGCCCGATGCGAGCGGGATCAGCCGGTCGCGCGCGCCCCAGAGGATCAGCGTTGGCAGCTTCAGCGCGCGGATGTGCGCTTCGTTGCCTGCGTAGCCCGCGTCCAGCCGCTGGCCCAGCGCGCGGCGGTTGCCTTCGCGCAGGGACAGTTCGTAGTAACGGTCCACCAGCGCGGGCGTCACGCGCGACGGGTCGCCATAGACGCTTTTCACGCTCTGCTCCACCAGCCCGCGCGGCAGCGTGTGCTCCGCCAGCGGGCGCATCAGCGGCACCCGCGCGATGCGAAAGCCGATGGGCACCTCGTCCGGGTTCAGCGGGTAGCCGCTGGCGTCCACCAGCACCAGCCGGGCCACGCGCTGCGGGTAGGCGTGCGCCGTGGCCCACGCGATCTGCCCGCCCAGCGAGTTGCCGGCCAGCACAAAGCGCGGCACGCCCAACGCGTCGAGCGTCGCCGCCACGAAGCGCACGTAAGCGTCGATCGAGTAGTCGCCCTGTGGGTGCGGGCCGGTCAGGCCAAAGCCCGGCAAATCAAACCGGATCACGCGGCGTTCGCTTTTGAGCGCCTGCGCCCAGCCGTCCCAGGTGTGCAGGCTGTCCGAGGTGCCGTGCAGCAGCACGATCGGCAGGGCTGCGGCGGGGTCGGCGTTGGCCGGCGGGGGCGGGTCATTGCCCGCGCCCTGCGGTGCTCCAGCACCCGGCCCTTCGTCGCGCACATGCACCGACATCCCCTCCACCGGCACCCAGCGCGACGGCGGCGCGCCCCAGCGCGGCATCAGCTCGGCCACCGGCCGGTCCGGCGCCCAGGTGGCCACGATGCCCGCGACCGCAAAAAACACCAGCGCCGCCAGCAGCAGCAAGAGAGAACGCTTCCACAGTTTCATGCGCGCACTGTAGCGGCTCGGGCCGTCCGGCTCGCCGCTCCCGGCCCCCGGCGCGGTTTGACAGCGCCCCGGTTTGCGCCTACGGTGGGCAGCCATCCCCCAAACGCCCCAGGAGCCGCCATGTCCGTTGCCAAAGTCATTGAAGTCATTTCCTCCAGCAAAAAGAGCTTCGAGGACGCCGTCCAGAAAGGCATCGAGCGCGCCAGCGACTCGCTCAACGACGTCACCGGCGCCTGGATCAAGGACCAGAAAGTGGTCGTCAGCAAGGGCAAGGTGGTGGAGTACCGGGTGGTCATGAAGGTCACTTTCGTGCTCAAGCCGCCGTCCTCGCCCAAGGGCAAGAAATAAGGCGCCAGCCGTCGATCCCGGTCTCACCGCCCGACAATCGGGCGCAAACCGCCACTAATTCACGCAATACGCACGCTTTAGTGTGCGTATTTGGGTCATGGCGCTAGGCAGGACTCGGGCTTACCCCTAGAATTTTCTGTATCAAGAAGTCATCAGAAAAACGCGTCAGGGGGTGCTTGTGGAAATGTCGTTCTCAACCATGGTGGTGCTGGGCCTGCTGGTGCTGGCACTCGCCGGTATTGGCATCTGGATGTGGGCCTACCGGCGCTTTGCCGCCTCGCCGTCCAGCGCCGGCGACCGTTACGGCGCCGAGCCGCTGTACACGCCCGACCAGGTGCAGATGCTGGACTATCTGCGCGCCACCTTCCCGGGCCAGGTGGTGATGCTCAATGTGCGCCTGAGCGACATGCTGTCGGTGCGCAAATCAGAGGCACCGGAACGCGCCATGCAGCGCCTGGGCAACCAGCGGGTCGATTTCGTGGTCTGCGGAGCCGATGGCCGCGCCACCTTCGCGTTTGACGTGGAGCGCTACCACGTGAGCGACGCCGAGGGCCACGCCGACGCCGTCAACCTGAAAAACCGCATCCTGAAAACAGCCGGCGTGCGGCTGGTGTTCCTGAAAAACACCATCAAGCGCATGCCCGCGCCCGACGCCCTGCGCGCCCAGCTCAATCTGGTGGCGCGGCCCCGGCCCCGCGAAGAGCAAACCCGCCGCAACACCCGCGAAGCGCTGGAAGCCAAGCTCTCGCAGTTCGAGAGCCGGTACAACAGCTCCCAATCCGCCGAGATGGACGACGAGGTCGCCAGCCTGAGCGGCCTGATGGCGCTGAACGACCCCCTGCAGCCCGCTGCACGGCCCGCACCCACCAAGATCCGCTGAAGCCGGCCGGCGCCCCGGGGGTTTAGGGGCGCGCGGCGGGGATTGATGCGCCCGGCGCACGCCAAATTGCGCCGTTTTGGCGCCCGAAATTCAAGTCCCGCATCTTGTTTGCTATATTGTTAATAGCAAACTATGACCACATGGCGTGCACCCGAGACTGTTTCCATGCCTGAAACAGTCCTTTCACGGTTCGCCCCTTTATCTGCGGGTTAACCCCGCCTACATTTCACCCATCGATGAGCCGATTGCATGAAAGACGACTCACCGAGGCTGGACTGACGGGTGTTTTTGATGGCCCGCCATGCCCGGAAATGTCATTAACTGTTGTAAAGGATTTCCATCATGAACCGCAATCTCATCTCCGCTGTTGTGCTCGCTGCTGCCGCTCTGGGCGCTGGCCAGGCTTTTGCCGACGACATCACGATCGACACCACGCCCTTCACCAGCACCAAGAGCCGCGCTGAAGTTCAGGCTGAGCTGTCGCAGTACAAGGCCGCCGGTGTGAACCCCTGGTCCACCAGCTACAACCCGCTGAAGAGCTTCCAGTCGACCA
>JANOBJ010000264.1:0-8734 GCA_031411575.1 Betaproteobacteria bacterium | reverse complement strand
GCCGTGTTCCAGCTTGAAAGCCGCGGCATGCAGGGCATGCTGAAGGATGCGCGACCCGACCGCTTCGAGGACATCATCGCGCTGGTGGCGCTGTACCGGCCGGGCCCGATGGACCTGATCCCCGACTTCTGCAAGCGCAAGCACGGCGAGCGCTTCGACTACCCCGACCCGCGCACCGAGGGCATCCTGTCCGAGACCTACGGCATCATGGTCTACCAGGAGCAGGTGATGCAGACCGCGCAGATCCTGGGCGGCTACTCGCTGGGCGGCGCTGACCTGCTGCGCCGCGCCATGGGCAAGAAGAAGAAAGAGGAGATGGATGCGCAGCGCGCCGTGTTCCGCGAGGGCGCGGGCAAAAACGGCCTGAGCCAGCCGAAAGCCGACGAGGTTTTCGACTTGATGGAAAAGTTCGCGGGCTACGGCTTCAACAAGTCGCACTCGGCTGCGTATGCGCTGTTGGCCTACCACACGGCCTGGCTCAAGGTGCACTACACGGCCGAGTTCTTCTGCGCCAACATGACGGTAGAAATGGACGACACCGACAAGCTCAAGGTGCTGTTCGAAGACGCGCAAAAGCCGCATTGGGGACCAGCCGGCAACCTGGCCATGAGCTTCGAGCCGCCGGACGTGAACCGCGGCGGGTACCGCTTCGAGCCGATCTCCGACACCGTGATCCGCTATGGTCTGGGCGCGGTCAAGGGCACCGGGCAGCAGGCGATTGACGCGATCGTGGCGGCGCGCCAGGCCGGTGGCGACTTCACCAGCCTGTTTGATTTTTGCGTGCGGGTGGACCGCAGCAAACTCAACAAGCGCACGGTCGAGGCGCTGATCAAGGCTGGCGCGTTTGATTCGCTGCAACTCAACCGCGCCTCGATGATGGCGTCGGTGGACCGCGCGTTTGACTTTGCCAACGCGACCGAAGCCAATGCCAACCAGGGCGGCCTGTTCGACATGGGCGACGATTCACACGGCTCCAGCACGCAGGAGCCTGACCTGGTGGATGCCACGCCCTGGGGCGTGAAAGAGCGCCTGACGCTGGAGAAAACCGCGATTGGCTTTTATTTGTCGGGCCACCTGTTTGACGAGGTCGCGCGCGAGGTTCGGCAGTTTGCCAAGCGGCAGATCGCCGACCTGATCGACACCCGCGAGCCGCAGCTGCTGGCCGGCATCGTGAGCGATCTGCGCGTCATCAACGGCCAGCGCGGCAAGCTGGCGCTGTTCAAGCTGGACGATACGTCCGACGTGATCGAAGCGCGCGCCGATGAAGCGCTGATCAACGCCAACCGCCATCTGCTGAAAGACGACGAGTTGATCATCGCCATGGGCAAGGTGCAGCCCGACCGGTTTTCCGGTGGCCTGCAGTTCACGGTCCAGCAGGTGTGGGATCTGGCGGCCGCGCGCTGCCGCTTCGGCAAGTTTTTGCGGGTGGCCGTCAACGGCACTGCGCCCGATATTGCGCGTCTGGTGCGAGATTTTCCGCCGCGGCGCGAGATGTCCGAGCAGGGCGAACTGGTGCGCGGCCTGCCGGTGCGGCTGGCGCTGCACCGCGACGCGGCGCAGGCTGAATTGCAATTGGGTGAAGAGGCCAAATTCTTCCCGACCGATGCCGCGCTGGCCAGCTGGATGGCACAGGCCGACCAGGGCCGCGCGAACATCGTCTATGAGTGATTTTTGAGCTAAATTGGCCGGATGTCCGCTTCCACTGGTCATTGTTTGCTATTGAAATAATAGCAAATGGTTTCTGAGGGGAAACTCAGTCTTTCGGGCGGAAGGTGATTGCCATGGCCGGCGGTACCCGCCCATCGGCGTCGCGTGGCAGCACTTCGGTCTTGTCGATCGCCTTGAGCACCGCTTCATCCCACGTCTTCACGCCGCTGGACTTGGTCAGGCGCCGGCCCACGATGGTGCCGTCCGGCGCCACTCGAACCTCGACCTCGGCGGTCGGGTTGCCGGCCATGTCTTCGGTGAACACGATGTTGGGTTTGATGCGCGCGCGGATGCGACCGGCGTAGCCCGGCGACGGCCCTGACGATTGCTGTGCGTTGCCGGTGGCGGCGGGCGCGCCGGTGGCGCCGGCCTGGCCGAGCGCGCGCTCGATGTTCTTCTGTCGCTCGGCTTCCTGGCGCTTGGTGTCGGCCACACGCTCGGCCTCTTTCGCCTTGGCTACTTCGAGTTGGCGTTTCTTGTCGTCGGCCGCCTTTTTGGCTTGCTCGCGCTTGTCTTCTTCTTTTTCGCGCTCGGCTTTTTCCTTCTCGAGACGCTTTTTCTCGCGCTCGATGGCAATGTCGGCATCGCGCACGACGGGCGGCTCGGGCTTTTTCACCTCGGGCCGAGGTGGGGCCGGGGTGGGCGCTGGCGGCGGGGGCTGCACGGCCTTGGGTGCGGCCTCTTGCGGCAGGGCTGACCAGAGCTCCGCTTCCACCGCCAGGTTTTCAGACTGGCGCTTCCAGTTGACACCCCACGTGAGCGCGCCCAGCAGCAGCAGGTGGGCGATCACAGCCAGCGCGAAGGCGCGCAGATGGCCGGCCTGCGGCGGCGGCGCGAACTCGCCGCGCTCGGCGGCCTGGTACATGAAGGTGCTGTGAAAGACCGAATGCCGCATGGTGGCTGCCGGGCGTGGTCAGGGTGCGAGCTGGACCGACAGGCCGACGCGCTGGATGCCGGCTTTCTGCAGGCTGTCCATAACCCGCACCACGGTTTCATATTTCACGCTGCGGTCGGCGCTGATCACCACCGGCGTTTGCGGCTGGTTGCCCTGTGCGCGCCGCACCGTGGCGGCGATGTCGCGCAGGGCGACGCGGCTGGTCTTGTCCTGCACCTTCAGCTCCAGCGATTCATCCTTGGCCACCACGATCTGGATCACCGGCTCGGGTTGGGCGCGTGCCTTGCCCACGCTGGGCAGGTCGATCATGCTGGGTGCGATCAGCGGCGCCGTCACCATGAAGATGATCAGCAGCACCAGCATCACGTCGATGAATGGCACCATGTTGATCTCGTTGATGGTGCGGCGGCCGCGGCCGCGTGAGACGAGGGCGGGCATGGTCAGCCTTTCGTTTCAGTGGCCGGACGACGAGGTGGACGGTGCCGGGTTGGTACCGCCCAGGTTGCGCTGCAGGATGTTGGAGAACTCCTCGATGAAGGTCTCCAGCTTGATCGCCACCCGGTCGATGTCGCGCGCAAAGTTGTTGTAGGCCACGACAGCAGGAATGGCGGCGAACAGGCCGATGGCGGTGGCCACCAGCGCTTCGGCAATGCCGGGCGCCACCGTAGCCAGCGTGACCTGCTGCAGGCTGGCCAGTCCGGTAAACGCGTGCATGATGCCCCACACCGTGCCGAACAGGCCCACGTAGGGCGACACCGAACCCACAGACGCCAGGAACGACAGATTGGTCTCCACCACGTCGAGTTCGCGCTGGAAACTGGCGCGCATGGCGCGGCGCGCGCCATCCAGCAGGGTGCCGGCGTCGGCAATCCGGCGCTCGCGCAGCTTTTGGAATTCGCGCATGCCGCTGGCAAAAATGCGCTCCATCGGGCCGGAGCGCTTGGCGTTTTGCGCAGCGGCCGAGAACAGCTCGTTCAGGCTGGTACCCGACCAGAATTCACGCTCGAACTCATCGTTGAGGGCCGTCACGCGCTTCAACGCGAACAGCTTGCGGAAGATCGCGGCCCAGCTGGCGATCGACACGGCCACCAGCAGCAGCATCACCGCTTGTACGACCCAACTGGCGTTGAGCACCAAGTGGAGGATGGACAGGTCTTGGTTCATTTCAGCATTTCCAGGACATGTGCGGGGATTCTCCCGGGTTTCAGGGTATTGGCATCTACCCAGCCGATGCGGATGGTGCCCTCGGCAAGCACGGTCTGTGCCTGCTCTGAATTTGATAGCGCCTGCTGACCAATTATCAGGGACGCACGGCCTTTTTCCTGGAGTTTCGCAGTAACAAGAAGTTCATCGTCCAGGCGGGCTGGGCGGTGGTAGCGCAAAGCGGTCTCGCTGACGACGAAGATGCCGCCGGTTTGCTCACGCAGGCGTTGCTGCTCGACGCCGAGCGAGCGCAACCATTCGGTGCGGGCGCGCTCAAAGAATTTCAGATAGTTGGCATAGAACACGATGCCGCCCGCGTCGGTGTCTTCCCAGTACACCCGTACTGGCCAGTGAAAGGTCTGTATCTCTGCGCCTGCGATGCTCATGGCAGCATGGCCCGAAGCCGGTCGGCAGCTTCCTGCAGATGCGCCATCGAGCTCGCGGTGGAGAAGCGGATGTAATGCGCAGTCTCCGCGCTGCCAAAATCGCGGCCGGGCGTAACGGCGACATGCGCGCGCTTCATGACTTCAAACGCAAAATCCCAACTGTCGTGGATGCCCAGTTGGCAGCAAGCCTGCGAGCAGTCGGCCCAGGCGTAGAACGCGCCGTCGGGCATGACCGGCACGGGCAGCCCCATCGCATTCAGCGCGGGAATGAAGAAATCGCGCCGAGCCTTGAAGTCCGCCCGGCGGCGCTCGTACTCGGCGATGCTCTCCGGCTCAAAACAAGCCAGCGCGGCGTGCTGGGCCACGGTGCTGGGGCAGATGAACAGGTTCTGCGCGAGGCGCTCGATCACCGGTACCAACGCATCCGGCACCACCATCCAGCCCAGGCGCCAGCCGGTCATGTTGAAGTATTTGGAGAAGCTGTTGATGCTGATGGTGTCGTCGCCCAGCGTGAGCGCAGTCTGGCCAAAGGTGTCGTCGTGGCTGAGGCCGAGGTAGATTTCATCGACCATCATGATGCCGCCACGGCTGCGCACGACTTCCCTGATGCGGCGCAATTCGTCCGGATGGATGGACGTGCCGGTGGGGTTGGACGGCGAGGCGAGCAAGACCCCGCGCGTTTTCGGCCCCCACGCGGCGTGAACCTTGTCGGCACTGAGCTGAAACCGCTCTTCGGCGGTGGTGGGAATCAGCACAGCGGTGCCATCGGCCGCGCTGACGAAATGCCGGTTGCACGGGTAGCTGGGGTCGGGCATCAGGATTTCGTCACCGGCTTCCACCAGCGCCAGGCAGGCGAGCTGCAGCGCGGCAGACGCGCCGGCCGTCACCACAATGCGTCGCGCCGGCACGTCGACGGCAAAGCGCGTGGCGTACCAGTGGCTGATACGGTCGCGCAAAGTCTCCAGACCGGTGGCCTGTGTGTACTGCGTGGCGCCGTCGCGCACGGCCCGCGCGGCAGCAGCCTGCACCAGCGGCGGCGCGGTGAAATCAGGCTCCCCGATATTGAGGAAGATCATTGGACGGTCGGTGTGGGCGACCTCGCGCGCCAGGGCTGAAGCTGCCTTGCCTACCTCCAGCACATAGAACGGCTCGATGCGTTGTGCGCGGGCAGAGATGCGCATGGTCACTGGCCTAGCGCCGGGCTTTGCCTGACGCCTGGTCGGACTCGACTTCGGCGGCACGGAGCGAGGGTGCCAGCCCGTTGAGAACGCCGTTGACGTACTTGTGGCCGTCAGTGCCGCCAAATTCCTTGGCAAGTTCGACGCATTCGTTGATGACGACCCGCCACGGCACATCGGCGCAGTGCCCGAACTCATAGGCGCCGATCCACAGGATGCTGCGTTCGACGGGGGAGATTTCTCCCATGCGCCGGTCCAGCAGCGGCAGGATCAGCGCGTCCAGTGCCGCAGCCTGCTCGATGCAGCCATGCAGCAGGGCGTCGTAGTGGGCGGAATCGGCTTTGTGAAAGCCGGCGAGGTCGCGGGTGAAGGCGTCGATCTCGGACGCTTCGTTGCCGCCCACCAGGTGCTGGTAGAGCGCCTGCAAGGCAAACTCGCGCGCCCGGCTGCGTTCGGACTTCGCGGTTGCCTTGCGGGCGCCAGTCGCAGTGAGGCCGGTGCGAGATTGCCGCGCAGGGCGGGTGGGGATGGGCGCCACCGGCAATTTTTCGTCGGTCATGACAGATCGTCCAGCAGGTTGGCCATTTCGACCGCCACGCGAGCTGCATCGCGGCCCTTGTCGGTTTGTCGCGCGATCGCCTGGGCCATGTCTTCGGTGGTCAGGATGGCATTGGCAACCGGTAGCTGGTAATCCAGCGCGACACGGGTCACGCCCGCACCGGATTCATTGGCGACGAGCTCGAAATGGTAGGTTTCGCCGCGAATGATGCAGCCGATGGCGATCAGGGCGTCGTATTGATTTTTCTCGGCCATCGCCTGCAGCGCCACGGGCACTTCCAGCGCGCCAGGCACCTGGACGTGGTCGATGTGCTTGGTGCTGACGCCCAATACCGCCAGCTCATCCAGGCAGGCCTTGGCCAGCGCGTCGGTGATGCTTTCGTTGAAGCGGGCCTGCACGATACCGATGTACAGCTTCTTGCCGTCCAGCCGGTCTGCGGCTCCCTTTTCTGCGCCAAACATGCGTTATTCCTTGGTGATGTAGCCGGCAATTTCAAGTCCATAGCCCGCCATGCTGGGCATGCGGCGAGGAGTGCCCATGAGATTCATTTTGTGTACGCCGCACTCGCGCAGAATCTGCGCGCCGATGCCGTAGGTGCGCAAATCCATGCGGCCGCGCTCAGGAGCCTGCGCGGAACGGGCGGTGCCTTCAAATTGCGCCAGCAACTGATGGGCGGTCTCGCCGCAGTTGAGCAGCACCGCCACGCCTTTGCCTTCACGGGCAATGTGAGCCAGGCTCGCGTCCAGGCTCCACGAGTGCATGGTGCGATGGATTTCGAGCGCATCCAGCACCGACAACGGCTCGTGAACACGCGCCGATACGGTGTCGTTGGCGCCCCAGGTACCTTTGACCAGCGCCAGATGCAGACCCTGGCTCGGCTTGTCGCGAAACGCGTGCGCGGTGAACTCGCCAAATGCGGTTTGAATGGTCCGCGCCCCGATCTTTTCGACCAGGGATTCATGGCGGCTTCGGTGCTCAATCAAGTCTGCAATGGTGCCGATTTTCAGGCCATGCTCGGCCGCGAACAACTGCAGATCGGGCAGACGCGCCATGGTGCCGTCGTCTTTCATGATTTCGCAGATCACCGCTGCAGGGGTACACCCGGCCATGGCGGCCAGATCGCAACCAGCTTCGGTATGGCCCGCGCGCATCAGCACGCCGCCGTCCACCGCCTGCAATGGAAAAATGTGGCCCGGCTGAACCAGGTCACTGGCCTGAGCGCCGCTGGCCACGGCGGCCTGCACAGTGCGCGCGCGGTCGGCAGCCGAGATGCCGGTGGTCACGCCCTCGGCGGCTTCGATCGACACCGTGAATGCCGTGGAGTGCCGGGTGCCATTGCGCACTGCCATTGGCGGCAACTGCAGCCGTTCGCAGCGTTCGCGAGTGAGGGTGAGGCAGATCAGCCCGCGGCCGAACCGCGCCATGAAATTGATCGCATCGGACGTGACGTGATCGGCCGCGAGCACCAGGTCGCCTTCGTTTTCGCGGTCTTCCTCGTCGACCAGGATCACGATGCGCCCGGCGCGCATGTCGGTCACGATGTCTTCGACGCGAGAGATGGGAACAGGTGTGGTCATGGGAAAGCTCTGGCCGGTGGCGTGGGTTCGACGCTCAGCATCCGCTCCACGTAGCGCGCGATCAGGTCGATTTCGAGATTGACGGGGTCGCCGGCCGCAATTGCCCCAAGGGCCGTGTTTTCGACCGTGTGCGGGATCAGGTTGATGCTGACGTGGCAACCGTCGGGCTGGTCAGCAACCCGGTTGACGGTCAGGCTCACGCCATTGACCGTGATCGAGCCCTTGTAGGCCAGGTACTTGGCAATTTCGCGGGGGGCTGTGACCCGCAGTTCCCAGCTTTCACCCACCGGCGCGAAGTACGTCACGGTACCCACGCCGTCGACATGCCCCGACACGATGTGGCCGCCCAGGCGGTCATGGGCGCGCAAGGCTTTCTCCAGGTTGACGGAAACGCCAGGTTGGCTGAGCCTGCTGGTCTTGGCCAGTGATTCGGCCGAAACATCGATGGTGAAGGTGTTGACAGACTTGTCGAGCGAGGTAACCGTCATGCAGGCGCCATTGATGGCAATACTGTCGCCCAGCCCCGCATCGTCGAGATAGCCGGCTGGTGTCTGGACGGTCAGCCGCTTGCCGAACGGTGAGTCGGCGGGGCGATGGCCTTCGGGTAAAGAGCTTCCCAGGTCGTGAACAGCGGCGATGCGCCCCACGCCGGTGATGATTCCGGTGAACATGCGCTATTTTCGCAGGGATTGGACCGGAACCCGGCGCTGCCGGTGCAAAACCTGTTGATGGGCGGTCTAAAACTCGTCCCTGCCCGGAATTCTGGCGACGATGCGCAGATCTTCGCCAACCATTTCAGTCGATCGAAAGATCAGGGGCACTGCGGCTGACAAGTCAGCGAGTGGCCCGAAGCTCGCCATGTCGCGGCCCTGGCCCAACAACTTCGGCGCCAAGTAGACCAGGAATTCATCCACCAGCCCCTCGCGGATGAACGAACCATTGAGCTTGTGGCCCGCCTCGACGTGGAGTTCGTTCACTTCGCGCCTGGCCAAGTCGACCAACATGGCTGCGAGATCGACCTTGCTGCCAGGTCCCGGCAGGTGCACGACGGTGGCGCCACGGGCTTGGAGCGCCGCTTTTTTTGCTGGGTCTTCGGCCGCGCAGTAGATGAGACGGGTACGGTCTGGACCCCAAAGTTTGGCGTCCAGCGGTGTCTCCAGTCGACTGTCCACCACCACCAGATGCGGCTGGCGCGCGGTTTCAACCAGCCGCACATCCAGCCTTGGGTT
>JANOBJ010000263.1:0-17886 GCA_031411575.1 Betaproteobacteria bacterium | reverse complement strand
GCATCTGCGCCGAGACGCCGGACAACAACTTCCTGCCGGCAACGGGCACGCTGCACGTGTACCAAAAGCCGGTATGCACCGCTTTCGAGCGTGCAGATCTGGGTGGCGGCGTTGCCGTCCGTGTGGACGACGGGGTGCGCGAGGGCGACACCATCTCACCGTTCTACGATTCGATGGTGGCCAAACTCATTGTTCATGGCGACAACCGCGAGCAGGCACTGGCGCGGCTGGACACCGCGCTGGCGGGCACCTGCATCGTTGGGCTGAGCACGAATGTGCAGTTTCTCCGCCACGTGGTGACCAGCCCCTCGTTCAGCGGTGCCAACCTGGATACCGCGCTAATCCAGCGCGAAGAGGCGCACCTGTTCAAGCAGGAAAAAATCGGCTTGCCGATGGCGGCCGCTGCAGCTGTCGTGCAAAAGCTGCTGGATGAACGGGCGGCGGAGGTCGCCACCGGCCCGACGCCTGACTGGATCGACCCGTGGAACCGGCGCGACGGCTGGCGCTCGCACGGTGTCACCACCCGTCGCTTTGACTTCGAGTTTCATGGCGAGCCCCACACCGCAGCCCTGGTTTGCCGACGCGACGGCACCCTGTCCCTGGCCGTCGGTGGCGTCTCTGGCGCACTGGAATTTTCGCCCTCACCGGGCGGCGTTGACCTGCGCTTTGCCGGGCAGCGCCAGATCGTCAAAATGTGGGAAAAAGGCGAGAAGGTCCACGTCTTTGGGTCATCGGGTGCTACAGAAATCATAGTCGTTGACGCACTGGCGCATGCCGGCGAGACACATACCGATGCGGGCCGTCTGACGGCGCCGATGCCCGGCAAAGTGGTGTCATTTGCCGTCAAGTCAGGTGACAAGGTCAGCAAGGGCCAGGCGTTGGCCGTGATGGAGGCGATGAAGATGGAGCACACGATTGCAGCGCCAGCCGATGGAACCGTCGCGGAACTGCTCTATGCACCCGGCGATCAGGTCGCGGAGGGCGCCGAGTTGCTGCGGATTGAGGCTTGACAGAAGCCTGGCATGCGAATCGCCTTCTGCTGTACCGATACGCGGCCAGAACCCTGGGTCGAGGGCCTGCAGGCCGCGTTGCCGGGCGCCCGCGTCCAGGTGTGGGCACCGGGTACTCACGCCGCGGATGCCGCCGACTACGCCGTGGTCTGGGCGCCACCGCAGCAGTTTCTGGACGAGCAGCCGCATCTCAAGGCGTTGTTCAACATCGGCGCAGGCGTTGATGCGCTGCTGAAACTGCGTCTCCCTCCCGGGGCCCAGGTGGTGCGCCTGGACGATGCGGGCATGTCGGTCCAGATGGCCGAATACGTGTGCCATGCGGTGATCCGCCATTTTCGCGAATTCGACGGCTACCAAACTGATGTGCAACAGGGCAAGTGGTCCTTCCGGCGGCCGCGGGCGCGGGCCGATTTTCCGGTGGGCATCATGGGGCTCGGCGTGCTGGGCGAACGGGTGGCTCGCGCGCTGGCGCAGTTTGAGTTTCCGATCGCGGGCTGGAGCCGATCGCCCAAGGCCATCGATGGCGTGCGCTGCTTCTCGGGCGCGGCGCAGTTCGCCGAGTTTCTGGCTGCAAGCCGCATCCTGGTATGCCTGCTGCCGCTGACGCCGGAGACCGAGAACATCCTGAACCGCGACACGCTGACGCGGCTTCGACCAGGCGCCTACGTGGTCAATGTGGCCCGGGGCGCGCATGTGGTCGATGACGACTTGATCGCGCTGCTGGATGCCGGGCACCTGGCCGGTGCAACGCTGGATGTGTTTCGTGTCGAACCGCTGCCGTCAACTGACCCGTTCTGGCGCCACCCCAAAATCACAGTGACGCCGCATACCTCGGCGCGTACCCTGCGTGATGAGAGCATCGCGCAGATTGCAGGCAAGATTGCATTGCTCCAGGACGGCAAACCAGTCACAGGAATCGTCGATCCGTCAATGGGCTACTGAATCATTTGGCGTGGCCTTGCGCAACGTCAAGTCACCCCTTGTTTTCCAATCACCAGAGTCTGTGAAAAGCGCATAGTCATAGGCAAAGCGTCGCCTGAGGACGCGAAGTTTCCAAGGAGACAACTATGGACGATGACGTGATTCAGCGGATTCTGCGCGATCCCAAGTATCAGGAACTCAAGGCCAAGCGATCAAGCTTTGGCTGGTGGTTGACGCTGGCCATGATGGTTGCGTACTACGGTTTCATCCTGCTCGTGGCGTTCAATAAGGAGTTTCTGTCGCAAAAGCTCGGCGCGGGTGTCATGACGGTTGGTATTCCGGTCGGATTTGGTGTCATTGTGTTCACGGTCGTTATCACAGCGATCTATGTCAGACGCGCCAATAGCGAATTTGATGACTTGACGAACGACGTGGCGAAGGCGGTGCTGAAATGAGCCGCCTCCTTGACCACTCACGTGCAGCGCTAGCGCTGGCCGCGCTCGTTGGCGCGTCCGTTGCCGTCTATGCCGCCGGCGCCGACCTGGGTCAGGCGCAGAAGCAAGGCACCAACTGGACGGCGATCAGCATGTTCGCGATGTTCGTGATCGGGACATTGTTTATCACCAAGTGGGCTGCATCCAAGACAAAGTCCGCCGCAGACTTCTACACGGCTGGCGGCGGAATAACGGGCTTCCAGAACGGCTTGGCGATTGCTGGTGATTACATGTCGGCCGCCTCCTTTTTGGGTATTTCAGCGGCCGTGATGGCCAGCGGCTTCGATGGCTTGATCTATTCCATCGGCTTTTTGGTGGGTTGGCCAGTTATCACCTTCCTGATGGCTGAGCGGTTGCGCAATCTTGGCAAGTTCACGTTTGCGGATGTTGCGGCGTTCCGCTTCAAACAGGCGCCGGTGCGCATCTTCGCCGCTTCCGGCACGCTGGTCGTGGTGGCTTTCTACCTAATTGCGCAAATGGTGGGCGCCGGGCAACTGATCAAGCTTCTGTTCGGACTCGAATACTGGATCGCGGTCGTCATCGTGGGCTCTCTCATGATGGTGTATGTGCTGTTTGGCGGCATGACCGCGACCACCTGGGTGCAGATCATCAAGGCTTGCCTCCTGCTGGGTGGCGCCACCTTCATGGCGTTGTCGGTGCTGTGGCATTTTGGCTTCAGCCCCGAGGCCATGTTCGCCGGGGCCGTGAAGATAAAGACCGATCTGGCACTGAAGGATGGCAAAACCGCCGAAGCCGCCGCCGCGATCGGTCAGTCCATCATGGGACCTGGTAACTTCGTGAAGGATCCGATCTCGGCCATCTCGTTTGGTATGGCGCTGATGTTCGGCACCGCGGGCCTGCCACACATCCTGATGCGGTTCTTCACCGTTCCGAGCGCCAAGGAAGCGCGCAAATCGGTGATGTGGGCGACGGGCTGGATTGGTTACTTCTACCTGCTCACCTTCATCATCGGCTTTGGTGCAATCACGTTCGTGTTGACCAATCCGCAGTACCTCGACGCCAAGGGAGGGTTGCTGGGTGGCGGCAACATGGCGGCCATCCACCTTGCCAACGCAGTCGGCGGCAACGTGTTCCTTGGATTCATTTCTGCTGTGGCTTTCGCAACCATTCTTGCTGTGGTGGCCGGCCTGACCTTGTCGGGCGCCTCGGCGGTATCGCATGACCTCTATGCGACGGTCATCAGGAATGGCAAGGCCGACAGCGCCTCGGAACTGAATGTTTCGAAAGTCACGACGATCGCTCTGGGCGTGCTGGCGGTGGTGCTGGGCATCGTATTCGAGAAGCAGAACATTGCTTTCATGGTGTCGTTGGCGTTTGCCATTGCAGCGTCGGCCAACTTCCCGGTACTCTTCATGTCGGTCCTCTGGAAAGACTGCACAACCAGAGGGGCTGTGATCGGTGGGTTCCTCGGCCTGATCTCGTCGGTGGGGCTGACGGTGGTATCGCCTTCGGTGTGGGAGGCGACGCTCGGAAACCCCAAGGGCTCGGCATTGTTCCCCTACACTTCGCCCGCCCTGTTCTCGATGACGATCGGCTTTGTGGGCATCTGGCTGTTCTCGATCCTGGACAACAGCCAGCGCGCCAAGGTCGACCGCGCGGGCTTCCTCGCGCAGCAAGTGCGTTCTGAAACGGGCATTGGTGCATCGGGCGCCTCTGGCCATTAGACCCGGCAGCGATCGGGGCCAGCCCGCGTTGCCGGCCGCATAAGCTGAAGCGGCTGCTGGCGACACGTCTGCAGCCCTTTGTCATCCAGGACGCCGAAGTGCCAGATGCTTTCCCCTTCGAGGTAACGCCTTTCAACTGCCTGACGCCGATGGAACAGGCGCAGGTGCATGACGCCGCCACGCGTGTCGCGCTGGCTCCAGGCAGCGTGTTGATGTCTGCCGACCTTGCGCATGACGTTGTATTCGTCATTGCCACCGGGCATGTGGAGCAGTTGCGTACGGGCGACGTGCGGGTGTTCGGGCCGGGCGACCACGTTGGCTTCTTCGCCGTACTGACCCATCATGCCCATGGAGTTATCACGGCGCTTGACGAGGTTGTGGCATGGCAGATTCCCCGTCCGGTCTTGTTGGGCCTGATGGCCGGGAACGCGCGGTTCAGCGCCATGGTGCTGGCTGAACTGTCGCTCCAGCTTTCGGCCGACGAGGACGACGGGCGCCGTCGCGAGTTCCTGTCGCTGATGACCGGTAAGGTACGCGATGCCCACCTGCGCAAGCCCTTTTTCGTGGATGGCAGCCTTGATCTGGTCTCGGTTTGCCGCCTGCTGTCGGAAAACGGACTCACGAACGCACTGGTGCGCGATGGACAGGGCAGTATTGAGCGAATTGGCATGTTCACCACCACCGACCTGCGCGACGCGTTGCTGAGGCCGGACGCGCCGTCGGCGCTGGCGGTACGCGAGGTGGCCCAGTTCGAGCTGGTGTCAGTGGATGCCGACGCCGAACTGTTCGAAGCACTGCTGCTGATGATGCGGCACCGCGTGCACCGTGTCCTGGTGCGACAGGGCACCACGATCCTCGGCATTCTGAGTCAACTGGACCTGATTAGCTTCGTGGCGAACCACTCACATCTGATTGGGTTGAGGGTGGACCAGGCACAGTCCGTCGAGGAGCTTCAGGTTGCCATGGGGCAGCTTGAAGACATGATCGCGCTGTTGCACCGGGACGGTGTGCGCATTGACATCATCTCGGGCCTGGTGAGTGAGCTCAATTCTCGGGCGTTGGCGCGCCTGTGGCGCTTGGTGGCGCCGGTGGATCTGGTCCGCAACAGCTGTCTGGTGGTGATGGGAAGCGAAGGGCGTGGCGAGCAGGTCTTGAAGACCGACCAGGACAATGCGTTGCTGTTGCGGGACGGGTACGTGCTGGATTCGCTGGCTGACGTGACGGCCCGGTTCGGCGCGGCGTTGCTATCGTTCGGCTACCCCCCCTGTCCGGGCCACGTCATGGTGTCCAACCCCCAGTGGTGCCAGCAGGTCACGCCGTTTCGCGAGAGGATGCGAGGATGGATGTACGGTGCCGATGCGGACGGTCCGATGAATCTGGCGATCTTCATGGACGCGCGCGCCGTCGCCGGCGATGCAGCCCTTCTGCACGATACGCGCGCCTATGCTTTCCGCATCCTGGCCGACAGCGACGCTTTCTTCGCTCGGTTCGTGCGTGCGGTGGACCAGTTTGGCGAGCCGTCAACCGGCTGGTGGAGCCGTTTAACCGCCATCCGTGGCCGTGAGCCACGGGCCTTTGACCTGAAGAAGCTGGGCACGTTCCCGATCGTGCACGGTGTGCGTGCGCTGGCGCTGGAACACCATCTGGACGAACTGGGCACGGTGGCCCGGCTGCATGCGCTGGCGAACCGTGATGCCATGCCGGCCGACCTGGTCAGGGATCTCGTGGAGGCGCTGCATTTCCTGATGACGCTCAAGCTGCGCAACAGTCTACGCCAGCGCCGATTGGGTCAACTGGCCGACAACCTGGTGCAATGGGACAGCCTGGGGACGCTGGACCGCGATCAGCTCAAGGACTCACTGGCCATCATCAGGCGCTTCCGCCAGCATCTGACCTTGCATTTCAAACTGGAGGCCTGATCCACCATGCAACACCAGGCCAACAGCACGGGAACGGCGCCGGCCCCTTCAGACGACGGTCGTATCGCGTCGCGCCGATTGCTGGACGGGCAGCGCCTGATGGCGCTGTTCGCACTGTGTTTGCTGCTGCTGAACTTTCCGCTGCTGGCGCTGTGGGACGTCCGTGCCACCGTATTGGGCGTTCCGGCGTTCCCCGCCGCGTTGTTCATGCTCTGGGCGATGTTGATCGCCGCAGCCGGGTGGATGGTGGAGCGGATGAAAGACTGACCGTGTCGCCCACCCTCGTTGTCGGTATCTCGTTTGCCTACCTGGCGCTGCTGTTCGCGGTGGCCAGTTACGGCGACTTGCGCGCGGCCCACGGCCGCTCGATCGTGGGTAACGCATGGGTGTACGCGCTGTCGATGGCGGTGTATTGCACCGCGTGGACGTATTTCGGCAGCGTCGGGCGCGCCGCGTCCTCGGGTGTCTGGTTCCTGCCCATCTACCTCGGACCGACGCTGGCCATGGCGCTGGCGTGGTTGGTCGTGCGCAAGATGATCCGCATCTCGCGCAGCTACCGCATCACTTCGATAGCCGATTTTATCGGCAGCCGATATGGCAAAAGCCCTTTGCTGGCAGGCGGCGTCACCCTGATCACGGTGGTGGGCATCGTTCCGTACATTGCGCTGCAACTCAAGGCCGTGTCGGGTGGCTACGCGCTTATGACCACGCCGCTCGGGGTGCCGCTGTCCCACCCCGGTACATGGTGGAGCGACAGCACGCTGTATTTCGCATTGGCGCTGGCAGGCTTCACCATGGTATTCGGCACCCGGCACCTGGACGCCACCGAGCGGCACGAAGGGATGGTGGCTGCCATCGCCTTCGAATCCATCGTCAAACTGGTAGCGTTCCTGGCGGTGGGCCTGTTTGTCACGTACGGCCTGTTCGATGGCGTAGCCGACATTGTTGCGAAGGCACAGGCGGTGCCGGCCTTGAACAGCCTTCTGCATGTCGGCACAGGAACTTCGTTTTCCTGGAGCCAATGGTTCGCCTTGCTGCTGCTGTCGATGCTGTCAGTGATTTTTCTGCCCCGCCAGTTCCAGGTCATGGTGGTGGAAAACGTGGACGAGCAGCACCTGCGCCGCGCGGTATGGCTGTTTCCGCTGTACCTGTGGCTCATCAACCTGTTCGTACTGCCCATCGCGTTTGGTGGGCTGCTGCTCTTTGGTGCCGGCAAGATGGACCCTGAGGGTTTTGTGCTGTCGCTGCCGCTGGCCCACGGCCAGCCGCTCCTGGCTCTGCTGGCCTTCGTGGGCGGGCTGTCCGCGGCCACCGGCATGGTGATCGTCGAAACCATTGCGGTGGCCAGCATGGTCTGCAATGACCTGGTGATGCCACTCCTGCTGCGCACACGTTGGGCCAGTGCGCGGGCCATGGGCGATTTGACGCGGGTGATCCTGCGCATTCGCCGCGCGGCGATCATGCTCGTTCTCCTGCTCGGTTATGCCTACTTCCATCTGGCGGGCGAAGCCTATGCCTTGGTCAGCATCGGCTTGATCAGCTTTGCCGCTGTGGCCCAGTTTGCGCCGGCGATGCTGGGCGGCATGTATTGGAAAGGCGCCACCGAGCGCGGCGCGATGGCCGGGCTGGCGCTTGGGTTTGGTCTTTGGGTTTACACGCTGATGCTGCCATCGCTGGCGAAATCTGGCTGGCTGGCGCCTGGCTTTCTGTCGGAGGGTCCCTGGGGCATTGCCTGGCTCAAACCCGAGCAGTTGCTGGGGCTCACGGGCCTGGACAACCTCACGCATTCACTGTTCTGGAGCCTGTTGGCCAATGTAGGCGCCTATGTGCTGGTCTCGCTCTGGCGCACCCCGTCAGCGGCCGAGACCAGCCAGGCGCTGCTGTTTGTGGACGTGTTCGAGCGCACCCGGCAGGTCGACCCGGTCTTCTGGCGCGGTCGAGCACGCGTGCAGGATCTGCACGCGCTGGTGGCGCGTTTCCTGGGCGAGCCGAAGACCCGGCGTCTGTTTGAAGGCTACGCCCGCGGCGCTGGCGTCGCCACAGTGGCGGGCGTTGCGCCCGATGCGCGGCTGGTGCAGTTTGTCGAAACCCTGCTTGCGGGCGCCATCGGCAGTGCGTCAGCCCGGGTGATGGTGGCATCGGTGGTGGAGGAAGAGGCACTGGCACTGGACGACGTGATGCAGATTCTTGACGAGGCATCGCAACTGCGGGCGCATTCGGTAGAACTGGAGGAGAAGTCACGTTCCCTGGAGCAAGCGACGCGCGAACTGCGGGCGGCCAACGACCAGCTGAAGGGCCTGGACCGGCTCAAGGACGACTTCATGTCATCGGTGACGCATGAATTGCGCACGCCATTGACGTCGATCCGTGCGTTGTCCGAACTGATGGCGGGGGACGCCGACATGCCCGCCGACCAGCGCCAGCAGTTCCTGGGAATCATCGTGGCGGAAACGGAGCGGCTCAGCCGGCTGGTCAACCAGGTGCTGGACATGGCCAAAATCGAGTCGGGGCATGCCGAGTGGCGCAGCACCGATGTGGACATGGGCCACCTGCTGACCCTGGCAGTGCAAACCACGGCCGAGATGTTCCGGGAGCGGGGGGCCACTGTTCGGCTCGCGCTGCCGCCGCAACCGGCGGTGTTGCGGGCCGACCCCGATCGCTTGACCCAGGTCATGCTCAACCTGCTGTCCAACGCCGCCAAGTTTGTGCCGGACGGCGCGGGGCGTGTGGAGGTAGCCCTGAGCGCCGAGGTGGACGGCGTGACTGTGTCGGTGCAGGATAACGGGGCCGGTGTGCCGGTGGCGCAGCAGGCGCTGATCTTCGAGCGGTTTCGACAGGGCGGCGATGAGGCGCACCGGCCCCAGGGCACGGGGCTGGGCCTGCCAATCAGTCGCCAGATCGTGGAGCACTTTGGCGGCCGCATGTGGGTCGAATCAGCACAGGGTGAGGGTGCTCGTTTTGTGTTTCACCTGCCCTGGCGCGCCAGCAGCGAACAAGACGGGCAGGACACGCTCTGAGGAGAGACGGCATGACCTACAAAATCCTGATCGCAGACGATGAACCCAACATCCTGATCTCGCTGGAGTACCTCATGAAGCGCGAGGGCTACGCGGTCACCGTGGCCCATGACGGCGAGGAGGCGCTGGCCGCCATCCTGCGCGAGCGGCCAGACCTGGTGTTGCTGGATGTAATGATGCCCCGGAAAACCGGTTTCGAAGTCTGCCAGGAAGTGCGGGCCCACGAAGATGTGGCCGGTACCCGCATCCTGTTGCTGACCGCGAAAGGGCGCGAAACCGATGTCTCCAAGGGTCTGGCGCTGGGGGCTGATGCATACCTCACCAAGCCGTTTTCCACGAAGGAACTCGCCGATCAGGTGCGCCAGATGCTGACGCCAGCGCCATGAAGCTGGACCGTCGTGCCCTCGTGACAGTCTTGCTGCCCGGACTGATCCTGTTGGCATGGACGGCGCTGGCGTTCACGCTGGTGGCTGCGACCCTGGAGCTGTCCGAGCGGTCGATGCTGATGGCGTTGGTGGAGCCGCGCATCGCCTTGGTGCTCCTGCTCGCGCTGGTCGTGGCGGGCGTCCTCGGGTTCGGCGCCCGTTGCCTGCTGCGTGACCATGTGGAAGGCCCGGCGCGCCTGCTGGAGCAGGCGCAGGTGCTGCTTGCCGGCGCCGAACCGCGGTTTCTGGAGGCTCAAGGCAGTGCCGTGAGCCGGGGCCTGGCGCGCGTGATCAGCGCCCTCGCGACCCAGCGCGGACAACTGCGCGACGAAGTTGATGCCAAGGTGAAGGAGGCGAGCCGACACATCGAGCAGGAGCGCAGCCGGCTGGCAGCGCTGATGTCTGAGCTGACGCAAAGCGTCGTGGTTTGCAGTCTGGACGGGCGCGTCATCCTGTACAACCAACGCGCTCGCCTGCAGTTTCGCGCCTTGTCGGAGTCGCCCGCGGTGGCGGGCGGCGCCGAGTTGATGGGCCTGGGGCGTTCGATCTACCCGGTGGTGGACCGCAAATTGATCGCGCACGCGCTGGAAAACGTGCAACAGCGCATGCAGCGCGGTGCCGCCAGCCCGTCGGCCCAGTTCGTCACCACCACGCGGTCCGGGCAATTGCTGCGCGTCCAGATGGCACCCGTGCGGTCTGCGGACAGCGGCGAAGGTGTTCCCGCGCTCAACGGCTTCGTGCTGATGCTGGACAACATCACCCGCGAGCTGGAGGACGACAGCGCGCGCGACCGGCTGCTGCACGGGCTGACCGAAGGGAGCCGCTCGTCGCTGGCCAACCTGCAGGCGGCGCTGGACATGCTTGAGTTCCCGGATCTGGACGCCGCCATGCGCGAGCGCTTTCTTGGCGTGATCCGCGACGAGACCGGTGCCATGAGCCGGCGCATCCAGGACCTGGTGAAAACATCCACCGAAGGGCTCAAGACGCGCTGGCCGATGGAAGACATGCTCGGCGCGGACCTGGTCGCCGCTGCGGCACGCCGTATCGAGTTGGCCGACGGGTTGCGGTGCGGCACGGCCGACCTGGATGCCAGTCTCTGGCTGCGCGTGGACAGCTTTTCGCTGCTTCAGGCGCTGGTGTACCTCGCGGGGCGCCTGAAGGACGAGTTTGGTATTCGCCATGTGGACTTGCGGCTGAGCGCGGCCGACGAGCGCGCGCACCTGGACCTGATCTGGTCGGGTCAGGTCATGAGCACGGAAACGGTGATGAGCTGGGAAATGGACCCGATGAAGATTGGCGGCGAAACCACGCCGCTGACCGTGCGCGATGTGGTCGAGCGGCATGCCGGGGCCTTCTGGTTTGAGCGCGAACGCGTGCGGCACCTGGCGTTTTTCCGTTTCCTGCTGCCGCTGGCCAGTCCGCAGGAGCAACTGGAGGCTGCCACCCTGGGCGAGCGCGACAGTCGGCCGGAGTACTACGACTTCGACCTGTTCCAGACTTCCGGGCAGGCACGCGAGCTGGCCGACCGCAAGCTGTCGGACCTGTCCTACACCGTGTTCGACACCGAGACCACGGGGCTGGAGCCGTCGCATGGGGACGAGATCATCCAGATCGGCGCGGTGCGCATCGTGAACGGCAAGCTCCTGCGCCAGGAGGGCTTCGAGCAGCTGGTGGACCCGGGGCGCGACATTCCTGCGGCGTCCATTCCCATCCATGGCATCCGGCCTGAAATGGTGCGTGGCCAGCCACGCATCGATCAGGTGTTGCCATCGTTCCATGCGTTTGCGCAGGACACGGTGCTGGTGGCCCACAACGCGGCGTTTGACATGCGGTTCCTGCAATTGAAAGAAGCCCGGACCGGCGTGCGCTTTGACCAGCCGGTGCTGGATACGTTGCTGCTGTCGGCCCTGGTGCACCCGAACCAGCCGTCGCACCGGCTGGAGGCGATCGCCGAACGCTTCAACGTGAGCGTTAGGGGCCGCCACACGGCCGTGGGTGACGCCATCGTGACGGCTGAGGTTTTTCTGCGCCTGCTACCGTTGCTGGCAGAAAAAGGAATACATACACTCGGGCAGGCGCGCGAGGCGGCCCAAAAGACCTACTACGCACGCATCCAGTACTGATGACGGGCTACCCGGTAGAGGGTTGACGCGGGAACCTCCTGAGAACCCTGCCCGTTTTTGCGATACTGCGCAGAGAAAGAGATTGCCATGGACCTTCCACTTCAAGTCAAGCTCGTCGATGTCGGCCCGCGCGACGGGCTGCAGAATGAAAAGCAGCCGGTGCCGGCGGCCGTCAAGATCGGGCTGGTGCACCGGCTGCAGGCGGCCGGTCTCAAGAACATTGAAGTGACGAGCTTTGTGTCGCCCAAATGGGTGCCGCAGATGGCGGACAACGCCGAGGTGATGGCCGGGATCGAACGCCATGCCGACGTCTGCTATTCCGTGTTGACGCCGAACATGCAGGGCTTTGAGGCGTCATTGGGCTCAAAGCCTGACGAGATCGTGGTGTTTGGCGCGGCGAGCGAGGCCTTCAGCCAGCGCAACATCAACTGTTCGATTGCCGAGAGCATCGAGCGGTTTCGCCCCGTGGTGGAGGCCGCACGCCATAAGGGCATTCACGTTCGAGGCGCCATCTCGTGTGCGGTGGGTTGCCCTTACGAAGGGGAAATTCCGCCGGAGCGCGTGGAACTGGTGGCGCGGCTCATGAAAGCGATCGGGGTGCAGCACATCGGCGTGGCCGACACGATTGGCGTGGGCACGCCCATCAAGGTGCAGCGGGCGATGGATGCCGCACTCAAACACTACGCGCTGGATGATGTGTCGGGGCACTTCCATGACACCTACGGCCAGGCGCTGGGCAACACGCTGGCCTGCCTGGAGATGGGTATCTGGCAGTACGACACCTCATCCGCCGGGCTGGGCGGGTGCCCCTATGCCAAAGGCGCCACCGGCAACGTGGCGACCGAGGATGTGGTTTACATGCTGCATGGCATGGGCATCGAGACCGGGATTGATCTTGACCTGCTGATTGACGCCGGCGCCTATATCAGCGGCTTCCTTCAGCGCAAACCGAATTCGCGCGCGGCCACGGCCATTTTGAACAAGCGTACGGGGTGATCAGTAGCATGTGCGGCGCCGAACTGAGTTCCCTGCCCGAAGGCGTGCAACGGGTTGCCCGTGCGTTGCAGGACGCCGGACATCCGCATTCGCCCGTGATGCTGGACGATGCGGCGCGAACCGCCCAGCAGGCGGCCGACGCTTTGGGCGTGGTGTTGGGGCAGATTGCCAAGAGCATCATCTTCCGGCGCCGTGCGGATGGTGCGGCCGTGCTGGTGGTCACCTCGGGCGATCGGCGCGTGGACGAACGCAAGGTCGAGGCGCTGGTGGGGCCGGTGGGTCGCGCCGATGCCGACTTCGTGCGGGCGGCCACCGGTTTCGCCATTGGTGGCGTGGCACCCTTGGGGCACGCGAACGCGCCCGTCACGTTGATTGATCGCGAACTGTTCCGGTTCGAAGCCATCTGGGCTGCGGCGGGGCACCCGCGGGGCGTGTTCCAGCTGCAACCGTTTGATCTGGAGCGCCTGACGGGTGCGCCGGTTGCCGACGTCGCCCAGACCATGGAAAACTGATGGTTGATATAAAAATAATAGCAAAGAATGTCCAGATGTCGAGGACTGCGGGCCAAAATGTGCCCTCTCCGTGCATGTCGGTGTGCCAGATGAACGACGCGACCGGGTGGTGCAGTGGCTGCCTGCGCACCCTCGAAGAAATCGCGGCTTGGGGCAATCTTGACGATTTCGCACGCCGCGAGGTGTGGCGGTGCATCGGCGAGCGCGCGGAGTCGTTGGGTGAACAGGCCTCACCGTGAAGCGCATCACGTTCCACCTGGACTTCATCTCCCCCTACGCCTACCTCGCGTTCGAGCAGCTGCCTGCCGCGCTGATGGGCCTGAGCTACCGTGTGGTGCACCGCCCGGTGCTGTTCGCGGGCGTACTCGGCCACCATGGCCAGCTGGGTCCGGCCGAGATCGCGCCCAAGCGCGACTGGACCTACCGGCAGGTGTTGTGGCTGGCGCAGCGCCACGGTATTGAGTTGTCTTTGCCGGCTGAGCACCCGTTCAACTCGCTGCACCTGTTGCGCTTGGCCGTGGCGTGTGATCCGGCCGGAGAGCCCAACCGCCACACTTGCGACACCATCTTCCGCCATGTCTGGCGCGGCGGGGCCGACGCAGCTGACCCAGCCCGCCTGCAGGCGCTCACGGCAACGCTCAGTCCTGCGCGAGACCCGGCCGGTGATGACGTCAAGGCACAGCTCAAGCGCCATACCAGGGACGCCATCGCGCAAGGCCTTTTTGGTGTCCCTACCTTCGAGGTCGATGGCAAACTGTTCTGGGGCTTTGATGCGCTGCCGATGCTGCGCGCGTACTGCGAGGGCGATGCCTGGTTTGACGGCGCCGCGTGGGAATCGGCCAGTCAGCTTCCAGTGGGCATTTCGCGTCCCCGGCCGCCAATTGCCGCATCGTGAAACGCAGGGCGCGGGTTTGACCTGAGTTCGTCAGTCCCTGTTCAGTTTGGCGCAAGCCCCTGTTGGATTCGCGTCAGAGCAGGGTCAGAGCCAGCCCCAAGAATCCAGCCATGTCCCCATCTCGGGGGCCTCAACCCTGTTTGGAGACATCACCATGGCAACAGCAGCCCCCGCCCGGCCCATGACGGCCGAGGAGAAGAAGGTCATCTTCGCCTCGTCCCTCGGTACCGTTTTCGAGTGGTACGACTTCTACCTCTACGGCTCACTCGCCGCCATCATCGCCAAGCAGTTCTTCAGCGGTCTGGATGCGGGCTCTGCCTTCATCTTCGCGCTGCTGGCTTTTGCGGCCGGTTTCATCGTGCGTCCGTTCGGCGCCATCATCTTCGGCCGTCTGGGCGACATGGTTGGCCGCAAGTACACCTTCCTGATCACGATCCTGATCATGGGCCTGTCCACCTTCATCGTGGGCATCTTGCCGACGTACGCCAGCATTGGTGTGGCCGCTCCCGTGATCCTGATCGCGCTGCGCATGCTGCAAGGCCTGGCGCTGGGTGGTGAGTACGGTGGCGCCGCCACCTACGTGGCCGAACACTCGCCTCACGGCAAGCGTGGCGCCTACACCTCGTGGATTCAGACCACGGCCACTCTCGGCCTGTTCCTGAGCCTGATGGTGATTCTGGGTACCCGCACCATCATTGGTGAGGCCGCATTTGCCGACTGGGGCTGGCGCATCCCGTTCCTCGTCTCCATCCTGCTGTTGGCGGTGTCGGTGTACATCCGCCTGAGCATGAACGAGTCGCCGGCCTTCGCCAAGATGAAGGCTGAAGGCAAGACCTCCAAGTCGCCGCTGTCCGAGTCGTTCGGCCAGTGGAAGAACCTGAAGATCGTCATCCTCGCGCTGATCGGCCTGACCGCCGGCCAGGCCGTGGTGTGGTATTCGGGCCAGTTCTACGCCCTGTTCTTCCTGACGCAGTCGCTGAAAGTGGACGGTGCCACGGCCAACATCCTGGTGGCCTTCTCGCTGATCATCGGCACGCCGTTCTTCATCGTGTTTGGTTCGCTGTCGGACAAGATCGGTCGCAAGCCCATCATCATGGCCGGTTGCCTGCTGGCCGTGCTGACGTACTTCCCGGTGTTCGGCGCGCTGACCAAAGCCGCCAATCCCGACCTCGCCGCCGCGCAAGCCAAGAACAAGGTTGTGGTCACGGCCGATGCATCTGAGTGCTCGTTTCAGTTCAACCCGACCGGCACCGTCAAGTTCACGAGTTCGTGCGACATTGCCAAGCAGGTTCTGGCGGGCTCTTCGGTGAGCTACGAAAATGCATCGGCCGCCGCCGGTACGCCCGCCACCATCAAGATCGGTGAAACCGTGATTCCGGGCTACACCAGCAAAGGCCTGAGCGCCGATGACGCCAAGAAGAAGGATGCCGAGTTCAAGAAGGGCGTGGCCGATGCGCTGAAGGCCGCCGGCTACCCCGCCAAGGCCGATCCGGCCAAGGTCGACAAGTTCATGATCGTGGTCATCCTGACCTACCTCGTGATTCTCGTCACCATGGTGTATGGCCCCATCGCCGCCATGCTGGTGGAAATGTTTCCCACGCGCATCCGTTACACGTCGATGAGCCTGCCGTACCACATCGGTAACGGCTGGTTCGGTGGGCTGCTGCCCACCACGGCGTTTGCCATCGTGGCGCAGACCGGCAACATGTACAACGGCCTGTGGTACCCGATCATCATTGCCGGCATGACCTTTGTCATCGGCATGTTGTTCATCAAGGAAACCAAGGACGTGGACATCTACGCCAACGACTGAACGGGGCTTCGCTCCACCCCGGCCGGCCCCGAGGGGCTGGCCCCACCCGGGCCCTCGCTTGCGAGGGCCTTTTCACAGGAGAAACCTGATGTGGAAAATCGCAGTTGGATTTGTACTGTTTGCCTCGCTGGCCATGTTCATCCTCATGAAGGGCGGCGATATCGACATGGGCGGTGAAAAGCATGGTGCCGAAGCGACGACCGCCCCTGCGCCTGCTTCAGCCGCTTCGGTGCCGGCCAGCGCCGCCAAGTGAGCCGGCGCCGCGTGGATTGATGACCCTACGCGGCGCTCGGTGCGCCGGTCTTCCTAGAATGTTTGGCCTTGTGCCAAGCAGAACCAACAGAAAGACCACACTACATGTCCCAGGGGCAGATTCGCATCCGCGGTGCTCGGCAGCACAACCTCAAGAATCTGGACATTGACATCCTGACGGGTGAACTGACGGTCGTGACCGGGCCCAGCGGCTCGGGTAAATCAAGCCTGGTTTTTGACACCCTCTATGCCGAGGGCCAGCGCCGCTACGTTGAAACCTTCAGCGCCTACGCGCGCCAGTTCCTGGACCGGATGGACAAGCCCGCGGTCGACCGGGTGGACGGGGTTCCGCCCGCGATTGCGATCGACCAGACCAACCCGGTGCGTTCGTCGCGATCGACCGTCGGCACCATGACCGAGCTGAACGATCACCTCAAGCTGCTGTTCGCGCGCGCGGGGCAACTGTTTGACCGCCGCACGGCCTCATTGGTGCGCCACGATTCGCCGGAGACCATCTACGCCGAAATGGCTGCGCGGTCGCGGGATGGCAACCCGCGACTGGTCGTCACCTTTCCGGTCGAGTTGCCGGCCAACACCACGCCCGAAGAAATCACACAGTGGTTGTCAGCCAGCGGATTTACGCGCGTGCACGCCGAGCGCGAAACGGCATCGCTGTCGGGGCCCAGGAAAGTGCTCGACGTCGTGGCAGACCGCTTCCGGCTCGATGGCACTGAGAAAGTGAGAGTCATCGAGGCGATTGAGGTGGCCATCAAGCGCGGCAGCGGGCGCATGGCGGTGTATGCGCTGCCGACCGAGCAAGCGAGCCCCGCCGCCGGGCCGCCCCAAGGCGGGGCAGCCCTCTCGGGGGGCAGCGAAGCACACCCAGCGGCGAGCGTGGGGGCTTCAGCCTCGATCTGGAAGTTTTCCACCGGCCTGCATTGCCCGGAAAGCGATATCCGCTACACGGATCCCATTCCCTCGGCGTTTTCATTCAATTCGGCAGTCGGTGCCTGCGAGGTCTGTCGGGGCTTTGGTCGCGTAATCGGGGTCGACTACGGCCTCGTGATTCCAAATGACAAGTTGACACTGCGCGCAGGCGCCATCAAGCCGATGCAGACGCCGGCATGGGCTGAATGCCAGGATGACCTGATGCGCCATGCCGAAGCGGCGGGCATTCCGCGCGATACGCCATGGAGCAAGCTCACGCCGGACCACCAGCACTGGGTCATCAACGGGTCGCCCAACTGGAACGGCAAGTGGAACCAGCACTGGTATGGCGTCAAGCGCTTCTTCGAGTACCTGGAGACCAAGGCCTACAAGATGCACATCCGGGTGCTGCTGTCCAAGTACCGCAGCTACACCACCTGCTCGGCCTGCGCGGGCGCGCGGCTCAAGACCGAGAGCCTGTTGTGGCGCATCGGCGGCAAGCAGGACGCCGATGTGGCCATGGAGCCCGGCAAACGTTTCCTGCCCCACGGCGCCAAGTGGACGCGCGCGCAGCTGGAGGCCATGCCGGGCCTGTGCCTGCACGACCTGATGCTGCTGCCAATCGATCGTTTGCGGCGCTTCTTCGACCTGATGGGGGAGCGCGCGCATGCGGCCGGTTCGGTGCCGCAGGGGCAGGCCGACCACAAGGCGCTGAAACTGTTGTTCGAGGAGATCACCACGCGCCTGAAGTACCTGTGCGACGTGGGCATCGGCTACCTGAGCCTGGACCGGCAAAGCCGCACGCTGTCGGGCGGCGAGGTGCAGCGCATCAACCTCACCACGGCGCTCGGCACCTCGCTGGTCAACACCCTGTTCGTGCTGGATGAACCCAGCATC
>JANOBJ010000262.1:0-2104 GCA_031411575.1 Betaproteobacteria bacterium | reverse complement strand
CGCAAGCTGCGCAAGGGCGACTGGAGCATCCAGCGCGAAATCGACCTGCACGGCCTGCGCAGCGACGACGCGCGCAATACCCTGTCGGCCTTCATCCGCGAGGCGCACCGCCACGGCATGCGCTGTGTGCGCGTGGTGCATGGCAAGGGGCTTGGGTCACCGGGCAAGGCGCCGGTGCTCAAGGGCAAAGTGCAGAGCTGGCTGATCCAGAAAAACGAGGTGCTGGCCTTCGTGCAGGCCCGCCCCACGCAGGGCGGCGCGGGCGCGCTGGTGGTGTTGCTGAAACCGGTTGGTGGGCCGGTTTAGGCATCAAATACGCCTGTTGTCCGCGTCCCCTGGTCATTGTTTGCTATATTATTTATAGCATCCATAGAGCGGCAGTTCATCCGTTCAGGTTTCGCATCCAGTCGGCGGTCTGGAAGAAACTGTCGCGCAAACGCTCGCGCAGGCCTTCGGGCACGCCCGTCTCGGCCATGGCCTGGTCCATGCAGGCCAGCCACTGGTCGCGCTGCTGGATGCCGATGGCAAATGGCATGTGGCGCATGCGCAGGCGCGGGTGGCCAAAGCGTTCGGTGTAGTGCTGCGGGCCGCCGAGCCAGCCGGTGAGAAACCAGGCGAGGCGCTGGCGCGCGTTGGACAGATCGCTGCCGTGCACGGCGCGCAGCGCGGCGTAGCCGGGTTCCAGGTCCATCAGGTCGTAAAAACGCTCGGTCAGGGCGTGCACCTTGGCCTCGCCACCGATCCATTCGAAGGGCGTGTCAAACGGCTGCTTTTCTTCGATTTTCATGTCAGATAAGGCTGTTGTGCGCATCCACCGGTCATAGTTTGCTATTAATATTATAGCATTTTGCTCGACCGGACGCGCGGCTTACTCGGCGGCGCGGCGCAAGGTATCCACCACCGGGCGGCGCAGCACCTCGCGCAGGCCCCACCAGCCCGCGCCCAGTGCCAGCACAGCGCCGGCCACCGCGCCCACCAGCGGCACCCACCACTGCACGGTCCAGGTGAATTCAAACACGAAGCGCGCCAGCGCCCAGCCCACCACGGCGGCCACCACACTGGCCAGGAAGCCCGCCAGCAGGCCCACACCGACCAGCTCGGCGCGCTGCACCTGACGCAGCAGCGTGCTGCGGGCCCCGACCGCGCGCATGATGGCGAACTCGCGCGCGCGCTCCTCGCGCGTGGCGGTGACGGCGGCAAACAGCACCACCAGACCGGCCGCCAGCGTGAAGCCGAACAGGAATTCCACCGCACGGATCACCTGATCCAGCACGCGCTGCACCTGGCCGATGGTGGTGGTCATGTCCACGTTGGTGATGTTGGGAAAGGCGCGCACCAGGCCATTGTCAAAACCGGCTTTCTCGGGCGCCTTGAAGGCACTCATGAAGGTGGTCGGCACCTCGGACATGGCGCTCACCGGGTAGATCACGAAGAAATTGGCGCGCATCGAACCCCAGTCGACCTTGCGCAGGCTGGTGACTTTTGCGTCCACCGGGATGCCACCGATGTCAAAGCGCAGCGCGTCGCCCAGCGCCAGGCCCAGCGTCTTGGCGATGCCTTCTTCGACGCTGATCGCGTCTTTTTCCTCGGGCGTCCAGCGGCCGGCCACGATCTCGTTGTGCGGCGGCTGCACCGCGGCGTGCGACAGGTTGAACTCGCGGTCGATCAGGCGCTTGGCGCGCTCATCGGTGAAATCATCGGGCGTCACGGTTTTGCCGTTGACCGACAGCAGGCGGCCGCGGATCATCGGGTACCAGTCGTAGCGCGCCACGCCGCCGTCGCGCAGCGCCTGCTGGAAAGCGGTGCCCTGCTCGGGCATGACGTTGATGACGAACCGGTTGGGCGCATCCGGCGGCGTGGCCTTGCGCCAGCTGGCCACCAGGTCGGTGCGCAGCAGCACCAGCAGCACCAGCGCCAGAAGGCCCACCGCCAGCGCGCTGACCTGCACCACCGCGTAGGCCGGGCGCGCCGAGATCTGCCGCGTGGCCAGCACCAGCCAGCGCGGCGCCGTCTGTTCGTGCACCGACATCCGCAGCAGCTTCACCGCCGCCCAGCTGAGCACCGCGAACAGCAGCACCGCGCCCGCGAAACCGCCGACCGCGAT
>JANOBJ010000261.1:0-8852 GCA_031411575.1 Betaproteobacteria bacterium | reverse complement strand
GCGCTGCCAACCGATCTGTACATCCCGCCCGACGCGCTGGAAGTGTTCCTGGAGGCCTTCGAAGGCCCGCTGGACCTGCTGCTGTACCTCATCCGCAAGCAGAACTTCAACATCCTGGATATCCCGATGGCCGGGGTGACGCGCCAGTATCTGGTGTACGTCGAAGAGATCAAGGTGCGCAACCTCGAGCTGGCCGCCGAATACCTGCTGATGGCGGCGATGCTGATCGAGATCAAGTCGCGCATGCTGCTGCCGCCGCGCAAGACGGCCGAGGGCCAGGAGCCGGAAGACCCGCGCGCCGAGCTGGTGCGCCGCCTGCTCGAATACGAGCAGATGAAGCTGGCCGCCGCGCGGCTGAACGCCGTGCCGCAACTCGGCCGCGATTTCCTGCGCGCGCAGGTCACCATCGAGCAGAGCCTGCAGCCGCGGTTTCCGGATGTGAACGTGGTTGATCTGCAGGAAGCTTGGGCAGCGATCATGAAGCGCGCCAAGCTGGTCCAGCACCACAAGATCACCCGCGAAGAGCTGAGCGTGCGCGAGCACATGAGCATCGTGCTGCGCAAGCTCCAGGGCAGGAAGTTCGTCGAGTTTGAACACCTGTTCGACCCGGCGCGCGGCGTGCCGGTGCTGATCGTTACCTTCATCGCCCTGCTGGAGCTCGCCAAGGAGGCGCTGGTCGACGTGACCCAGGCGGAAGCCTTCGCGCCGATCTACGTGCGGCTGGCCTACGCGCCGGTCTGAGCGTCGAACCCGTTTGATGCGGTGGTGGCAGCTCCTGCCGGTAATCTTTTACTATATTTATAGTAGCAAACTATCACCACTGGAAGACCACCACAGGCATTTTTTTAAATGCGCAAGCCCTACCGGTAATGGCCGTGCTGCTCCAGGATCTCAATCTTGTAGCCGTCGGGGTCCTGGATGAAGAAAAAGCGCGCCAGCAGTTCGTCACCGCGCTTGAATTCCTTGACGGGCTGGGGCGCATACCCGGCCTTTGATACCTCGGCGTGCTTGGCCGCGACGTCGTCCACCACCACCGCCACGTGGCCGTAACCGTCGCCGTGGGTATAGGGCTCGGTGCGGTCCTTGTTGAGCGTCAGTTCCAGTTCCACGTCATTTTGCGCATTGCGCAAATAGACCAGCGTGAAATCGGGAAAATCCAGCGTGTGCGAGGGCTGCAGGTCGAGCACATGTCGGTAGAAGGCGAGCGAGGCGTCAAGATTGCGGACGCGAACCATGGTGTGAATCAGTTTGGCCATACAGGCATACCGGGCGGCCGGGCCGCCGCGTGAAAGAGTGTCAATGGGTGATGATGCGCGACGGTGACATGGGCAGCACAACCGGCGGCGCGACGACAGGCAACGCAGGTGCTGCGGGCAACGCGGACTGAAGCGAAACCGCCTGCTCAAGCTCGTCACATTTGCGCCGCAGGTAACGCATGCAGGTCACCCGCAGGAACGACGAGAAATTCTGCACATCGCCCCGGTGGCGCAGGATTTCGTCGTGAAATTGCACGATCAGCGCGTTGGTGGTGACGCTTTCCTCGGCCGCCAGGCTGGCCAGCGTGTCCCAGACAAAATTTTCCACCCGGATACTGGTCAGAACCCCGTGGATGCGAACAGTGCGCGAACGCGATTCATACAGGATCGGGTCGGCTTTCACAAAGAATTCACACATTCGGTGGTCTCCTGGCGGTGCGGCTGCGCGGCGGGCAAGACGGGTTTATACCGCGCGCTGCTTCATCTGCGAAGCAATGTAGTCGGCCTGGCGGATCGCCAGCGTCACGATGGTGAGCGTGGGGTTTTCCGCGCCACCGGTGGTGAACTGGCTACCGTCGCTGATGAACAGGTTCTTGATGTCGTGCGTCTGGCCCCACTTGTTGACCACGCCATCGCTGGCCCGCGCGCTCATGCGCGCTGTGCCCAGGTTATGGGTCGACGGGTACGGTGGGGTGCGGAAGGTTCGCACCGCGCCAGCGGCCTGGTAGACGCGCTCGCCCTGGGTGAATGCGTGGTTGCGCATGGCGATGTCGTTGTCGTGGTCGTCAAAATGCACGTTGGGAACCGGATTGCCCCACTTGTCCTTGACCGCGGTGTTGAGCGTCACGCGGTTGCTTTCGCGCGGCATGTCCTCGCCGACCAGCCAAATGCCGGCCAGGTTGGTGTAGTTGTCCATCCACCATGCGAAATCCTCGCCCCATCCGCCCGGGTTCAGGAAAGCGGCCATGAACGGCACGCCCAGCGCCAGGGTTTCCAGCTCGTAGCCACCCGCGAAGCCCCGCTTGGTGTTGTGACCCGCCTCGTCGCGCACGATGCCGGCCATGGTGGTGCCGCGGTACATGTTCACCGGCTCCTTGAATGCGGCATAGACCGAGCCGGTCATGTGGCGCATGTAGTTGCGCCCCACCTGGCCCGATGAGTTGGCGAGGCCGTCCTTGAACTTGGCAGACGCCGACAGCAGCAACAGCCGGGGCGTCTCGATCGAGTTGCCGGCGACGCAGACAATGCGTGCCTTCTGGCGCTGCTCCTTGCCGTCCTTGTCGAAATAAACCACGCCGGTCACCTTGCCCGCGTCGTTGTGCTCGATGCGTGTCACATGCGAATCGGGCCGCAGGTCCATGTTGCCGGTCTTCTCGGCCTTGGGCAGTTCGGTGTACAGCGTGGACCACTTGGCGCCGCTCTTGCAGCCCTGAAAGCAGAAGCCCAGTTGCATGCAGCGGGCCCGGTCGTCGCGCGGCTGGCTGTTGATCGCCATGTTGCCGGTGTGCACGTCCTTGTAGCCCAGCTTCATGGCGCCGGCGTTCATCACCTTGAAATTGTTGTTGCCGGGCAGGCCGGGAATGCCGTTGGTACGCGTCACGCCCATCTTGTTCTCGGCCTTGGCGTACCAGGGTTCGAGTTCCTTCAGCGTGACCGGCCAGTCGAGCAGGCTGGCGCCCTTGATCTCGCCATAGGTTGTCCGGGCGCGGAACTCGTGAGCCTGCAGGCGCAGCGAGGCGCCGGCCCAGTGGGTGGTGGTGCCGCCCACGGTCTTGCAAATCCAGGCTGGCAGGCCAGCAAAGTCCTTGGCGACGCGCCAGCTGCCCGACGTGGTGCGCGGGTCCAGCCAGGCCAGCTGGCTGAATGACTTCCATTCGTCGTTGATGAAACTGGCCTGGGACTGCAAGCCCCCTGCCTCCAGCACGACCACCTTGATGCCTTTTTGGCAGAGCTCGTTGGCAAGCGTGCCGCCACCCGCGCCCGAGCCGATGATGACGACCACCGAGCCGTCGGAATTGTCAAACTTGGCCATGAATGTCTCCTGTGAGGCGGCGCCGCAGGGTCGGCCGCCGCGCTGCTGATGGGGTTGCTACGAAGGAGGCGACGCCGCTGGCGTCAACCCATCCAGGGCTTGGGGCTGGCAGCGGCCGAGGGTTCGGGCAGCCATTTGAGATCCTGGAAGCCGCGCGTGATGTAGCCGCCCTTTTCCCAGGCCGAGCCGGGGTAACCGAAGGCAGTGAAAGCCATGTCGTTGTCGTACAGCGAGGTGATGCATTTGCCACGCACGGTGGCGAAGAACGGCTGGCCCTCGATGGCCTTGACGGCCTTGAGCTGGCTGGCGTCGCTGGACTTGGCAAAGCTGCCGCCAGTGGCGCTGTTGAGCCCGGCGATCCCTTCTTTCAGCTGGGCGGCCAGCTTGGCGTCGGTGCTCGCCGCGCCATCCAGATCCTTGGCCAGCAGGGCATAGACGGCGTCGGGCAACTTCTTGTGGGGGTAGAGCGTACGCCCCATCTTCATCAACGCCTCACCCTCAGCCTGATTCAGGGTCTTGAGCTCGACCGCCCAGACGGTGGATGGAGCCAAGAGCGCCAGCGGACTGCCCGCGACCAGCGTGCCCATCAGCACGCCCGAGCCCCGCAGCAGGTGACGCCGGGTGAGCGGCAAGGCAAGCCGGGGCACCTCTCCGGTGTGCTCGTCGCAGGCACTGTCGGCAACGACAGCGATCGGGATGATGGTCATGCTTGCGTCTCCTGTTTTTTGTTTGCAGGGTGGCTCGTGTCCACCCACAGAAAAATTTTAGGAGGCCGCAGCTGCCCGTGGGTGATACCCCCCTACCTACAGGGAAAGTCCTATGTGTCGCCTGTCGCGCCCGCTCAATTCGCCGCAAAGCAGTACATCAGCCCGCCGCCGCCGGTGGACTTGAGCGCGTCCATGCCGCAGCCGCGCGTGCCGTGCGACGAGTTCCACGATTTCATCGGGGCCGACTCGTTCAGGCCGACGCGGTCGTGGTGGCCGACGATGGCCGAGCCTTCGCCGCTCTTGGTCCAGTTGCCGCAGGTGGTGTCGCCGGCGGCCGCCAGATCAGCGCGACCGTCGGCGGTGGAGCCGGTCAGGATGTCGTGCAGGTTCACCGGGTCACCGCGGCCGCTGATGATCTCGCCCTTCTCGGTCAGCGAGGTCTGCTTGGACAGCTTGTTGCCGCCGTGCAGGTCTTCCACGTTGGCCGCCACGATCTTGCCCTTGGCGTTGCGCCACGGGCCCCTGCCCACACGGTCGCGCGCATGCACCGGCGCGCTGCCGGTGGTGCTGAGGTAGGCGCGCCAGGTTTTGCCGCCGGCGCCGGCGGACGACGCCAGCTTCTCGCAGTAGGCGTCGGCCCCCGCCAGCCCGCCGAAATCGGCGCCTTTGCCCGGGTTGGAACTGGTGAGGAAGAAGCTCATGGGGTTGGACGACGCGCCAGCCATCGGCTGGGCGCAGCTCGCCAGCACCGCCACCGCGGCGGCGCAGCTCAAGAGGATCAGGGGGGTACGGTGGGACATGGCGGGCTCCTTGGGGGTGGGTTGGGGACAGTGGGGGGCGTTTGGGGAGGTGATGGGGTTGAGGGTTAGGCGTTCGGGGTTCTGGGTTCGGGGCGGGTTTGCTTCGGTTTGGCGCCAGCTCGTGGGCGCTGACGCAGACCGCCATCCCAACTTAACGCCCGCTTAAGACTGTCCACAGGCTAGTACAAGGCTGGGCGTTGCGCAAGGGCGCCCGTGCAACCGCCCCAGGCGCCGTTGACGGCAGAGCCAGCGCCGCTTCAGCTGGTTTCGGCAGTGGGCTCGCGGCCCATCAGCGCGGCCACGGCGGCGGCGGGCGCCAGCGTGCCGTCCAGCAGCGCCACCACGCCCTGTGCGATCGGCATGTCCACGCCCAGCGCCTGGGCGCGCTGCACCACGGTACGCGCGCAGTACACCCCCTCGGCCACGTGGCCGAGCGAATCGACCGCCTGCTGCAGCGTGCGGCCCTGCGCCAGCAGCAGGCCGACGCGGCGGTTGCGGGACAGGTCGCCGGTGGCGGTGAGCACCAGATCGCCGAGGCCCGACAGCCCCATGAAGGTGTCGGCCCGCGCACCCAGCGCCACGCCCAGCCGCGTCATCTCGGCCAGCCCGCGCGTGATCAGCGCGGCGCGGGCGTTGAGGCCTAGGCCGGTGTCGCCGGGCAGGCCCGCGCCCGAACCGGTAGGCACGGGCATCCCCACATCCGCGCCGCCCGGCGCGCACAAACCATCACACAGCCCGGTGGCAATCGCCAGCACGTTCTTGACGGCGCCGCCGACCTCCACGCCGACGATGTCGTCATTCGCGTACACGCGCAGCGTGGGGCCGTGAAAGGCTGCCACCAGTGCGTCGCGCACGGCGGCATGAGGGCTGGCGGCTACCAGCGCGGTGGGTTGGCCACGCGCCACCTCCTGCGCAAAACTCGGGCCGCTGAGCACGCCAGCCATGAGGTGGGGGGCCACCTGCGCCCGCACCTCATGCGCCAGCAGGCCTACCGCGCCGGCCGCGGCCGGCGAGGCAGCAGCGCCCGCCAGCCGTGCCGAGCCAGAAGCGCCTGCGGAAGCTGCCAAACCCGCAGCAGCAGCCGCGCCCACCTGCGGCGCCTCGAAGCCCTTGCACAGCCAGGCCACGGGCGCGCGGCAGTCGGCCAGCGCCACCAGCAGCCCGCGCAGCGCGGCCATCGGCGTGGCAATGATGACTAGATCGGCGGTGGCCACGCGCGCGACCAGTTCAGCCGCCGGGCCGGATGCCACGTCCAAAGCGGGCGGCAGCGCGGCGCCGGCCAGGTAGCGGGTGTTCTCGCGCGCCGCCTGCATGGCTTGCGCCCGGGCGGCATCGCGCGCCCACAGCGTGACGGCGTGGCCAGCCGGGTGGCGGCTGGCGCTGATGGCCAGTGCCGTGCCCCATGCCCCCGCGCCGATCACTATGATTTTCATAGCAAACTATGACCAGCGGATGCGCACAACAGCCTGTTTTAGCTTAAAAAACAGGTTCTGTGGCGGGTTTCAGGCGATGGTGATGGTGGGGACGTCCGAGTCGTTCCCGTTGACCGCCGGGCCTTCGGCCTGCTGCTGCACATACATCGCCTGGAAGTTGATCTCGGCCAGGTGCACCGGCGGAAAACCGCCACGCGTGATGAGGTCGGCCACGTTGCCGCGCAGGTACGGGTAGACGATCTGCGGGCAGGCAATCCCCATGACCGGGCCCATCTGGTCCTGCGGCAGGTTGCGGATCTCGAAAATGCCGGCCTGCTTGGCCTCGACCAGGAACACCGTGCGGTCCTTGATCTTGGTGGTGATGGTGGCAGTGACCGTCACCTCGAAAATCCCTTCCGCCACCGGCTCGGCGCCCACGCCCAGCTGGATGTCCACCGCCGGCTGCTCCTGCTCCAGCAGGATGCCAGGCGAATTGGGTTGCTCCAGCGACGCCTCCTTGAGGTAGACGCGTTGAATCTGGAAAACGGGGTCTTGCGGTTCGGCCATGAAATGCTTTCGGGTCAAAAACAAAGCCCGCCGGAGGACGTTCGCGGCGGGCCAACGATCGGGTGATCGTCTGGTGGGGTAATTATCTCAGGCGGACGCCAGCAGCGGCATCAGGCCACCTCTCGCATCGAGCGCGATCAAGTCGTCGCAGCCGCCCACATGCGTCTCGCCAATGAAAATCTGTGGCACGGTGCGCCGGCCGGTGGTTTCCATCATCTTCATGCGCTCTTCGGGCAGCGCATCGACGCGAATTTCCTCGATCTGCTCGACGCCCTTGGACTTGAGAATCTGCTTGGCCTGAATGCAGTAGGGGCAGACGGCCGTGGTGTACATCTTGACGTTTTGCATGGGTGTTGATTCAGGAAACGGTGGGGAGCGGGTTCCGGGCAACCCGCCCGGAAAAAAGACCCTGAGAACCTGCGGCCGCTTCAGGCCTTCTCGAGCGGGAGGTTAGCCTCTTTCCACGCGGCCAGCCCGCCGCCCAGCACTTGGGCCTGTTCGTAGCCCAGTTTCTTGGCCGCCGCCAGCGCACGGGCCGCGCGGGCGCCGGTGGGGCACACCAGGATCAGCGGCAGCGCCTTGTTTTTCACCACTTCGGGCAGCCGCGTCTCGATCACGCCGACCGGCACGTTCTTGGCGCCGCCAACGTGGCCCACCGCAAATTCGTCGGCCTCGCTGACGTCGATCACCACCGCCTTTTCGCGGTTGATCAACTGCACCGCGCCGTTGGCGCTCAAGCCGCCGGCACGCGTGCCGCGCTGCACCACGGGCCACACCAGCAGGCCGCCCGAGACGAACGCCACCGCAATCAACATCCAGTTATCCATCAAGAACTTCACGTCGCACCTTTCGTCTGTAGCGAAGGCCGGCACCCCTCATCGAACGCCCGGAGCCACCTGTCGGCTGGTCCGGCGCACCCCTGATTCAGCCCGCCCAACCCGTGATTTTAGAATGCCGGGTGGGGCCGACCCCTCCGAAGCGAAATCCGCCCCGAAATCGTGCCCCAAAAACAGCGCTGTAACCGCCCTTCCTTCAACTGCTCCGAGCCCGCCCCATGCACAAGCTTGTTCTCATCCGCCACGGAGAATCGACCTGGAACCTGGAAAACCGTTTCACCGGCTGGACCGACGTGGACCTGACGCCGACCGGCATCGAGCAGGCCAAGGCGGCCGGCCGGCTGCTGAAAGCCGAGGGCTACGAGTTCGACCTGGCCTACACCAGCGTGCTCAAGCGCGCCACCCGCACGCTGTGGCACTGCCTCGATGAAATGGACCGCACCTGGCTGCCGGTGATGCACAGCTGGCGCCTGAACGAGCGCCACTATGGCGCGCTGCAGGGCCTGAACAAGGCCGAGACCGCCCGGCAATATGGCGACGAGCAGGTGCTGGTCTGGCGCCGCAGCTACGACACGCCGCCACCCGCGCTCGACCCGGCCGACCCGCGCAGCGAGCGTGGCGACATCCGCTACGCCCGGCTCAAGCCCGGCGAGGTGCCGCTGACCGAATGCCTGAAGGACACCGTGGCGCGCGTGCTGCCGTTCTGGAACGAATCGATGGCGCCCGCCATCCGCGCCGGCAAGCGCATCGTGGTGGCGGCGCACGGCAATTCGATCCGTGCGCTGGTGAAGTACCTGGACGGGGTTTCCGACGCCGACATCGTGGGTCTGAACATCCCCAACGGCATCCCGCTGGTCTATGAGCTGGACGCCAGCTTGAAGCCGATCCGGCGCGACTACCTGGGCGACGCGCAGGCGATTGCCGAGGCTGCCGCCGCGGTGGCGAGTCAAGGTAAAGCCTGAGTAAATCGGTCTGCCGGGCTGCGCCGGCTTTCGGGCGGCTTCCAGAGGGAGATTTGTCGCACAAGTGCCAATGATTTGGCAGCGACTGTCGGTAAATCCCGAAATTCCCCCAGACTGTGAGGAACCGTTACGCCGTGGTGACTTCCAAGGTGTATATTGGTTTCGTTGAGGAAATTTTCATGAGCCAGAAACTCAAGATAGCAGGCTGGATTTCGATTGGCGCGCTGGCCGGCGCGCTCACCACCGTTTCGCTGCAAACCGTCGCCCGCGGCGCGCTGGC
>JANOBJ010000260.1:0-3745 GCA_031411575.1 Betaproteobacteria bacterium | reverse complement strand
CTCGACGCGATCCTGCAGATCCCGACCGCGCTGGTGCCGTTCTGGACCGACGCCGAAATCCAGGCCGAACTCGACAACAACGTACAGGGCATCCTGGGCTACGTGGTGCGCTGGGTCGACCAGGGCGTGGGCTGCTCCAAGGTGCCCGACATCCACAACGTGGGCCTGATGGAAGACCGCGCCACGCTGCGCATCAGCAGCCAGCACATCGCCAACTGGCTGCTGCACGGCATCACCACACGCAAGCAGGTGCTCGACACCTTCAAGCGCATGGCCGCCGTGGTGGACTACCAGAACTCGGGCGATCCGCTGTACCAGCCCATGGCGGGCCACTTCGACACCTCTGCCGCCTTCAAGGCCGCCACCGACCTCGTCTTCAAGGGCCTGGAGCAACCCGCCGGCTACACCGAACCGCTGCTGCACGCCTGGCGGCTGAAGGTGAAGGCGGCCTCAAGCCAGAAAGCGGTGCGCCAGTAGCGTCCAGTAGGCGGCGCCCACGGCCAGGTTGGCGTCGTTGAAATCGTAGCCCGGGTTGTGCACCATGCAGGCGCCGGCGCTGTCGCCGTCCCCATTGCCGATCAGCAGGTAGCTGCCCGGCACGCGCTCCAGCATGAAGGCAAAGTCTTCACTGCCCGGCACGGCCGGGCCCTGCAAGGTCACGCGATCCGGCCCGACCAGCTCCAGCGCCACTTCGCGGGCGAAGGCGGTTTCCGCGGGGGTGTTGACCAGCACCGCATAGCCGGGCCGCCAGTTGATCTGCGCCGTGACGTCAAAGCTTTCGGCCTGCGCGGCGATCAGCGCCTTGATGCGCTGCTCCAGCCTGGCGCGCACCTCACGGTCCAGCGCGCGCACGCTGATCTCCAGCGTCGCGGTTTGCGGGATCACGTTGTTGGCCTTGCCGGCGTTCAGTGCACCCACCGTGACCACGGCCATCTGCAGCGGGTCGATGTTGCGCGACACCACGCTCTGCAGCGCCATGACGATGCTGGCCGCCGCCACCACAGGGTCGACCGCGCGGTGCGGCATCGCGCCGTGGCCGCCCACGCCGGTCAGCGTGACGGTGGCGTAGTCGGACGAGGCCATCGCCGCACCGTCGCGCAGCACCAGCTGGCCCTGCGGCACGCCAGGCATGTTGTGCATGGCGAACACCGCGTCGCAGGGAAACTGCTCGAACAGGCCGTCGTCCATCATCCGCAGGGCGCCGCCGCCGCCTTCTTCGGCTGGCTGGAAGATCAGGTTCAGCGTGCCGTTGAAGTGGCCGTTTTTGGACAGGTGCTTCGCGGCGGCCAGCAGCATGGCGGTGTGGCCGTCGTGGCCGCAGGCGTGCATGACACCGTTGTGGCAACTGGCGTGCGCCAGCCCCGTGGCCTCGTGGATCGGCAGCGCGTCCATGTCGGCGCGCAGGCCCAGGGTTTTCGTGCCCGATCCGCGCCGCAGCTGCCCGACCACGCCCGTGCCGCCCAGGCCGCGTGTGACGGTGTAGCCCCACTGCGCCAGCCGCAGCGCGACCAGATCGCTGGTGCGGTGCTCCTCGAAGGCCAGCTCGGGATGCTGGTGAATGTCGCGCCGCACACTGACAAATTCATCGGCCTCGGCGTTGAGTGCGACGAGGGTCGCGTGCGGAGCTTCCGCCCATACAGCGCTCATGGTGACGCCAGCCTTATTGCGGCTGCAGGTCGATCGATTTCGCGATGGCCCGGTAGGTGACGATCTCGGCCTGGTACGCCTTGTCCGCCTCGGCCAGCGACTGCATCGGCGACGCTTCCTGGCCCATGGCGTAGAGCCCGGCGCGCAGCTGCGTGTCGCCCAGCGTCTTCTGCAGTGCCTTGTGCAGCACCTGCACCACCGGCTCGGGTGTGTCGCGCTTGACGAAGTAGCCAGTGCCGATTTCAGCGGTGAAGCCTTTCAGCGCCTTGCTCTCGGTCGTGCTGGCCACGTCGGGCATCAGCCGCTGGCGCTCGCGTGTGAGCACGGCCACGGCGTGTATCTTGCCTTGCTTGACCAGTTCGACCTGGGCCGGGCCGTAGGGCGTGATGAAGATGTCAACCAGGTCGGTGAACAGGTCACGCTGGGCGTCTGCGGCGCCCTTGTAGGGCACGTGCAACATGGGCACGCCGAGATCCTTGCTCATCTTGGCGCCGAGCAGGTGGTAGAACGAGCCCACGCCCACGCTGGCGTAGGTCATGGGCTTGCCGTCCTTCGCGGCCTTGACGGCATAGGCGGCCAGTTCGTCGGCATTTTTGGCCGGGAAGGTGGTGCGCGCGAAGATCGCCATCGGGGCCAGCGCGATGCGGTGGATCTGCCGGAAATCTTCGGGCTTGTACTTGATGGCCGAGATCGCCATCGGCGCCAGGATCAGCTCGTTCGGCGAGCCCTGGAACACCAGGTAGCCGTCAGAGGTGGCGTTCAGCACCTTCTGCGCGGCAATGCTGCCGCTGCCACCGCCCAGGTTGTCCACGATGGCCGCCTGGCCCAGCGCGGCGCCCAGCGGCACGTTGACGCGGCGGGCGATGTTGTCCGACAGGCCACCCGGCGGGTACGGGACCATCAGCGTCACGGCCTTGGCCGGAAAGGCCTGGGCAACAGCGCCGGTGGCCAGCAACAGGCCGACCAGCAGGGTGCTGACTTTCTGGAATGCGTTCATGGGGTGGCTCCTAGGGGTATGGGGGTGGGTACGGGGGGGGTGGGTGCACGAGAAGTTTGCTCGTCTTCATGCTAGGCACCCGACATAAATGTGTCCAATGCATTATTTTTGTGATTACTATTCAAGTAACTCATTCTTGAGCCGCATCCCATGAACCTGCGCCATCTTGAACACCTGCTGGCCCTGGCCGAAACCGGCTCATTCAGCCGCGCCGCCGAGCAGTTGCACCTGACGCAATCGGCGCTGAGCCGCAGCATCCAGACGCTGGAAAACGACCTCGATGGCAAGCTGATCGACCGCACCGGCAAGCGCAACGCGCTCACGCCATTGGGTGAAACCGTGGCCGCGCGCGCCCGGCGCATGGTGCTGGACGCGGCCGAACTGCGCCGCAGCGCCGACCTGCTGCGGCGCGGCGACCTCGGCGCCATCCGCGTCGGTCTGGGTTCGGGCCCGGGCGTGATGCTGATGACCCCGTTTCTGGTCCACATGGCGCTGCACCACCCGGGCGTGCAGGTCAGCGTGTCGCCCGGCGCGACCGAACTGCAGCTGATGCAGCTGCGCCAGCGCACGCTCGACGCGCTGGTGATCGACGTTCGCCGCATCGCGCCCGCACCCGACCTGACCATCGAGAACCTGACCGAGCTGCGCGCCGGTTTCGTCTGCCGCAGCGGCCATCCCCTGCTGCAGACGGGCGGGCCGGTTTCGTTTGACGACCTGCTGCGTTACCCCTTGGCCTCGACCCCGCTGAGCGCCGAGGTGGCGCACCTGCTGGTCAACCGCTTCGGGCCGCGGGCCGACCCGCAGCAGGCCGTGAGCCTGCGTTGCGACGACATCACCAGCCTGATCGAGACCGTCAAGGCCTCGGACGCGATCTACATGGGCATCCTGGCAGCCGCCCACCCCGGCATCACGACCGGCCAGCTCGCCGAACTGATCACCGACCCCGCCATGACCGCCGGCGCACGCTTCGCGTTCGTCACCCTGGCCGGGCGCACCGAAGCGCCATCGATGAGCCTGTTCCGCCAGTTCGTGGGCGAGCGGCTGCGCGATTGAGGGGGCTGAGGCGCGGGGCGGTTGAAGGAGAAGGCGGCGCAGCCTGGA
>JANOBJ010000259.1:0-9039 GCA_031411575.1 Betaproteobacteria bacterium | reverse complement strand
GACAACGGCATCAACTCCGCCGGCATCCGGCTGATCACGCTGTCGCCCGTCAGCCACGCCGCCGTGTATTTGGGCAACAGCCAAGTCGCCGAAGCGGTGGGCGACGGCATCCGCCGCCGCAGCGTGACCGATCTGGTGGCGCAGGAGGCCACGGTGGTGGCGTTTCGTCACCCGGGCGTGACGGCCGGGCACGCCGAGAAGATGGACGCGTTTGTCGAGCGCCACATCGGCCAGAAGTACAACTACGTGGGCGTGATGCTGCAGGCGCCGTTTGCGCTGGAGCGCCGCGTCTGCGAGCTGCCGCTGGTGCCCTCACCGGTGCGCGATTTCTGCCTGCGCGGCGTGGCGGCAGTGCAACTCGGGCTGGGCCGTAACGACCAGTTTTTCTGCTCGCAGTTCATCCTGGAGGCCTACCGCGCCGCCGACCTGCCGCTGACCGACGCCGACCCGCGCCTGATCAACCCCGGCGACCTGCTGCACATGCGCGAGGGCGACGTGCCCTCGGTGCGCATCCACCAGACGCTGCAATACGTCGGCCACCTCAAATCACCGCCACAGGCCGTGGTTTTAAGTCAAATCGGCCAGTAGTGCGCGTTCCCCGGTCATAGTTTGCTATTATTTTAATAGCATGCGGGTTCGGTCCCGAGAAGGACCGAACCCCCTGTCTGCAAGGCGCCGGTTGCCCTGCGCGTCACCCAAGCCCGCTCTGCCTGGGGCCCGCACGGCCATCCCGGCGCCGGCCCGTCAGCCGCCCACGTGCATCGTGAACTGCGCACCGTTGGACAGCCGGCATTGCCCGGTGCCCAGCGTGGCGCTGTTCATCTGGTAGCGGCAGCTGAGGTAGCTGCCCCGGTTGCCCGCGCCATTGGCCACGCCCTCGCGCGACGAGCCCGCCACCCGCGTCGCCTCGCCGGTGAAGCTCTCGCCACCAATGTTGGTGCTGAACGTGCCGCGGCCGTTCAGGTCATTGGTGACCACCGCGCTCACCATGCCGTAGCCCGACGCCGCGTCATTGGCCGGGTACAGCCGCGCGGCAAACGTCACCGGTGCCGGCGGCGCCACCGGCCCGTGCACCGCCGGCGGATAGGCGCCCACCGGCTGAATCGGCACCACGTAGCAGCCGGTCAGCGCGGCAGCGCTGGCAATGACGCCAGCCAGCGCCAGCCGACGGGCAATGCGGGAAGAACGGAACGTACGGGCAAAAGAAAGAACTCTCATATAAACCCAGGTTGCACAGGCACATGCCTGTAGCTGCACTGTGGTGTATTGGATTCAGAAAGTCTCTTTCAAAGATACAAGTTCATCGTCAAAGCACCTTAGGTACCAGTAAAAGCTACTTTTTGGCGATCGCGCCGCTTTCAAGCCGCCGCCCGCCCCGCCCCGGTCCCGCACGCATGGCAGAACTTGGCGAAGGCGCTTTTGCGGGCGGTGCAGGTGCTGCAGTGGTCATGCAGGCCAATGCCGCAGTGGGGGCAGAAATCATTCTTCCCGTCTTTCAGGTCCACCGGGCGCTCGCAGCCGGGGCAGACGCCCTTGGCCAGCCGGGCCAGCGCGACGTCGTAGCTCAGTTCTTCGCGGCGCTGGGCATCGGGCAATTGCTCGGCGAGTTTCTGGCGCTCCAGGTAACGGTTGAGCGCCAGAATGGCGTACCTGCCGACCAGCGCCGTCATCACGATGCCGACCACATAGCGCACGTAGCCGCCATAACTTGGCAAATAAGGCACCAGTTCGACGAAGAACGCGAACACAGCGAAGAAGATGAAGCCCCACACAAACGGCCAGTAGGTGCCTTTGCGCTTCTTCACAAACAGCCAGCCGGCGATGGCCAAGAGCGGCAGCGTCAGCAGCAGCCGGTACACAAACACGCGCAGTTCCTGGCTGCGTTGGGCGGCGACGAGGCCGTCTTGCCCGGCGCGCTCGATGTCGGCCAGCCGGGCGCGCGCCTTGGCGCCGGCCTGCCGCGCGTCGAGCGCGAGCTGCTGCTGCGCCTCGACCCGGGCCAGCGCGCTGCGTTCGGCGGTTTTCAGGGCATCCAGCCGCTCGGTGCGGGCGATCAGTTCGGGGTCTTGCTCGGGCCGCTCGGTGGCGCGGCGCGTGGCCAGCCAGTTGTTGAAGGTCTCACGCGCGGCGGTGTTGTCAGACTGCGCCACCTTGTATTTGAGCTGGGCCTGGTCGAGCGCGTCCTGCGCGTCTTTTTCGGACGCGCCGGCGGCCTTGATGGCGTCGCGCGCGGCGTTGGCGGCCGGGCGGTCGATGAAGTCTTCCAGCGTGGCCCGGTCTTCGACTTGCGGCAGATCGCCAACCACCGTGCCGCCCAGTCCGATCAGGAAGCCGGCAAACACGAATGCCACGACCCACAGGCCTCGGCGGAACCACTTTTCACTCAAACGCAGCGCTTTGCTCATGACCACTCCTCCGGTTGATGGTGATTGTGCAGGGACGAGAGTTGATTCCGGATGCTATCATATTAATAGCAAACTATGACCATCCGATGAGCACTACAGGCCTAATGGACTCTAAAAACAGCTTTTCAGGGCTCTGCCAGCCGGACGGGTGGCGAGGCCAGCCCGGCGCGCGGAAGCCACGCCAAAACCGAGTCCACGGTGACGGTTTCGATGCGGTCGGCAAAGCGTTTTTCGCTTGGGTGGTCGTCAAACGCGACGTTGGCCGCGCTCACGCGACCACCCAGCCGGGTGAGCGCACCGAGGCGCAGGGGGGTCGGCTCGTAGCCCTTGAACTGCAGCCAGGCCTGTGCCCGGGCCCGGGTGGTGGCGGACGGCTCCATCGCGGCGGCCAGCGTTTCGATCGCCCACTGGTTGCTCTGCTGGTACTTGATCGACCACGGGTAGCTGACCAGGTTGTACGGCTTGTGGTGCAGGGCGGTGGCGCGTGGCGTGTCCAGCAGCAGCGGCCACAGTTTTGCCTGCACCTCGGGCGTGGGCACGGCCCAGGCCGCCTCGAAGCGCCACAGGTCGTCCAGGAAAAACTCGCCCAGACCCTGCCGGTAAAGGGCTGATTCGGCCGAACCGCAGTGGTTGAGCTTGTGCAGCACGCGCCAGATCGGGGCGCTGTCTGGGTCCTGCTGCAGCCCCGCCGGCTGCGGCAGGCGGTAGGCCAAGCCCAGGTGCGAGTAGCGCAGGCCGTATTTGGACAGATCCTGCCCGGCGCGGGCCAGCACCACCACCTGCGCGCCTGACCGGGCGTGCTCGGCCTCGAGCGCGGCCAGCGTGCGCGCGGCCAAGGTGAGGCCGCGCTCCACCGTCTGGGTGGACGGTTTTTTGGCTTCGCAGGAACGGCCGGCGTGGGCGACGGGGGTCGCCAGCAGCGCGGCGGCCATGACGGCGGCGGCCAGCAGGGTTTTGAGAGGATTCAGCGGTTTCATGGCGGTGGGTCCTCCACGGTCAGTACGTCAGGCGTTCGTTGTGCATCAGCGCGCGGCCCAGTGCGTTGGGCAAGAAGGCGATTGCCTCGCCCGCGGCCGACAGCACGGTGCCCGCGCCCACCACGCTCACCGTGACCAGCGTGCCCGCCACCAGCGAGGCCGCGCCGATGCCCCAGCCCAGCACCTCGACGCTGACCCGCGCGCCGTCGGACGCGCGCTCCAGCAGGTACACCGTGCCGCGCGCACTGACCTCGGCCGCCTTCACCACCAGTACCGTGCCGGCTACCGACAGCATCACCGGCACCGCCACCACCGCGCCAGCCGACGCCCCCACCGCAGCGCTGCCGCCCATCACGACGGAGGCAACCGGCAAGGCGGAGGCCGCGCTCAGGGCCGAGGCCTCCCCCTGCGCCTGGGCAAGGTTTAGCCCTGTTGTGCCTGCCAGCAGGACATTTGCAGCTATTAATATCGTAGCAATTCGGTTGCGCGACGGCGCGAAAGATCGTGGGTTCATCACAGGCTCCTTGAAGCGTTTCAGGTTGGAAGGAACCCCGCCGGGGTCAGCCCGGCGCGGGTTGAGGGGGTCACCGGCACGGGCATGGCGAGTCACCCGGCACGGGCTCCGGGAGATCACTCGGCGGCGGTCGCGGTGCGCCCGGTGCGGGCTTCCAGCCCTTCGCGGTGGCCGCGCATCCGCGCTTCGGCCAGGTCGGCCTCGTGGCGGTCGTGCAGGGTCTTGGCGAGCGTGAAGGTACCGGTGATCAGGTACAGCCAGCTCACGCCCAGAAAGGCCTTGTAGGTCTCGTTGACCTCCATGCGCAGCAGGCCCCAGCCGGTCAGCGCCATCGCCAGGAAGAAGCCGCCCCACACCACGTAGCGAAACATCGGCGTGTCGGCCGCCTCACCGGCGCTGCGGCTGCGCTCGCTGTCGCGCACATACTTGGCCAGCACGAACGCCGCCGACAGGCAGAAGAAGTAACCCATCACCATGAAGGCGCGGTCCAGGTCCTTGCCCGGCAGGTAGGCCAGGCCGACGCCGCACAAAAAGACCGCGATGGCAAAAGACACCCAGACCTGCAGTTGCCAGGCTTTGGTGTCGCGATGAATCAGGGTTTGCATACCGTTCCAGGGGTTGTTGAACACGGAACGGAGTGTGGGCGCGCGGCAGCGCCAGCAGGCCTGATTTCGGTACAAGACGCATAGAGATGTATTTTGGGTATCGTTTTTAGATACTTTTTGCAGCAAGGCCCTGTGATGCCCCGGTTGTGCGCCTGCCCAAACTGCCACACACTCCCGGCTGGTCACCCACCCCATTCCATCCCACCCCAGGAGCAACGCCCATGGCCGCCTATGTGATCGCCGACGTCGAAGTGCTGGATGCCGCCGGCTACGAGGAATACCGCCAGAAGGTGCCGGCCACCATCGCGGCCGTCGGGGGCCGGTATCTGGCGCGTGGCGGCGCCACCGAGAAGCTCGAAGGCAGCTGGCTGCCCAAGCGCTGCGTGATCCTGGAGTTCCCGAGCATGGCGGTGTTCCGCGCCTGGTGGGATTCGCCCGAGTACCAGGCGCTGCGGGCCATCCGCGAACGCACCACCCGCTCACACCTGATCGTGACGGAGGGGCTGTGAGGTGCTGGCCGGGCGCCACCCTCGCGCGGGGGGTGCTGGCCTTGGCGGTGGCGGCATCCGTCAACGCGTTCGCGCAGGCTTCGTCGCCTGAAAAAGCCGCCGCCCGGCCCGCGTCAGCCCCCGCCAGCTCAGCCCCTGCCGGCGCGAAAGCCCCGCTCGCCACCGCCGAGGTGGTGGGCGTGTACGTCAAAGACAAACGGCTGCTGCTTAACCACGGCCCGATTCCGAGTCTGGGCATGGGCGCGATGACCATGGAGTTTGCGCTGGCCGACCGCACCATGCTGCGCCGCCTGAAAAAGGGCGATCAGGTGCGCTTTGCGGCCAGACAGGTGGCCGACGATTACCGCATCACGCATATCGAGGTAGTGAAGCCGGCCCGCTGAGCCCGCCAGAATCCGCGCCAGCCCCGCTAAACTGCAGGCGGCAACCACAACACCCGGAGACACACCATGCGACCCATCGCCGCCACCGTGCTGCGCGCCCTGCTTTCACTGGCCCTGTTGGGCCTTGGCACCGGCTGCGCCGTCGGCCAGACCAAGCCCAAACTGCTGGACGCCGGCATCGACAGCCCGGCCTCGGCCCTCTACATCGGCAACAGCTTTTTCTACTACAACAACAGCCTGCACGGCCACGTCGGGCAGTTGATCCAGGCGGGCATGCCGGGATTCCGGCACCGCGCGTCGTCCATCACGATCAGCGGCTCGGGCTTTGACTGGCACGACGTGGATTCATACTTCCGCCCCAACGCGGTGGGCGGCTATTCGTTTGGCGCCGGCAACGTGGTGTCGTTCAACAAGCTCGACAAGCTGTTCGACGTGGCCATCATGATGGACTGCAGCCAGTGCCCGCTGCACCCGCAGCTGAAAACCGTGTTCAAGGACTACGCCAAAAAGCACAGCGACACGGTGCGCAAGCACGGTGCCAAGCCGGTGTTCTTCATGTCGTGGGCCTACCAGGACGCACCCGAGATGACCGCCCAGCTGGCCGAGGAATACACCAGGGCCGGCAACGAGAACAACGTGTTCGTGATCCCCGCCGGGCTGGCCTTTGCACGCTCCATCGCGCAAAAGCCCGACCTGAACCTGTACATCGCCGACAAGCGCCACCCCAGCCCCGCCGGCACCTACCTCGCCGCCTGCACCACCTACGCCGCACTGTTCAAGAAATCCCCGGTTGACCTGAAGTACACCGCCGGCCTGGACCCGGCGATTGCGAAGCATTTGCAGACGGTGGCTTGGGAGACGGTGCAGGAGTATTACAAGCCTTGAGTGGAGAGCCGGGCAGCGTGCGCCGGCTTTGCGTTTGATCAAGCCCGCGGCGCGCGGGCGGGGCGACACTGGCAGTGGCCTCTTGACTCACGAAAGCCCGCGCCATGCCTTCCACACAATACGGCCTTGATCGCGAAACCGCGCGCACGCTGCTGGCGTCGGCGGTGCTGGCGCCGTCCAGCCACAACACGCAACCCTGGGCTTTCCGCCTGCGCGATGGCGGCATCGACCTGCTGGCCGATCGAACCCGGGCGTTGCCCGTCAATGACCCGGAAGACCGCGAGCTCACGATCAGCTGCGGCTGTGCGCTGTTTAACCTGCGGGTGGCCGCCGCGCATGAGCAGGTTCCCCTGCGCATCACCCTGTTGCCTGATGGCCATGACAGCGACCGGCTGGCGGCGGTGGAGATGGCCTCGTCAGGCCCGGTGCCGGCTGAGCTGGCGGCCTTGTGGGGTGCCTTGGCGCTGCGTCGCACCTACCGGAAAACCTTTGCCGACGCAGCGGTTCCCGATGCGCAAGTGGCGGCATTGTCAGACACCGCCGCCAGCGAGCGTGCCTGGCTCAAGACCCTTGATTCCTGCGGCACCCGGCACGCGATGGCGGCGCTGGTGGCCGAAGGCGACGCGATCCAGTGGGCCATGCCGAGCTGGCGGCGCGAGTTGGCCCAGTGGATGCACCCGCGGCGCCATGGCGACGGGCTGAGCCTGCCGGGGCTGGTGGTGCCCGTGGCGCAGGCCGTGGTGCGCAGCTTCGACATGGGCCACGGCGTCGGCGCCAGGGACCAGCAGCTGGCGGACGCGTCGCCGCTGCTGGCCGTGCTGGGCACCGAGGCGGATGGCCCCGAAGACTGGCTGCTGGCCGGGCAGGCCTTGCAGCGCGTGCTGCTCACGGCCTGCACACTGGGCCTGCAGGCGTCGTACCTGAACCAGGCGATCCAGGTTGCCGGGCAGCGGCCACGGTTGCAACAGCTGGTGGGTGAACCGGGCTTTGCGCAAATCCTGCTGCGCTTGGGCTACCCGATCGACCCCGTGCCCGCCACGCCGCGCCGCCCGCTCGAAAGCGTGATCGACAACCCCTGAGGCGGCGCACCACCATGGCATGGGTGTACGCCTTGCAGCTGCTGATGCCCGTGGCACTCGTGCTGTGGATGCTGGCAGCGCCGCCGCGCAACCGCATCGGCTGGGCGGCGCAGCTGGGGGCCTCGCTGCTGGTGCTGGGCGCACTGGGGCGGGTTGGCATCTGGATGTTTCCCCCCTGGTGGACGGTGCATGCTTCGGCGGCCCTGCTGGTGGCGATCGCGGTGTGGGGACTGCTGGGCCGCGCGCCCACCGCCCGGTGGCCGCTCGGCGCGCCGGGCTGGTTGGCGCTGGCGTTCGCCACCATCCTGGGCATCACGGGCCTGGTGTCGGGTTGGCGCGCGCTGGCGGGTGCACGCCCGCCCGATCAGCCCGCGGCGGCGCTGGCCTGGCCCCTGCGCGGTGCCACCTTTCTGGTCGCCAACGGCGGCAACGACGCGCTGATCAACGCGCACCTGGAGTCGATGGTCTCGCCCGACCCGCGCTTCGTACCTTAGCGCGGCAATGGCTGGGCCGTTGACTTCGTGGCCATCGATAGCGGCGGTCTTCGGGCCCGCGGCTTCATGCCCGAAGACCCGGCGCGTTACGTGATTTTCGGCATGCCGGTGCTGGCGCCCTGTGCGGGCACGGTGGTCCAGGCGGTCGACGGGCTGCCCGACATGCGCGTGCCACAGTACGACCGCCAGCACCTGGCGGGCAACCATGTCATCCTGGCCTGCGGTGATGTGCACGTCGCGCTGGCCCACCTGCAACGCGGCTCGGTGCGCGCCAAGGCCGGCGAAACGATCGCCATCGGCCAGCCGCTGGGCGCGGTTGGCAACTCGGGCGGCAGCAACGAACCCCACCTGCACCTGCAGGCGCAACGCCCCGGCGCGCCGGGCGCACCGTTTGGCGGGGCGCCGCTGCCGGTGACGTTTGAGGGGCGCTTTCTGGTGCGCGGCGATCGCATCACGCGGCCCTGACAGCCACCCTCGGCCATTCACACCCCTGAAGAGGAGGACATCACATGGCCTGGATCAAGGGAATCGGTGCGCTGCTGGCGGTGCTGGCGATCATCGCGATCGCGCTCACCGCCTGTGGCGCGTCGCGGTCGGCTGACGCCACCCGAGCGCTGCATGGTGGCCGGGCTGAAGCCCGAAGGCCGCAAGCCATACTGGCGCGGCAGCGTCACGGCGCTGACCTATTCGGTGGCGCCGCCCTGACGCAGGCCAGGCGGCTCAGCCCGCCGCCAGCAACCCCGCCACCCTCGCCTGCAACACCTCCGGCTGCACCTGCGATGGCGCGAGCGGCGCACCGACATTCAGGCCGACGCGGTTGAACAGGCCGCGGCGGAACGGGCGCACCATGGCCACCTTGTTGCCCTTGACCTGTTCCACGCGGCTGAAGAAGCTGCCCCACAGGTTGGTCAGGGCCATCGGGATCACCGGTGCCGTCACGCCTTCGCGTTGCGCGGCCTCCAGGATTTTCATGATGCCGCCCTTGAACGGCTGCAGCGTGCCGTCGGTGGTGATGCCGCCTTCGGGGAAGATGGCGAGCAGATCGCCCTCGCGCAGCACCTTGGCGGCGGCGTCAAAGGCGGCGTCGTAGGCCACCGGGTCTTCGGCGCGCGGCGCGATCGGGATCGCCTTGGCCAGCTTGAACAGCCAGCCGAGCACCGGCACCTTGAAGATGCGGTGGTCCATCAC
>JANOBJ010000258.1:0-13512 GCA_031411575.1 Betaproteobacteria bacterium | reverse complement strand
CGGTGGCCAGCACGCCGGCCGCCTGCTCGCCGCCCATGACGCAGATGCGCGCGTTGGGCCACATCCACAGGAAACGCGGGCTGTAGGCCCGGCCACACATGCCGTAGTTTCCGGCGCCGAAGCTGCCACCGATGATGATGGGGAACTTGGGCACCGCAGCCGTTGCCACCGCCGTGACCATCTTGGCGCCGTTGCGTGCGATGCCTTCGCTCTCGTATTTGCGCCCGACCATGAAGCCAGTGATGGTCTGCAGGAACACCAGCGGAATCTTGCGCTGGCAGCACAGCTCGATGAAGTGCGCGCCCTTGAGTGCCGACTCCGAGAACAGGATGCCGTTGTTGGCGATGATGCCCACGGGCATGCCTTCGATGTGGGCAAAGCCGGTGATCAGCGTCGTGCCGTAGCGCGCCTTGAATTCATGGAACTCGCTGCCGTCGACGATGCGCGCAATGACTTCGCGCACGTCGAAGGGCTTGCGGGTATCGGTGGGGATCACGCCGTACAGCTCTTCTGCTGCAAATTTAGGATCAACAGATGACCGCAGCGCCTGCACGATCGGCTTGTTTTTATTCAAATTGGCGACCGCAGTACGCGCCAGCGCCAGTGCGTGCAGATCATTCTGCGCCAGGTGGTCGGCCACGCCGGAGAGGCGCGTGTGCACGTCGCCGCCGCCCAGGTCTTCGGCGGAGACGATCTCGCCAATCGCCGCTTTCACGAGTGGCGGGCCACCCAGAAAAATCGTGCCCTGGTTCTTGACGATGATGGTCTCGTCACTCATGGCCGGCACATAGGCGCCGCCCGCCGTGCAACTGCCCATCACCACCGCGATTTGAGCGATACCCTGCGCGCTCATGTTGGCCTGGTTGAAAAAGATGCGGCCAAAGTGGTCGCGATCGGGGAACACCTCGTCCTGATTCGGCAGGTTGGCGCCGCCCGAATCCACCAGGTAGATGCAGGGCAGGCGATTTTGCTGCGCCACTTCCTGCGCGCGCAGGTGTTTTTTCACCGTCATCGGGTAGTAGGTGCCGCCCTTCACCGTGGCGTCGTTGCACACGATCATGCAGTCCACGCCACTGACCCGGCCGATGCCCGTGATCACGCCGGCACAGGGTGCGTCGCCGTTGTACATGGCGTGCGCGGCCAGCGGTGCGAGTTCGAGGAACGGCGTGCCGGGGTCCAGCAACATCTGCACGCGCTCGCGCGGTGGCAGCTTGCCGCGCGCCACGTGCCGGGCCCGCGCCACTTCGCCCCCTCCCTCGGCAGCCTTGGCCAGCTGCACCTGAAGGTCTTGCACCAGTGCGCGCATGGCGGCGGCGTTGGCCAGAAAATCAGCCGATCGGGCGTTGAGTTTTGTCTCCAGAGCGGGCATGTCTTCCTCGTTGAACCGTTTGCGCCGGGCCAGACTTTGGGGATTGAACCGCGAGTCTTGGGCCCATGAAATGGGGTCTTTGGCCCGTACCTTAGCGCCAACCGGCCAGCATAGGGGCAAGCAGTTTCGAGCAACTGCCGACGAGGTTGCAAATCGCGCCAACTTCGGACAGACTCGCCCTATGCCCGTTGCCGCTACCCCAATGGCCTTTGTGCGTGCAATTGCTGCTGCTTATGAGCGCCGGGGCATGAGCCCGGCGGGGGCCTTGCAGCAGGCACAGATCGCGCCATCATTGCTGAACCTTCACCGGGGCCACATCACCGCGCAGCAGATGGAGGCGCTGTCGGCCTCTGCCATGCAGGAACTCGATGACGAGGCGCTGGGCGCCTTCAACCGCCGCCTGCCCTGGGGCAGCTACGGCCTGCTGGCGCGCGCCTCGCTCACGTCGCCCACGCTGGGCGTGGCGTTGCAGCGCTGGTGCCGCCACCACGCGCTGCTGACCGACGACATCGCCCTCACACTGTCGGTCGCGGGCAGCGTCGCCAGCATGGGCATCGACGAGCGCGCTGATATCGGCCGGATCGGGCCGGGCGTCCGCGAGTTCGGTCTGGTCCACGTGCTGCGCAACGTCCACGGACTGGCCTGCTGGTATGTGGACTCGCGCATCGCGCTACTGGAGGCACGCTTTCCGTTTGCCGCCCCGCCGCACGCCGATGCCTACCCGGTGCTGTTTCCCGCGCCGTTGGTGTTTGGGGCGGCGCGCGCCGAGATCAGCTTTGACGCGCGGTACCTGGAATTGCCCATCCGCCGCGATGAGCGCGCCATGCGCCAGATGCTGCAGCGCGCGCTGCCACTGACCGTGCTGCCCTACCGGCGCGACCGTCTGCTGGTGCAGCAGGTGCGCCAGGTGCTGGCCGCCCATCCGGCGCAGACCCACAACGCCGACAGCGTGGCAGCATTGCTGGCGACCTCGGCCCGCACGCTGCACCGCCAGCTGCGCGAGGAAGGCGCCACGTTGCAAGTGCTCAAAGACGAGGTGCGGCGCGAGCGCGCGCAAGACCTGCTCTACCGCACCCGCCAACCCATCAAGCAGGTGGCTGCCGCCACGGGTTTCCGCAACGAGAAGAGCTTCATTCGCGCGTTCCGGCAGTGGACGGGGGTGCGGCCGGGAGAGTTCCGCAAAGGTGCGTCCACCTGACGGCCAGCTTGACCACGGCTACACGCCCGTTGGTTGCGGCAGAGCAAAGGCGACGCCTTCGCCACGCGGCGATCCGGCTGGCCTACGTCAACAGCCGGTCCAGATCGGCCATGTCTGAAAACACCTCGATCACCCCTGCCCGCCGCAGCGCCTCGGGCGCGTCGTGCCCCGCTTCCCGCGGGCTGTAGCCAAACACCGTGGCACCTGCCGCCACGCCGGCGGTGACGCCTGTGACGGTGTCTTCCACCACCGCGCAGCGCCCGGCGCGCACACCCAGCTGGGCGATGGCGGCCAGGTACACGTCGGGCGCGGGCTTGCTGCGCGGCATGTCATGGCCACTGAAGATGCGGCCCTCAAAGTACGGCATCAGTCCGCACTTCTCAAGCTGCAGTTCAACCTTGTAGCGGTCAGCGCCCGAGCAGCAGGCGATGCGGCCACCAAAGCGTTCATGCAGCCGCGCCACCGCCGGCACCGCGCCGCGGATGGGCTGCAGCCCATTCATCAGGCGTTCGTTTCGGCGTTCGCGAAAGCTCGCCAGCCAGGCCTCGGTCACGGGCTGGCCGGTGTGGCCCTCAATCAGCGCGGCTTCGTCCTTGACGGCCTTGCCGATGAAGATGCGCATGCATTCGGCCGGCGAGAGCGCCCAGCCACGCTCCTCCAGCATGTCGCGCAGCACGCCGTTGGTAATGGGTTCGCTGTCGACCAGCACGCCGTCGCAATCAAACAGGATGGCGTCGAATTCAGATTTCATGATGCTATTATATTCATAGCTATAAATGACCAGACGAAGCGTACAACAGGCCTGTTTGGCTTGAAAACAGCGTCCCGGACACGGTTGGAGACCACTACCGCTGATCCCCGTCCACGTAGTACCAGCGCCCGCCTTCGCGCACAAAGCGGCTGCGCTCCTGCAGGCGCAACGCTGGCCCCGGGCCGGCGGGGCGGCAGCGGGCCACAAACTCGACTTCGGCATGGTCGGCGTCCAGCACGCGGTGCTCGCGCACCGAAAGGCCGAGCCAACGGGTGGTTAGATCGGGCGTCACGTCGGCCGGGCAGGTGCGCGGGTGCCAGGTGGCGCGCAGGTAGGCCGCGTCGCCCCGCACGTAGGCGGTGTAGCGCGAGCGCATGAGCGATTCGGCGTCGGGCGCGGGCGTGTCGCCGTTCAGCCACAACCCGCAGCACTGCGCGAGCAGCAGCGGGCGCTGGCGCGCGTCCAGCCGGCCGCAGGGGCAGGGCTTGACGTCAGGCGTCGCGCCAGAAATCGCGCCACCTCTTGCGCCGGCTGCCACAGTGCCAGCCATCAGCCTTTTCGGGCCTTGCGTTCTTCCAGCGTTTCGGTGGGCGCGCCCTGCTTCACCCATTCCTCGTAACCGCCGTCGATGTGGGCCACGTTGGTCATGCCCATGTCCTGCAGGGCCTTGGCGGCCAGCGCGCTGCGCCAGCCCAGGCCGCAGAACAGGATGAACTCACGGCTCTCGTCGGCGAACAGCGGCTTGTGGTACGGAGACGCGGGATCAACCCAGAATTCCAGCAGCCCCCTGGGCGCATGAAAGGCGCCGACAACCGTGCCGCCCGCCAGCTCGCGCACATCGCGGATGTCCACCAGCTGCACGCCGGGCTGGCCCAGGCGCGCGCGCACCTGATCGACCGAGTAGGTGGTGACTTCGGCCATCGCTTCGTCAACCAGCGCGCGCGACCCCTTGGTGATGGGCATGGTTCGGTTTCTTTGTACGGATGATCGACGGCGATAGCGATGCCAGCGCCCTACAGCGCGCGCTGGATGATGATTTTCTGCACGTCGGAGGTGCCTTCGTAGATCTGGCACACCCGCACGTCGCGGTAGATGCGCTCTACGGGAAAGTCGCTCACGTAGCCGTAGCCGCCCAGTGTCTGGATGGCGGCGCTGCACACGGCCTCGGCCATCTCGCTGGCAAACAGCTTGGCCATGGCGGCTTCTTTCAGGCAGGGACGGCCCGCGTCGCGCAGGCTGGCGGCGTGCCAGATGAGCTGGCGCGCGGCTTCGAGTTGCGTGGCGCAATCGGCCAGGCGGAAACCCACCGCCTGGTGGTTGAAGATGGCGGTGCCAAAACTCTGGCGGTCTTTCGAGTACGCGAGGGCGCAGTCAAACGCCGCGCGCGCCATGCCCACGCTCTGCGCCGCAATGCCGATGCGCCCGCCTTCAAGCGCCGACAGCGCGATGCGGTAGCCCTCGCCCTCTGCGCCGATCAGGTTGTCGGCCGGGATGCGGCAATCGTCAAAGTTGATCTGTGCCGTGTCGCTGCTGTGCTGGCCCAGCTTGTCTTCCAGCCGCGCCACCACGTAACCGGGTGCATCCGTCGGCACGATGAAAGCACTCATGCCTTTCTTGCCTGCGCCCTTGTCGGTGACGGCAATCACGATCGCCACCTGCCCGTTCTTGCCGCTGGTGATGAACTGCTTGACGCCGTTGATGACGTAGCTGTCGCCGTCTTTCGTGGCCGTGGTCCGCAGGGCCGAGGCGTCGCTGCCCACATGCGGCTCGGTCAGGCAAAAGGCGCCGAGCATCTGCCCCTGCGCGAGCGGCGTGAGCCACTTCGCCTTTTGCGCCGCGGTGCCGTAGCGCATCAGGATGGCGTTGACCGGGCAGTTGGTCACGCTGATCGCCGTGCTGGTGCCGCCATCGCCCGCCGCGATTTCTTCCAGCACCAGCGCCAGCGTGACGTAGTCCAGGTGCGCGCCGCCAAACTCCTCGGGCACGCAGATGCCGTAGGCGCCGAGTTCGGCCAGACCCCTGTGCACGTCTTTGGGAAAGTGGTGCTCCTTGTCCCAGCGCGCGGCGTGCGGCGCGATCTGCTCGGTAGCGAACGCGCGCACCGCGTCGCGAATCATTTCCTGGTCCTGGCTCAGCAACATGGCGCTACTTCCCCTGGGCGACGTCCATCACCATGCGGGCGGCGAGGTACAGGCGGCGCGGGATGGCATCAATCATCACGTACTCGGCCTGGTCGCTGTGGTAGCCGAAGCCCGGCAACCCCAGGCCCTCGATCACCGGCTTGCCCGACAGCGCGGCGTACGCGGCATCGGTGCCGCCGCCGGTGACGGGAATGACGACCAGCTCAGCACCCACTTCCTTGTAGATGGCCACGGCTTTGTCCACCAGGCGGCGGCCTTCGGCGTCGGCGACGAAGGCCGGGCGGCCCATGATCAGCTGCACGTTGATCTGCGCGCCGGGCAAACGCGGCTTGGCGGCGCGCTCCTGCAACAGCTTCATGGCGGCGCTCAGGTCGTCGGCCTTGGCGTAGCGGATGTTGGCGTCGATCACCGATTCATCGGGGATGATGTTGGGCACCTTGCCGCCCGTGCCCACTGTCCAGTTGAAGCGGAAAGCCTTGTCCTTGTTGTCCAGGTCGATCGTGCGCAGGATGAAATCAGACGCCTCCACCATGGCATTGACGCCCGCCTCGGGGTTGGCGCCGGAATGCGCGGCCTTGCCCTTGATGGTGGCGCGCAGAGTGGCAATGCCCGAGGTGGCCAGCGTGATCATCTCGCGCAGCGCCACCGTGGGCTCGAACGACAGCACCACGTCATGCTCGCGGGCCACGGCCTCGATCAGGTCGCGCGAGCCGGTCGAGCCGCGCTCCTCGTCGGTGTTGAACAGCACGGTGATGGTGCTGTAGTCCTGGAAGCCACGGTCCTTCAACAGCTTGAGCGTGTGCAGGATCACCGCCATGCCGCCCTTGTCGTCGGCGATGCCGGGACCAAAGGCACGCACGCCATCGACCCGGAACGGCGCCTTGGCCAGCGTGCCCTTGGCGTAGACCGTGTCCATGTGCGCCATCATCAGCACCTTGCGGCCACCCTTGCCGGGAATGCGCGCCACGATGTTGTCGCCGACCGAACTGCCCACCGCCTTGCTGCGCGTCACGGTGGCGCCCAGCGCCTTGAGCTCGGTCTCAAGGAACTGCCCCATCGCGGCCATGCCGTCGGCGTCACCGGTGCCGGTCTCGATGTTCACCAGCCGCTCCAGCGTCTTGACCACCGCCGCTTGCTCGGCCGTAGCCGCGGCCATCAGGGCATCGTTGCGGGTTTGCGCATGGCTTACGCTCGCTATTATTAACATAGCAAACAATGACCACCTGGCGACGACAACAGCCGCGTTTGGTAACAAATTCATTGAAATCTCCTGTTTTGGACTGCCGTGTCGATTCTGCCCCGGCGGCCGTTATGAAGCCCCATTCACCACCCGTCAAACCGGCGCCCATCGGGCTGCAGATAGCTACCGCGCTGCGCTGCCGTGAGCGACGCAATGGTGCGGCGCATGGACTCCACGCTCTGCTGCACGGTCAGCGCGGCACCTGCGCCACCCATGTCGGTCTGCACCCAGCCGGGCGACAGCGCCACTAAGATCGCCTTCGGGTAGTCGTGCTGCGCTGACGCCACCGCCATGTTGAGCGCCGCCTTGCTGGCGCGGTAGACCCAGCCGTAGCTGGATGCCACGCCGCTGATCTGAGCCATGGCGCTGGACAGAAAGACAAACTTGCCGCCCGCCGCTTCCACCATGGGCGCGACCTGTGGGATCGCCTGCATGGCGCCCAGCACATTCGTGCGCATCGCGTGGTCAAACACATCCTGCGCGGGTGGTGACCGGGCGTCGTCACGGGTCATGACACCGGCCACGTAGAGCGCCACATCGAGCTTTTCAGCGTCCAGCCGCCACGCCAGCTGACTGACGCTGGCAGGCTCGCTCACGTCAAGCGCGAAGGCCTCGGCACCCAGTGGGCGCAAGCGCGCGAGGCCCGCCTCGCCGCGCGCAGTGGCGATCACGCGGGCGCCGGCGGCGCGGTACTGGCGCACAAACTCCAGACCGATGCCGCGTGAGGCGCCCAGCACGAGAATGGTCGTCATTTCAGATCAAATATGGCCATCGTCCGCTTCGAATGGTCATAGTTTGCTATTATTTATATAGCGCCCTAAAGCAGCTCCAATGCCAGGGCGGTGCCTTCACCACCGCCGATACACAACGTGGCCAGGCCTTTCTTCAAGCCGCGCGCTTTCAGCGCATGCATCAGCGTGACCATGATGCGCGCGCCGCTGGCACCGATCGGATGGCCCAACGCGCAGGCGCCGCCGTTCACGTTCACGATCTCGTGCGACACCTTGAGCTCGGCCATCAGTGCCATCGGCACCACGGCGAAGGCCTCGTTCACTTCCCACAGGTCCACATCCTTCACGCTCCAGCCGGCCTTGGCCAGCGCCTTCTGGGTGGCGGCGACCGGTGCCGTGGTGAACCAGTTGGGTTCCTGCGCGTGCATGGCGTGCGCGACGATGCGGGCCAGCGGCTGGCAGCCCAGCTGTTTGGCCATCGACGCCGTCATCATCACCAGCGCCGCGGCACCGTCGTTGATCGACGAGCTGGACGCGGCCGTGATCGTGCCGTCTTTCTTGAACGCGGGTTTGAGCGTGGCGATCTTGTCGAGCTTGACCTTGCCCGGGCCTTCGTCGATGGCGATCACGGTTTCACCCGCGCGACCCTTGACCGTGACCGGCGTGATCTCGGCCTTGAAGGCACCCGACTCGGTGGCGGCCTTGGCGCGCTGCACGCTGGCGATCGCGAACGCATCCTGCGCCTCGCGCGTGAAGTTGTACTTGGCGGCGCAGTCTTCGCCGAAGGTGCCCATCGCGCGGCCCGGCTCGTAGGCGTCCTCCAGGCCGTCGAGCATCATGTGGTCATAGATGCGGTCGTGGCCGATGCGGATGCCGCTGCGACCCTTGAGCAGCAGGTGCGGCGCGTTCGTCATGCTCTCCATGCCGCCAGCCACCATCACCTCGTGGCTGCCGGCCAGCAGCATGTCGTGCGCAAACATGGCCGCTTTCATGCCCGAGCCACACATCTTGGACAGCGTGACTGCGCCCGCACTCTTGGGCAGGCCGCCCTTGAACGCCGCCTGCCGCGCCGGCGCCTGGCCCTGCCCGGCCATCAGGCAGTTGCCGAACAGCACCTCGGTCACCATCTCGGGCGTGAGCCGCGAGTTCTGGCTGGCGCGCTCCAGCGCAGCCTTGATGGCGGCGCCCCCGAGGTCATGCGCGGAGAGCGAGGCAAAGTCGCCCTGGAAACCGCCCATGGGCGTGCGGGCGGCGCCCACGATCACGATGGAATCAGACATGACATTCTCCTTTCAAGGGTCAGTGGAAATCAGGGTTCAAATCGAGCGCTCGCTGGCCGCGCTGCCGCCATGGCGGTATGCAAAGCGTTTGTCGCGTTCATAGGGAAACACGTCGTACACGTGGCCAGCCTGGATGCGTTCCTTGTGGCTTTGCCAGAAGCCGGCTTCCAGCAGATCGGCGTGTTCGCGCATGAAGACCTCGCGCACGGCCGTGTTGCCCAGCAGGAAAGGGCCGAAGGTCTCGGGGAACACATCCTTCGGGCCCACGCTGTACCAGACCTCACCCGACATCTCGTCTTCCTCGGTGCGCGGCGTGGGCACCTTGCGGAAGTTGCAGTCGGTGATGTACTCGATTTCGTCATAGTCGTAGAACACCACCTTGCCGTGGCGAGTGACGCCAAAATTCTTCCACAGCATGTCGCCGGGGAAAATATTGGCGGCCACCAGGTCCTTGATGGCATTGCCATACTCGACCACGCCGCGCTCGATCTGCTCCTTGGCCCTGGCGTCATCGCTGCCGGCATCAAACGCCTCCTGCAGGTAAATGTTCAGCGGGATCATGCGCCGCTCAATGTACACATGCTTCAGGATCACTTCGAGCTTGCCATCGCCATCGCGGTCGCTGATCTCCAGCTGGCTCGCCGCGAAGGTCTTGATCTCCTCGATCAGCTCGTCCTCGAAGCGCTCGCGCGGAAACGCCACCTCGCTGTACTCCAGTGTGTCGGCCATGCGGCCCACGCGGTCATGCTGCTTGACCAGCAGATACTTGCCCTTGATCTGCTCGCGCGTGGTGTCTTTTTGCGGCGGGTAGTAGTCCTTGATCACCTTGAACACATAGGGAAACGAAGGCAGGTCAAACACCAGCATCACCATGCCCTTGATGCCGGGCGCGATGCGAAACTTGTCGGTGCTGTGCCGCAGGTGGTAGAGGAAATCGCGGTAGAACAGCGTCTTGCCCTGCTTGGCCAGACCGAGGGCGTTGTAGATTTCGGCGCGCGGTTTGCGCGGCATCATGCTGCGCAGGAACTGCACATACGCCGACGGAATCTCCATGTCCACCATGAAGTAGGCGCGCGCAAAGCTGAACAGGATCAGCAGGTCGTCCTCGCCGAACAGCGCGGCGTCGATCACCAGTTGTCCTTTCGGATTGTGCAGGATCGGCAGCGCAAACGGCACCTCGTTGAAGCCGTTGATGATCTTGCCCACCACATAGGCGCCCTTGTTGCGGTAGAACAGGCTGGACAGCACCTGGATCTGGAAGTTGGCGCGCAGCTTGGCCTGCTCCAGCCGGCCGCGCATGGCCTCGAGTACGTAGCCCGCATCGCGCTCCAGGTTTTCAAATGGGCAATGCAGGTCGAAATGGCGGATCACGGCCATGACCGCGTCGCCCATGGTTTCGCGCGAGGGGTAGTAGGCAATGTAGGTTGGCCGCGCAGAGGGTTCGTCGTTCTCGATGTACTCGGTACTGACCGCCGGCCGCACGAAGATGAAGTCGTTGTGAAAGTGCGTGCGGTGCAGGATCTTGGTGGTGACGGAGTTGAAGAACGTTTCGGCCAGTTCCGGCTGGTGGTGGTTGACCAGCAACCCGATGTAATGGAGTTTCACCTGCTGCCACACATCCATCGGCTGGTCACCCGCCTGGAACTCCTTCTCCAGCCGGGCCGAACACTCCTTCACGCGCAGGTCATAGAACTCGATGCGCTCGCGCTGCGCCCGTTGCTGGCCATGCCAGTCGGCGGTCTCAAAGCGGTGTTTGGCGCGCGCCGACTCGGTGCGAAACAGGCGGTAGTGGCGGTTGAAGCCATCCATCATCGCCTTGGCGATGTGGTAGGCCTGCGCCGCGTCAAGCTTTTGCGGAAACATCAGCCGTTCTCCGGCTCGGCCGCGGACCGCGGGTAGCGCTTGAGCGCAGTGCGGAAGGTGCCCAGCACCCCGGCTGGCCCGTCCATCGTGACGCCCAGGTCCTTGAGCAAGCCATCGCTCAAGCCATAGACCCAGCCGTGGACGGAAACCTTCTGGCCGCGCGCCCAGGCGTCCTGCATCACGGTGGACAGCGCCACATTGCCCACCTGCTCGATGACGTTCATCTCGCACAGGATGTTTTCCTGCTGGTCGGCCGGCAGGTGGTCGATGCGGCGGCGGTGCCGCATGCGCACGTCCTGGATGTGGCGCAGCCAGTTGTCGGCCAGCCCAATGCGCAGGCCCTCGAGTGCTGCGCGCACGCCCGCGCAGCCGTAGTGGCCCACTACCATGATGTGCTCGACCTTCAGGTGCTCCACCGCAAACTGGATGGTGGACAGCGCATTCAGGTCAGAGTGCACCACCACGTTGGCGATGTTGCGGTGGACAAATACTTCACCCGGCTCCAGCCCGGTGATCTGGTTGGCGGGCACCCGGCTGTCCGAGCAGCCGATCCACATGTAGCGGGGCTTTTGCTGCGATTTCAGCCCGGTGAAGAACCCGGGGCGCTCGCGCTCCATGCTGGCCGCCCATTCGCGGTTGTGGTCGAGGAGGTGTTGAAGCGTGGAAGACATGCGTGATTGTCACCTGCGCTGGCGTTACATGGTTTCGGCAAACAGCTCGCGGCCGATCAGCATCCGGCGGATTTCGGAGGTGCCAGCGCCGATTTCATACAGCTTGGCATCGCGCCACAGCCGGCCCAGCGGATATTCGTTGATGTAGCCGTTGCCGCCGAAGATCTGGATGCCCTCGCCCGCCATCCAGGTGGCCTTTTCGGCGCACCACAGGATGACGCTCGCGCAGTCCTTGCGCACCTGGCGCACGTGCTCGCTGCCCAGCAAATCGAGGTTCTTCCCGACGGTATAGCAAAACGCGCGGCCGGCCTGCAGCACGGTGTACATGTCGGCCACCTTGCCCTGGATCAGCTGGAACTCGCCAATGCTCTGGCCGAACTGCTTGCGGTCGTGGGTGTAGGGGATCACGTTGTCCATCACGGCCTGCATGATGCCGATGGGTCCCGCCGCCAGCACCGCACGCTCGTAATCCAGCCCGCTCATCAGCACGCGGGCGCCGCCGTTCAGCCCGCCGAGGATGTTGGACCCGGGTACCTCGACGTTGTTGAACACCATTTCGCCGGTGTGGCTGCCGCGCATGCCCAGCTTGTCGAGCTTTTGGGCCGTGCTGAAACCCTTCATGCCTTTTTCGACAATGAAGGCGGTCACGCCTCTTGCCCCCAGCTCGGGTTCAGTCTTGGCATACACCACCATGGTGTCGGCGTCGGGGCCGTTGGTGATCCACATCTTGCTGCCATTGAGCAGGTAGAAGCCGCCTTTGTCGTCGGCCTTGAGCTTCATGCCGATCACGTCGGACCCGGCGCCGGGCTCGCTCATCGCCAGCGCACCGACATGCTCGCCGCTGATCAGCTTGGGCAGGTACCTGCGGCGCTGCGCGTCGCTGCCGTTGCGCTTGATCTGGTTGACGCACAGGTTGCTGTGCGCGCCGTAGCTCAACCCCACCGACGCGCTGGCGCGCGAGATCTCCTCCATCGCCACCATGTGCGCGAGGTAGCCCATGCCGGCGCCGCCGAACTCGTCGGGCACGGTGATGCCCAGCACGCCGAGCGCGCCCATCTTCTGCCACAGGTCCATCGGGAACTGGTCGGAGCGGTCGATCTCTGCGGCACGCGGCGCGATCTCGGCCTGCGCGAAATCGCGCACCGCGTCGCGCAGCGCGTCCACATCGTCGCCGAGCTGGAAGTTGAGGCCGGGCAGGTTGTTCATGTCGTGTCTCCTATTTAATTTCTAGTGCCGCACGTCGTCGCGGCCCACCACCGTCATCACGGTGGCTGTCATCGTCGCGACGAGCTTGCGCTCGCCGCCCTCGGCCTCGAGCTGCCAGGCGCGGCCGTCGACCACGCTGATCGTGCGGCCGCCCTTGGTCACCAGCCCCTCGAACTGCAGCAGCGGGCCGCGCGCCGGCGCCAGCAGGTTGATCTTGAACTCGATCGTCAGCACGCCCGCCTCCAGCGGCATCAGCGTGAAGGCGGCGAAGCCGCAGGCCGAGTCGAGCGCCGCGGCCACCATGCCGGCATGGACGAAGCCGTGCTGCTGGGTCAGCTCCTGCCGATGGCGCATCTCGATCACGACGCGCCCCGGCTCGATCGCGGCCAGGGACGCGCCGAGCGTGCGCATCGCGCCCTGCAGCGCGAACGATTCGCGGACGCGCTGCGCGTAGTCGGGGTGACGGGCCTGCATCGTGGGTAGCTCCTGGATGACGAATACGAATTCAGCTTACTCGCGTGGCGCCGGCCAGCAGCCGGCGCGCCTCTTTCTCGTGCGCGCGCACTTCGTCGAGCGTGGCGTGCAGATCGGCCAGCTGCTGCTCCAGCTGCCCGCGGTGCGCGCCCAGCACCGCGAGGTACTTCTGCAACTGCGGCTGGGTGTCGCGCGGCGACTCGTACATGTCGACCAGGTCCTTGACCTCGGCGAGCGTCAGGCCCAGGCGCTTGCCGCGCAGGGTCAATTTCAGCCGGGTCCGGTCGCGCACCGTGTAGACGCGATCCCGGCCGCGCCGCAGCGGTGCGAGCAGCCCGCAGTCCTCGTAGAAGCGGATCGCGCGCGTCGTCAGGTCGAACTCGCGCGCGAGCTCGCCGATCGAGAAGGTCGGCGCCGAGACGGGGCTCGGCTTCGCGGCGGCGGCGGGCATCGGGGAGTGCAATGACGCAGTTGACGTTCACGTCAAGTCTAAGGTCAACCCTGCCGCGGCGGCCGGTGCGGCGCGGGCGGCCGCCGCAAGCGAATTGCGTCAGTCGAGCGCCGGCAGCGCGTCGCGTCGCAGGGTCG
>JANOBJ010000257.1:0-7100 GCA_031411575.1 Betaproteobacteria bacterium | reverse complement strand
GACCAGGCCATGAAGGTCGGCGCGCCGGTGATCGGCCTCAACGACTCCGGCGGCGCGCGTATCCAGGAGGGTGTTGCCTCGCTCGGCGGGTATGACGACGTGTTCCAGCGCAATGTGATGGCCAGCGGCGTGGTGCCGCAGATCAGCATGATCATGGGCCCATCGGCCGGTGGTGCGGTCTACAGCCCGGCCATGACCGACTTCATCTTCATGGTCAAAGACTCTTCTTACATGTTCGTCACTGGCCCCGAAGTGGTGAAGACCGTGACGCACGAGGAGGTAACGGCCGAGGAGCTGGGTGGCGGCATCACCCACACCACCAGGAGCGGCGTGGCCGACCTGGCGTTCGAGAACGACGTGGAGGCGCTGCTGATGCTGCGCCGCCTGTACAACTACCTGCCGCTCAACAACCGAGAGAAGGCGCCCGTGCGCCCCAGTGGCGACCCGGCGCACCGCATGGAAATGAGCCTCGATACGCTGGTGCCCGACAACCCGAACAAGCCCTACGACATGAAGGAGCTGATCGTCAAGACCGTGGACGATGGTGACTTCTTCGAGCTGCAGCCCGAGTACGCGAAGAACATCATCATCGGCTTCGCGCGCATGGACGGCCAGACGGTGGGCATCGTCGCCAACCAGCCGCTGGTGCTGGCGGGTTGTCTGGACATCAAGAGCAGCATCAAGGCGGCGCGCTTCGTGCGGTTTTGCGACGCCTTCAACATCCCGGTGCTGACGTTTGTGGACGTGCCCGGTTTCATGCCCGGCACGAGCCAGGAGTACGGCGGCATCATCAAGCACGGCGCCAAGCTGCTGTATGCGTTTGCCGAGTGCACGGTGCCCAAGATCACGGTGATCACGCGCAAGGCCTACGGCGGAGCCTATGACGTGATGAGCTCCAAGCACCTGCGCGGCGACGTCAATTTCGCCTGGCCCAACGCCGAGATCGCCGTCATGGGCGCCAAGGGCGCGGTGGAAATCATCTTCCGCGAAGACAAGGGCGATCCGGCCAAACTCGCTGCGAAGGAAGCCGAATACAAGGCCCGTTTCGCCAACCCGTTCGTGGCAGGCGCGCGCGGCTTTATTGACGACGTGATCCTGCCGCACGAGACGCGCAAGCGAATCTGTCGGTCGCTGGTGATGCTGCGCGACAAGAAAATCGAGAATCCGTGGCGCAAGCACGGGAATATCCCGCTGTGATGTCCCTTGCGTCTCGTGTGGGGCCGCACCGCGCGGGCCCAGGCTGCCCGGGTGCTCTGCTCCGTGTCCCCCGACCTGCGGCTTCGCCTTCGGTCTCCTCCTTGACTTGCGCAGAGCACCCAGGCAGCCTGATCCTGAAGTGGCGTGGTTTGCCGGCTCACACAGAGAGCCCTTCGCAGCAACGGGCGCAGCGTGTCTGCCGTAGCGAAGTCAAGGGGGAGCGCGCAGCGCGGGGGACATGAGCGAAGGCAGATACGCTGTGGCCGTTGCGAGCCCAGAACCAAAACAACCGCGCAAAAAGAATTTCCGAACCGGAGACTGACATGTTCACCAAAATCCTGATCGCCAATCGCGGCGAAATCGCCTGCCGCGTCATCCAGACGGCCCGCAAGATGGGCATCAAGACCGTGGCGGTGTATTCCGATGCCGACAAGGACGCACGCCATGTGGAACTGGCCGACGAGGCCGTGCACATTGGGCCGGCGCCCAGCCGTGAGAGCTATTTGCTGGCCGACAAGATCATTGCCGCCTGCAAACAGACCGGCGCGCAGGCGGTTCACCCTGGCTATGGCTTTTTGAGCGAAAACGCGGGCTTTGCCAGGCGGGTGGAGGAAGAGGGCATTGTTTTCATCGGCCCCAAGCACCATTCCATCGCGGCGATGGGCGACAAGATTGAATCGAAAAAACTGGCGAGCAAGGCGGGCGTCAATTGCATTCCCGGCGTGAACGACGCGATCGATACCGCCGAGCGGGCGGTGGCCATCGCCAAAGACATTGGCTACCCGGTGATGATCAAGGCCAGTGCGGGCGGCGGCGGCAAGGGCCTGCGCGTGGCGTTTAACGACAAGGAAGCATTCGAGGGTTTCACGAGTTGTCGCAATGAGGCGCGCAACAGCTTTGGTGACGATCGGGTGTTCATCGAGAAGTTTGTCGAAGAGCCGCGCCACATCGAAATCCAGGTGCTGGGAGACGCGCATGGCAACGTGATCTACCTGAACGAGCGTGAATGCTCGATCCAGCGGCGCCACCAGAAGGTGATTGAAGAGGCACCGTCGCCCTTCATCAGCGAGGCCACGCGCAAGGCAATGGGCGAACAGGCGGTGCTGCTGGCCAAGGCTGTGAAGTACCAGAGCGCGGGCACGGTCGAGTTTGTGGTCGGCAAAGACCAGAGCTTTTATTTTCTGGAGATGAACACGCGGCTGCAGGTGGAGCACCCGGTGACGGAGTGCATCACCGGCCTCGACCTGGTGGAACTCATGATCCGCGTGGCGGCGGGCGAGCAGCTGCCGCTCACGCAAGCGGAAGTGAAGCGCAACGGCTGGGCCATTGAGTGCCGCATCAACGCCGAAGACCCGTTCCGCAACTTCCTGCCGTCCACCGGCCGGCTGGTGCGCTTTCAGACGCCCGCGCAGACCATGTTCCAGGCCAATACTGCGGATCTCTTCGGGGTGCGGGTGGACACCGGCGTGCAGGACGGCGGCGAGATTCCGATGTTCTATGACTCGATGATCGCCAAGCTGATCGTGCATGGCAAAGACCGCAACGAGGCCATTGCCATGATGCGCGCCGCGCTCAACGGCTTTGTGATCCGCGGCGTCAGCAGCAACATCCCGTTCCAGGCTGCGCTGCTGGCGCACCCGAAGTTTGTGGCGGGGGATTTCAACACCGGCTTTATCGCCGAGAACTACGGCAAGGGGTTTCATGCCGAGGATGTGCCGCATGCCGACCCGGAGTTTCTGGTGGCACTGGCGGCCTTTGTGCGGCGCAAATCCCGCGAACGCGCGCTGGGTATCACGGGCCAGTTGCCAGGCTACGGCGTGCAGGTGGGCAAGGACTATGCAGTCATCACGCTGGGCGCAGTCGGCAAACACAGCTACACGCCCGTGCATGTGGATGAGTTTGTGGGCGAAACCGGTTCGGCGGTTGTCAAGGTGGGTTCGAAAAGCTACGAAATCCATAGCGCTTCACGCCTGAACGACATCCGCATCAGCGGCACGGTCAATGGCCAGCCGTTCACCGCCCAGGTCGAGCGCGGCACGCCTAAAAATCCGCTGGCGTTGAAAGTGCAGCACAACGGCACCCAGATCGAGGCGCTGGTCGGCTCGCCGCGCATGGCCGAGTTGCACCGCCTGATGCCGTTCAAGGCGCCGCCCGACATGAGCCGCTTCGTGCTGTCGCCCATGCCCGGCCTGTTGGTGGACGTGGCCGTGCAGCCCGGCCAGAAGGTGCAGGCCGGCGAGCGCGTGGCCGTGATCGAGGCCATGAAGATGGAAAACGTGCTGTTCGCCGCCGCCGATGGCGTGGTGGGCAAGGTGCTGGCCGCCAAAGGCGAGAGCCTCACGGTCGACCAGCCGATTATTGAATTTGCATGAGCCAACAAGAAATGGGGTCAGATCCCGATTCAGGACAACGATCTGACCGGAGTCCCATGAAACAGAACGAAATCGGGCTTTGACCCCGTTTCGGTGCAGCCGGAGAACACCATGCAGCGTCCTTTCAAAGTCCTTGGCATCCAGCAGATCGCCATTGGCGGCCCCGACAAGATGCGGCTGCAAACGCTCTGGGTCGACATGCTGGGCCTTGAAGTCACGGGCACGTTCAGGAGCGAGCGCGAGAACGTGGACGAAGATATCTGCGCCATCGGTGTCGGCCCGTTCAAGGTCGAGGTCGATCTGATGCAGCCAATCGACCCCGACAAGAAACCGGCCGTGCACACCACACCGCTCAACCACGTGGGCCTGTGGATTGACCGGCTCCCCGAGGCCGTGGCGTGGCTCGGCGCGCAGGGCGTGCGGTTTGCGCCAGGCGGCATCCGTAAGGGTGCGGCGGGCTTTGACATCTGTTTTGTGCACCCCAAGGGCAATGAGGAAGCGCCGATTGGCGGCGAGGGGGTGCTGATCGAACTGGTGCAGGCGCCGCCGGAGGTGGTGAAAGCCGTCGCGGCGCTGGCGGCAGCGCCGACCTGACGCCATCGCCCGCAGCCCGCAGGCAGCAGCGGCCCCATGCAGCCACTTGCGCAAACCCGTCCACAGGAGCATCGACCATGGATCTGAGCCGTTTCCCGCGCCGCCGCTACACGCACGGTGCCACGCCGCTGGAGTTTTTGCCCAATTTCACCCGCGCACTGGGCGGGCCCAACGTTTGGATCAAGCTCGACGACATGCTCGGGCTGTTTCCCGGCGGCAACAAGACGCGCAAGCTGGAGTTTCTGGTGGCTGACGCGCTGGCCCAGGGCGCCGACACGTTGATCACCTGCGGCGCGCCGCAATCCAATCACTGCCGCATCACGCTGGCCGCCGCGGTGAAAGAAGGGCTCAAGTGCCGCTTCGTGATCGAGGAGCGGGTGCCGGGCAGCTACCGGGTGGATGCCAGCGGCAACAACTTCCTGTTTCGCCTGATGGGCGTCGAGGCCATCACCGTGGTGCCTGGCGGCAGCAACATGGCCGCCGCCATGCAGCAAGTGGCCGACGAGCTGGCCGCGCAGGACTGCAAGGCCTACATCATTCCGGGCGGCGGCTCCAATGCCATCGGCGGGCTGGGCTATGTGGCCTGCGCGCAGGAGTTGCAGCAGCAATTCTTCGAGCAGGGCGTGCGCATCGACCGTGTGGTGGTGGGCTCGGGCAGCTCAGGCACACATGGTGGGTTGCTGGCCGGCTTTCTGGGCAACCACATTGACATTCCCATCGTGGGCATTGGCGTCAGCCGCGACCCGGCCGACCAGAACCCGCTGGTCCTGCGCGAAGCCCAGGCGGTGGCCGATCTGCTGGGCCTGAAGATGACGGTGGCGCCCGAATCGGTGGTGAGCGTTGGCGGCTACTGGCAGCCCAAATATTCAGTGCCGAACGCGCGTATGGTGGAAGCGGTGCAACTGCTGGCCCGCACCGAAGGCATCCTGCTCGACCCGGTGTACACCGGCAAGATCATGGCTGGCCTGATCGGCCTGAGCCGCGAGGGCTACTTTCGCAAGGGCGAGAACGTGCTGTTCATCCACACGGGTGGCCTGCCGTCGTTGCACGCCTACGAGGCCGAGGTGCTGGGGCAGGTAGACATGGCGGCTTGACCGCCAGTTCCAAACCAGCGGCTTGACCGCCTCAGCCACCAACCGCGCGCTTGGCGCGGGCCTGCGCCAGCGCAGCCTCGATCACCGCGCGCTTGCGGTCCAGCACTTGAGGGTCGGTTTCGCGGGAATGCGCGGCCAGGTCAGCCAGCTTCGCTTCGGCCTTCTTTTCAAGCCTTTTATCGTTCTCGTCCTTGTCGAGTCGTGCTTTGTAGCTATGAAAATTATAGCGTTCACGGGCTTCGTCGGCCAGCGCCGGTGACCACGCATCCCAGCCGGTGCGTGCGCCCGTCACATTCGTGAGGCTGATGCAATCGACCGGGCAGACCGGAATGCACAGCTCGCAGCCGGTGCAATAGGGCTCAATCACGGTGTGCATCCGCTTGGCGGCACCCATGATGGCGTCGGTCGGGCAGGCGGTGATGCACAGGGTGCAGCCGATGCACCACGCCTCGTCAATCACGGCTACGCTGCGCGGGCCTTCGGCGCCGTTGACTGGATTCAGGGGAACGACCGGCTGCCCGGTGAGCGCCGCCAGCCGCTCGATGCCGGCCTGACCACCCGGCGGGCACTGGTTGATGCCCGCCTCGCCACTGGCCACCGCCGCCGCGTAACCCGCGCAGTCCGGGTAACTGCAGCGCGTGCATTGCGTCTGCGGCAGGACGGCGAGGATGCGGGCGGCGTCGGGCGCCACGGCGGTTACCGGTTCCGTGCGGCTTTCCGGGCCACCGGTTTGCGGGTGGCGGCCGGCGCCTTCGAGGCGGCTTGCTTCCTGGGAGCTGTCAGCGCCCTGGGAACAGCCTGGGCCTTAGGCGCGGCGTTTGTTGTCGCAGCGGCGGCAGGTTTTTTCGCCACTTCCGCGCTCTTGTGATGCCCCGCGATGAAGCTTTTGACTTCCGGGTACACAATCTCGCGCCAGCGGCGACCGCTGAAGATGCCGTAGTGGCCGGCACCCTTGGCTTCCAGGTGCTTTTGTTCCTTGTGGACAATGCCGCTGCACAGGGCGTGCGCGGCCTCGGTCTGGCCGGAGCCGGAGATATCATCCAGTTCGCCTTCCACCGTGAACAGCGCCGTGGTGGTGATGTCCTGCGGGCGCACGCGCTCGGTGCGGCCGTCCACGCCCTTGACATCCCAGGTGCCGTTGACCAATGCGAAATCCTGGAACACCACCTTGATGGTGTCCAGGTAGTAGTCGGCGTCCATGTCGAGCACGGCGTTGTACTCATCGTAGAACTTGCGGTGCGCTTCGGCGCCCGCGTCGTCGCCCTTGATCAGGTCCTTGAAGTAGTCGTAGTGGCTCTTGGCGTGGTGATCGGGGTTCATCGCGACGAAACCCGTGTGCTGCAAAAAGCCGGGGTAGACGCGGCGGCCCGCGCCCGGGAAGTTCTGCGGCACTCGGTAGATCACGTTGTTCTCGAACCACTCGAAGCTCTTGTTCATCGCCAGGTTGTTGACGGCCGTGGGCGATTTGCGCGCGTCGATCGGGCCGCCCATCATGGTCATGGTCAGCGGGGTGGTCTCGCCGCGGCTGGCCATCAATGACACCGCCGCCAGCACCGGCACGGTCGGCTGGCATACGCTGATGACGTGGCAATTGCCGTAGATGCCCTGCAGGTGGCGGATGAACTCCTGCACGTAGTTGACGTAGTCGTCCAGGTGGAACTCGCCCTGCTCCAGCGGCACCGTGCGCGCGTTTTTCCAGTCCGTGATGTAGACCTTGTGGTCCTTGAGCATGGTGCGCACCGTGTCGCGCAGCAGGGTGGCGTAGTGGCCCGACAGCGGCGCCACGATCAGCACGGCGGGCTCACCCTTGAGCTTGGTCAGCGTTGCGGTGTCGTCGGTGAAG